>NZ_CAJMZK010000006.1:0-429249 GCF_905220265.1 Paraburkholderia sp. J67
GGCATGAAGTTCCGCCGTGGCGATCCGGCCGGCCTTGTCGTATAGATAGGTGCAGCGTTCACGGCCCGCTTCCTTCGCCGTGAGACGGCCAAGCGCATCGCGTTCGTAGCGTGTGCAAAGCCGGCCTTCCTGGAGCGCGATGCCGAAGCCGCAGGCGTCATACGCGTATTCGCGGCGGCTGCCGTCGAGGCGAATTTCCTCGATCAACTGGTCGCGGCGGTCATAACGGAAGGTGTAGCGTTCGCGGTTTTCGTTGGTCAGCGCGCCCAGGCGAAACGCTTCGTCGTAGCCGAACTTCACGACGCGGCCCGCTGCGTCCGTACGCGAAAGCAGCAGGCCGCGCGGGTTCAGTTCGTAGCGTGTGCTGCGCTCGTGCGGATCGACGACTTCGACGAGGCGGCCCGCGCCGTCGTAGCGAAACGCCTGCCGCGCGCCGTCGGCGGTCACGATCGACGTGACACGCCCCAGCGCATCCGCCGCGTAGACGGTCTGCTGGCCCGCCGCATCGGTCACGCGTGCGAGCGCGCCGCGCGCGTCGTAGGCGAAGCGTGTGGTCTTGCCCGAGCAATCGGTGTAGGCCGTCAACTGCGCCCGCGCGTTCCATTCGAGGTGCTTGTAGCCGCCGCGCGCATCGCGCACGGTATGCACGAGTCCGCGTTCGTCGCGGTGATATTCGGTCGCGTGTCCGGCGGGGTCGCGCGTCATCGTCAGGTTGCCGCGCGCGTCGTAGCGATAGGTCCAACGTGCGTTCGCGGGGTCGGTTTCCGCGACCGGTACGTCGTAATAGCCGTTCCATTCCGTGCGTTCGGTTCGGCCGAGGGCATCGGTGCGCGCGATCTGGCGGCCACGGTCGTCGTATTCGAAGCGTGTCGTGTGGCCAGCCGGGTCCGTGGCGCTCAGGAGTTGGCGCAATGGGTTCCACTCGAAACGCCACACATGTCCTTCGGCGTCGGTATAGCTCAGCGGCTGCCGGTCTTCGTTCCAGGTCCAGCGCGTCACGCGGCCGAGTTGATCCTTGATCGTCACGGCGCGTTGTTCGGGATCGGCGTCGAACGCGTAGGCCTCGCCGTCGTCGGTCCAGTGGCGCACCACGCGGGCGGCGCGCCCAGTGCCCTGCCACGCGTAGAAGCATTGCAGGCCGCCCGGCAGCGTGTGCATCGTCATGAGGCCATCGGCATAGGCGAAGCGCCGCATCACGTGGCCGCTGCGGTCGGTGACCGTGGCCAGTTCGCCTTGATCGGTATAGGCGTAGCGGACCAGCGTTTCCGGCGGCTCGCCGTCGACGCCACGCACGAGGTCGATCGTTTCGATACGCGCCGGATGCGTGTGCGCGTAATTCAGCGCGAGCACACGTCCAGTGCCGTCCAGCAAGCGCAGCGGTTTTCCATCCGCTTCGTCCCGTGCGATTTCGATCCAGTTGCCGTTGCGGTCTTCGAGACGCCAGAGCTTCAGCGATTCTGCTTCGGCATCCGAATCATGTGCCATGCCGAAATCGCGGTACACGCCATCCACCGACTCCACCACATAGTGTCCGCCAGCGGTACAGATCAGATAGAGGCCTTCTGGCACGCTGAAGTGGCTTTCTCCCGGCGCGACAGCCGGGAACACAATATCGCGGCCCTGTTCGTCCCAGTACGTGATTGAAGCGATCTTGCCCGCCGCGTCGCGTGCGATGTTTAGCTCGACGCTGATCGGTACGCTCCAGCCGCGTCCAAAGAGGCTATCGGCGCGGTCGTCGTGGCTACTGTAGAAGCGTTGCCACGCGATTGGCAGCGGGCCTGGCAAGACGAAATCGGTATCGTCGGCGCCATCGAGAATCTTCCCGCCCGTGATCACATTGACCGGGTGGCCCGTGGATGTCCTGAACAGACTTCCCAGTGCCGTCCCGATCAGGCTGCCCGCGAGGTTGAGCCCGATACAGGGCAATGCCGCCTTCAACGCGCTCCAGTTCGTCTTGCCGCGCCCGCATAGCGCGAGCGCGATACCAATCGCCGAGCCCAGCCACGCGACCCACTTGCGCGCCGGCGTGATGTCGCGCACCTGCTGGGTGCCGCCGCCGATAAAGACGTTGTCCGAGCCCACTGCAATCGTGCCGTCGCAGGTGGTCTTATCGCCCACGCGTGCGGCCGGATGGCTGTTGATGTACACGTTGCCTGAGCCCTGGGCGATCATCTGCGGGCCCGAGTGGTTCTGGCAGGCAACGCTGTCCGTGTCGCCTGGGCTGGCCGCGCGCGCGGCCGGATGGTCGTTCACGAAGACGTTGGCCGAGCCGCTCGTGATCGTGCCTTTGATGTCGGGCGGCGCGATGGCATTGGCGAGTGCATGCGCCGTGTCGTCGATCTTCTCGTTCAGCCCCGAGCCTTCCATCGCGGCCGCCACGCCAATGCCGATGCCGATCACGAGCGGCGTCGCCAGCCCGCCCGAGCCGATTTCCAGCGCAACCAGCCCCGCGCCAACCAGGCCCTCCACTGCCGTCGTCAACAGCATGCCGACCGCCATCCCGCCCAGCAGCGATCCGCCCATCGCCAGCAGGTCGCCGGCCAGGCTGGTATGGCTGATCGGGTCGTCCTTTCGCGCGGCGGCGAACTGTTCGCTGCTCACGATGCGGCGCCCGGCGACTCGATCAAGGTGGGCTGCGCCACGCGCGGCTGGTAGCTGTCGAGCATGCGCGCCGCGATCGCGCGCTGTTCGTCCGTGAATGGCGCGGCGCTGGTCAGCGTCATGACGAGGATGCGCCCGCTGTCGTCGCTCGGGAACACCGTCTGCATCTGGTGGCGCAGACGGCCGTCCTGTTCGTGCGTCGCTTCGATCTGGATACCGGCGCGGCCCGCCACGCTCACCGCGGCGCGCGAGCGCTCGGTGAGTTTCGGCGCCTCGCGCGTGGCGAGCGCCCATTCGCGCGCGACAAAGGCATCGAGGTCCTCGCCCTCGCGCAGACGGCCGCGCGAAATGACGAGGTTCAACCCGCCCGGGCCTTCGTTGAGCATGAGGATGTTGACGGTGCGGTCGAGCGCAGCGTCGGGCAGCACGAAGCTGCCTTCATGAATCGCGTAGTGCATGGGAAGTCGTGCTTCGCTTATTTGATACGTCGTTACTTGTTCAGGTCGATGCGCTGGCCGTTGATCATCACGCCGGAGTCGTCCATGCGGATCACGGAGCCTTTGTGCTGAAGCGTGATGCCTTCGGGCGCGAGCAGAATGAAGCTGTCTTGCACCTTGAGCATCAGGCCGTTTTCAGCTTCGTATTGCTGCGTGCCGCCTCCGCCGTCTTTCGCGGGCGTGAGCACCTCGACCGTGGTGGCCGTCGTGCCGCGTTTCTGCGCGATGGTTTCGGTCAGGTTGCCCTTGGCGATCCACTTGGTTTCGTCGCCCGTATCGAGCGTGACAATGCGCGCGCCACTCACCACGCGATGCGTTTCGGTATCCTGAATGACCGTATTCAGATCCTTCTGCGCATGCAGGAATAGCTCCTGCTGGCCGTTCGTATCGGTCATGCGGATTTCGTTCGAGCCTTGGCCCTTGAAGGTCTGGCTCTTGATCCCCATCGTCTGGCCCGCCGCGCCGTGATACGGGTTGCCGTTGTCGCCGTTATAGACGCGCCCGACGATCACGGGATTGTCCGGGTCGCCCTGGTTGAACGCCACCAGCACTTCCTGGTTGATGCGGGGAATTGCGGCCGCGCCCCAACCCGCGCCCGCCCACGGCTGCGAAACGCGAATCCACATCGAATCCGAGCCGTCGCGCTTGCCGCGCCGGTCCCACAGGAAATGGACCTTCACGGCGCTGCCGTTGGTATAGATTTCCTCGCCTTTCGGCCCAACCACGATGGCCGACTGCGTGCCCTGAATCAGCGGCTTGGGCGTGGTGCGCATGGCGCGGTACGGCACCTTGTTCGGCAGCAGCGCGAACGAGTTGCGGTACGGCAGTTTCACTTCGTGTTGTGCGTAGTCGTTCACGGCTTCATGACGCACGCGCAGGATCACGTACTCGCGATTCATCGCGACAACGGGGTGCCCCGTCACGGTGACGTTGCCTGCCGTGGTCATGCGCCACGCGAAGCCGGAGCCCGTGTAGCGCTGCGCCTGGGCTTCTTCGGCTTCCATTGCGTAGCGTGCGTAACGGTTGCCGTCGTCGCTGCGATCGAACAAAGACTGATGCTCGAAGCGCTCGGTCGAATTGAGCCGCGCGTGCTTGATTGTCTGCGATTCGGCCTCTACCAGCATCAGCGGCGAAGTCGGATTGTGATAGTTGAAGTCGCGATACGTGACCTTGCCGAGACCGAAATGACCGCCTTCGTGCAGCTGATCGATGCCGTTGAACTCGCTCGACACGCTGTCTGCGAACGGTACAGTCGGCAGCCCGTCAATCGGACGGAACACCAGATTCGAATCGCCGATCGCCAGCAGGTGCTTGTCCTTCTGGTAGCGATGCGTCCAGATCAACCCCTCTTGTTCCATCAGCCGCGCGCAGAAGTTGAAATACGACTCCTGGTACATCACGACGTATTCGAGCGACGTTTGCGCGCCGTGGATATCGAACACGAAATCCGCGAAGCCGTGCTCCTGGAACACCTCGGTGAGGATGTCCTGGGCGGTCTTGTTCTGGAAGATCCGGCAGTCGGTGGAGCGCGTGAGAAACCAGAACCACGGCACCACCGTCATCTGGTACTGCGTGACGCGCCCCGGGTTGCTCATGCGGTCGAACGAAGCGACATAGCCGTCGAAATAGCGCGTGTTGTCCGCACCGGCGGCAGCCGCCACCACGCGCTCCAGCGAAAAGTCCGCGGCCGTTTGATCGAGCTGGATCTTGACCTGCTGGCCGATCAGATCGCCGGGTTGCAGATCGTGGCGATGCGAGAGCAGATCCAGATGGATCTCGGGCAGGCGGTTGACATGCTCGTCGACGACCAGCGCGCTCACGAGCAGCACATCGCTGCCGAGCGGCGTATCGATCGTCACGTAGCGATTCATCTGCGTGAGCAGCGCGGCGTCGCCCGCCGAGCCGTTGATGGACTGCGCCACCGCTCCCGTCGACTTGCCGAGCAGGGAAAAGCCGGTTTGCGCGAGTTGCTGCGCGCGCTGGATCGTATCGAGGTTGCCGGCGAGGCCCGCAAGCGGTCCAACGCTGCCGGCGATGGCTGAGGCAGCCGAGCCCGTCAGGCCGCCGAGCGCGCTGAATGCGCCGGAGGCACCGCCGCTCAGGTCGCCAGGCAAGCCGCCATTAAAGGCGAAACTCATTTTTCTTCCTTGTTCATCTCACGTTTTAATCCGGCAAACCGGATGCCTGGTCACGGGCATCGCTACTTTAGGCGAAATCATCGGGATTAAAAAGCGCATGAGAGCATATTTAAATGCAACATTTGTTACAGCACGCCGGCGTTAATTCAATTCGCATTGCCGGGAACGGTGATAATCGGCGTGGATTCAATGATGCAAGAAACGGACGTGCTCGCGGACGCCCTGCAGGGCGTCCGGATAACAATTTGCGGAAAAAATTGCAGCACCTTGGAACAAGGTGCTGCACATATTCAGGAATGATTTACCGGATCATATCAGCGAGATGCAAAATGCTCGCAAAACCCTGAAAAGCAGGTCGCCGATATTTAAAAGCGCCAGAATAAAGAAGGCTCACGCAATAACGCGTTTAAACCAGCGCATCAAGCCGCTCGATAATCGCTGCAAACGACGGCCGCTTGCCGACGCACTCGCCGAGGCAATCCGCAACCAGCGCATCGAGCGCATCAACGCGCGCGTCCGATGCCTGAATCGCTCGCTGCGCCAGTTCTTCCAGCAAGCAGCCGAACGCACGCACCTCGATCTGTTCGAGTGCGCCCGCCAGCGCCGCGTCATCGGCATCATGAAACGAGGCCGCGCCGAAGTCGCCCAGCAACGCGTGCCCCGCCCCATCGTGCAGGATGTTGTGCGCGTACAGATCGCCGTGCATGATGCCGCGCCCATGCAGATGTTGCGCCGCCGACGCAATGCCACGCGCGATGCGCAGCGCGCTCGCCCAGTCGAAACGCACGTCGGCCGCATAGACGTCGCGCGTGCACGAATCCAGGCTCGGCGGCCCGGCGAGGTTGCCGAACGCGGGATCGACCAGCGCCATCACGAGGCCATGCTCGTCCAGCGGATGCCCCGCGATCCTGCCCAGCACGGGAATGAGGTTCGGATGCTGGCCGGCTTGCAGGCACGCGGCCATTTCAAGGTCAGGCAGGCCATCACTCGTCACCGCACCCTTGAAGAGCTTCACGGCGACCGCCTGAGCCGGATGCCCGTCCTTGAGCAGACGCGTCGCGCGGTGGATCACGCCCGATGCGCCCTCGCCCAGGGTCTGCCCGAGCGCGAGCGAATGCCAGTCGATATCGGGCACCGGCGCATGCGCCGTGGCCGCATGCTCGCGCGCCGCGTTGAACGGGTTACCCGCGTAGGCGAGCCACGCGAGTCGCGGCAGCTTCAGCAACCAGTCGGGCAGCGCATCGAATGCATTCGCGGAAATCCGCAGCAATTCGAGGCGGCTGCACGCGGCCATCGTCTCGGGCAGCGTGCGCAGGCGATTGCCCGCAAGCATGAGCTTTTGCAACTGCGGGCGTGCGCCGAGTTCCGGCGGCAGCGTCTCGACTTCGTTATCGGTGAGGATCAGCCAGCGCAGTTGCGGCGGCAGTGCGCTCGCCGGCACATGGCGGATGCGATTCGACTTGAAGCCGACCATGCTGAGCGACGCACACTCGCCCAGCATGGGCGGCAATTCGGTGAAGGGGTTCTGCGAGGCGAACAGGATGCGCAGGCGGGAGAGGCGCGGCAGATCGTCGGGCAGCGACGTCAGCGCGTTGCCGGAGAGATCGAGCACCTCCAGCGTGTCGGCAAGGTCGAAGATCTCGCGCGGGAATTCGGTCAGGCCGCAAGCGAGCTTGAGCTGACGCGCGCCGGCGAGTTGTCCGGCGCGCAGTTGGTCGAGAGTGGCAGTGGTCACGCTGGGGGCACGCTGAAAATGGCACGGAATTGAAGGGCAATTCGTGGCGGCGCGCGAAGCGCCGCCGCTCATCGCCATTTTAGCGGCTTCCCGTTTAGCGTTGATTTAGCGTTGAACGATGGCGCGCTCCTCGGCTCTCTGCTCACCTCGCCCGCCGCGTCGCCCCCGCGCGCCGAACAGATACGCGAGCACGGCCGAGACAAACAGCGTCGCGCTCACGAAATACAACCCCAGCGAATAATCGCCGCCAATGTCGCGCAGCTTGCCGATCACCATCGGCCCGATGGTGCCGCCGATCAGACTGCCCATCGCGTTGATGAGCGCAATGCCCGCGGCGGCGGCCGAACCCGAGAGGAACTGCGTCGGCATGCTCCAGAGCGGCGGCTTCGCGGCGTTGATGCCGAAATTCGCAATCGACAGGCCCACGAGCAGCACGATCACGCTGGACGCATGACCCGACATCAGCATGCCGATCCCGGCCGCGAGACACGCGATCGCCACATGCAGACGGCGCTCGCCGGTGCGATCCGAATTGCGCGCCCACAACACCATCGTGACCACGGCGAACAGGTTTGGAATGGCGTTGACGAGGCCCAGTTCGAAATAGCTGAAGCCAAAGCGATGAATGATCATCGGCGCCCAGATGCCGATGGCGTAGAGGCCCGTGGAGGTGCCTGCATAGACGAGCGCCAGCAACAGCACGCGCGGATCTTTCACAGCCGCCCAGACGCTGGAGCGGCTTTGCGCGGCCTTCGCGTCGCGCTCGCGCTGCATTTCGGCGGACAACCAGCTACGTTCGGCGGGTGCGAGCCAGCGGGCGTCTTCCGGCCGATCGGTCAGATAGAAGTACGAAACGATCCCAAGCAGCACCGTAGGCGCGCCTTCGACCAGAAAGAGCCATTGCCAGCCATGCAGATGCATAACGCCCTCCAGATTCATCAGCGCGCCGGAAATGGGCGAGCCGATCATGTTGGCGAGCGGCGCCGCCGTCATGAACATCGCGGTGACGAAGGCGCGGTGGCGTGCGGGAAACCAGTAGCTCAGGTACAGGATGATGCCGGGAAAGAAGCCCGCCTCGGCAAGCCCCAGCACGAAGCGCAGGCCATAGAAGCTATACGGGCCGCTCGCGAACGCCGTCGCGGCCGAAAGCGCACCCCACACCACCATCAGGAACGCGATCCAGCGCCGTGCGCCCACGCGTTGCAGCGCGAGATTCGACGGCATGCCCGCCGCGATATAGCCGACGAAAAAGATGCCCGCGCCGACACCGAACATCGCCTGGGTCAAGCCGATATCGCGATTCATCGTGAGGCCGGCAAACCCCACGTTGACGCGATTCAGAAAGCTCAGGAAATACAGGACGATGATGAACGGCGTGATGCGGCGCGACACCGTACGCACGACGCGGGTTTCCAGCGCGGCGTCATCCTCCGCGCGAACTGAGGCGATGCTCATGGCAGTCTCCTGCCGCGCCGTTCATACACGCTGAGGCGCATGACACGGACGGCTTTCGTTATAGGAATGGATTGCGGGGGGGCTTAACCCGATTCAGCGATGTTGCTGCTGGGCAGGCAAATCAATACGGCACCACGGTCGCACGCGCGCGTGCTCCGCTTCATACGCTGCGATCTTGTCCGCGTCGCGCAAGGTCATGCGCACCGTGTCCAGTCCTTCCACCAGCATCTGCTTCTGGCGCGCGGGCAAGGAGAACGCATAACGCTGACCCGCAGGCGTCACGACCACTTCGTTTTCAACGTCGATCGTGATGCCTTTTTCTTCACCGCTTTCAAGCTCGGCGACGATCGCTTCCACTTGCGCGAGCGGCAGCATCACCAGCAGCAAGCGATTATTGGTCGCGTTGAAGTAAAAGATCTCGCCATAGCTCGGCGCGATCACCGCTTCGAAACCGGCTTGCTGAAGGCCCCAGACGGCATGTTCGCGGCTCGATCCGCAGCCGAAGTTCGAGCCGGTCACGAGGATCTTCGCGCCTGCGAACGGCGCCTGATTCAGCACGAAGCCCGCACGCGGCTGGCCATCGCCGTCGTAACGCAAGTCGTAGAGCACGCCCTGGGCGAGCCCGGACTTGTCGATGCCCAGCAGGAATTGCTTCGGCATGATCTGGTCGGTGTCCAGATTGTTGATCGGCAGCGGCGCGGCGGTGCCCGAGATTGCGAACGGCTTAGCCATGCTGGAACTCCTTGCGAACGTCGACGATGCGGCCCGCCAGCGCAGCGGCGGCGGCCATTGCGGGACTCATGAGATGGGTGCGGGCGCCACGTCCCTGGCGGCCTTCGAAATTGCGGTTGGTGGTCGAGGCGCAGCGCTGGCCCGGCGCGAGAACGTCGTCGTTCATCGCGAGGCACATCGAGCAGCCCGGCTGCCGCCATTCGAAACCCGCGTCGATCAGCGTTTGCGCCACGCCTTCGCGTTCGGCCTGCTCGCGCACGCGGCCCGAGCCCGGCACGATCATCGCGCGCACCGTCCCCGCCACCTTGCGCCCGCGCACGATCGCGGCCACGGCGCGCAAATCTTCGATACGCGCATTGGTGCAAGAGCCGATAAAGACATGATCGACCGCCAGCCCGTCAATGGTCTGGCCCGCGTCGAGGCCCATGTAATCGAGCGCCTTGACTGCGTTGCTGCGTTCGAGCGCATCGGCGGCGAGCGCGGGAATGCGCGCGTTGATGGCGATCGCCTGATCGGGGCTCGTACCCCACGTCACGAACGGTGCGACTTCGCTCGCATCGAACGTGTGCGTCACGTCGAACGTTGCGTCCGCATCGGATTTCAGTTGCTTCCATTGCACTGCGAAGGTTTCGATCTGCGCCTGCGTGAAGCCTTGCATGCGCTCGCTCACGTATTGCACAGTGGTGTCGTCCGGGGCGATCAGCGCGCCGCGCGCGCCCGCTTCAACGGTCATATTGCACAACGTCATGCGCGCCTCTGCCGACAGCGCCGCAATAGCGGAACCGGTGTATTCGACGACGAAACCGCGCGCACCTTGCGCACCGATCTTCGCGATGATGTAGAGCACGAGGTCCTTCGAGGTGGTCCCCACAGGCAACGCGTCATCGACATGAATGCGCATGTCTTTCGCCACGCGATACACGAGCGTCTGCGTCGCCAGCACATGTTCCACTTCGGACGTGCCGATGCCAAAACCCAGCGCGCCGAGCGCGCCATACGTCGTGGTGTGGCTATCGCCGCACAGCACCACCATGCCGGGGCGGATCAGCCCGATCTCGGGCGCGACCACGTGCTCGATGCCCTGTTCGCGGTCTTGCACATCGAACAGATGAATGCCGTGCTTCTGGCAGTTGCGCGTGAAATTGGCGGCCTGATGCGCGGCCGCGTCGATCATGATCGTGCGCTTGTCAGCGGCCACGGGATGGGTGGGAATCACGTGATCCACCACGCCCATCTGCTTTTCCGGGCAACGCACGGCGAGGCCCTTGGCGTCGAGCGCGCCGAAGGCCTGCGGGCTCGTGTACTCGTTCATGATATGCAGGTCGGCGTAGAGCGCGACGTGCTGATCGTCGATACGGAAAACCGTATGGTCTCCTGTGATCTTCTGGTAAAGCGTCTGTCCCATCGTTTCCTCCAGGCTCCGGACAAAGGCCTGTCCGGATCGTTTGCGCTAGTGTAATTGGGCGACTGACGCATTAAAATGGCGCACAGCTTAAGCAACTTTTAAATTTAACTTAATAATCGACCCGTCATGGATCCCATTTCCGACCTCGAATTCTTCGCTCGACTGGTCACGCAAGGGAGTCTGTCCGCGCTCGCGCGCGACCTGGGCGTGACGCCACCGGCCATCAGCACGCGCCTGAGCCAGATCGAACGACGCCTGGGCGTGAAATTGCTGAACCGCACCACTCGGCGACTCGCCATCACGCAGGAAGGCGAGCTCTATCTGTCCACCGGCACGAAGCTGCTGGAACAGGTGCAGGAACTGGAGCGCCTCGTGTCCAGCAGCCGCGATAAACCGCAAGGACTGCTGAAGGTGAATGCGACGTTCGGTTTCGGCAGGCGGCACATCGTGCCGGCGCTTTCGGAATTTCGCGGCCTGCATCCCGAGGTGGAAGTGCAACTCGACCTCACCGACCGGCCGATGAATCTCGCCGAGCAAGGTTATGACGTCGGCATCCGTTTTGGCGATCTGCCGGATCAGCGCGTGGTCGGCAAGATGCTCGCGAGCAATCGCCGGGTGGTGTGCGCGTCGCCCGCTTTTCTGGCGCGTCATGGCGTGCCGAAAATACCGGGCGAATTGCGCGGGCTCGATTGCATCGTGCTACGCGAGAACGACACGGCGTATGGCACCTGGCACTTCACCAAGGGCAAGCGCCACGAACTCGTGAAAGTCCACGGCGTGATGAGCAGCAATGACGGCGAAGCGACACTGCGCTGGGCGCTCGACGGGCACGGCATTCTCGTGCGCTCCGAATGGGACGTGCAGCCTTATGTCGATACCGGCGCGCTCACCCCCTTGCTTGCGGACTGGTCGCTGCCCGCCGCCGATATCTATGCGGTTTATCCGGAGCGCCTGAATCTGTCCGCGAAGGTGCGGGTCTTTGTCGAATTCGTGGGGGCGTATCTGAAGCGCATCCAGAGCGTTGGCATGCGCGAGCGGACATAGGCAGGCTCAAGCGCGCATTTGCGCTTTGCCTCACAATGTCGCGGCCCGCCACCAACGTTCCCCCTGCTCAACCATGATCGACTTCTCCGCCGTCGCCGCCGTGTTTTCTGTTTATATTGCTGGCGTCGTCATTCCTGGCCCGAACTTCGTCGCGGTCGTGCACAAGGCGGTCTCCGCGAAACGGGCCGACGCCCTCGCGCTCGTCGCCGGCATCGTCGCCGTCAACCTGTTCTGGGCGAGTTGCGCGATTCTCGGTATCGGCATGGTGTTCGCGGTGTTTCCGTGGCTTGCCATTAGCGTCAAGCTCGCGGGGGCCGCCTATCTGGTCTGGTTCGGTTTGAAGCTCATCGTATCGGCGCGGCCAGGCCCCGTGCGCGCCGACCAGGCCACGCCCACACGCGGCGCACGTTCCGCCTTCCTGCAAGGCGTGGCGACCAATATCGCGAACCCGAAATCCATCGCGTTCTATGCGGCGGTGTTTTCTTCCGCGGCGCCCACGCATGTATCCGCGCCCACCTTCTTTGCCATGCTCGCAACCGTCGCCGCCACGTCGACATGCTGGTACGGCGCCGTCGCGCTGGTCCTGTCCCACGCAGCCATCGCAACCGCCTATGCGGGCGCGCGCGCCTGGATCGATCGCACCTGCGGCATCGTGATCGTGGCGCTAGGCATTCGTCAGGCGTTGCGTTGATCCGATACGAAACTGCCCGGCAAAAAGCCGGGCAGTTTCTTCAGGCGCACGCGGTGAGCACGCTCAGTTATCGATGTAATCGATCCCCGTGAGCGGTCCCAGATGCGCGACCGTCGTGAAGTGCGACTCTTCCATCGTGTCGATATCCAGCTCGCGCACGTTGCCGCCCAGATCGGTCACGAACGCCCGGCGGCCCTGCGCGTCGAGCGAGACGCCAATCCCTTCCTTCAGTTCGCGCGCCAGCACCTCGCGCTCGACCAGGCCCGCCGCCGTGATACGCGCGCGGTTGAGCGTGTTGCCGTCGTGCGCGTCGTCGCCGCGATCGGTCCAGTAGAGCACGCTGTTGGCATAGTCGATATCCAGGTCGATCGGCTCGGGCAGGTTCGCCAGCAGGCATTCGATATCGGGCCGCTGCGCGGGATGTGCGCCGGCCGGCAGGTCGATGCCCGCGCGGAAGATGCGCCCCTCGCCAGCATCCGGCGCGCCCTTCTGCGTCCAGTAGACGTGTCCGTTGGCCTTGTCGAGCGCGATGCCCACGCAATGGCGCGTGGCGTCGGCGGTGTCGTCAGGGAAATTGCCGGTGCGCACCAGCTCCGTCACTTCGCTGCCATCGATACGCGCGCGCATCACGCGCATGCCTTCGCGATCGCACCAGTAGAGATGACCGCTTTCCTTGTCGAGCACCAGTTCCTTGGGCGTGCCAGCGAGACCCGAGTGCACCAGCACCTCATGGCCGCTGCCGTCGAGGTTCGCGCGCTCGATCGTGCCGTCGTTGGGCGGCAGCGCGCCCGAGGCCGGATCGCCGTCGATCAGATGGATGCCGGTGCCCATATTGGTCCAGTACACCACTTCGCTTTCGGCATCGACCTTGATGCCGTCGGGCGTGCGCGTGAGGTTTGCTAGCACCACTTCGTGCGAGCCGTCCGGCGAGAGCGCGATGATCGCGGGGGGACGTGCCTGCAGGACATAGAGCGTGCCGCCTTGCTTCGTTGCCATCGTAGATAACCTCCATCTGGTCAGGATTACCGTTGTCGTACCGCTGGATTCGACCCAAAGACGCGCAACAAAACGCGCCGCATTGCGCAGGCTACATCACCTTGCGATACAACTCCGTGAAGCTTGCCAGGGAATCGCTGCGGCGCACCAGAAGAGGGCTGTTTACGCGCTCCGGCTTACGTCGATTTACAGAAGGCCTTCATTCACGTAGGGAACTGCGTGCCTCGCCGTGTGGTCACTCATGAAACACGCAAGGAACCGTTCTTGCTGGCCCTGCATGGTCATGCCCTTCACCCGAACCGGATAGCCTAAGCGAAATCATGCCCACTGAACCGATCCAACACGTCACCGTCGATGCCGCCACGGCCAGCGCCAAGGTGCCCGCCCATGCGTCCACCGCGCCCGCCGCCCCCGCCGGCAGGCATCGCGCGCCGCCCTGCACGCTCGTGATCTTCGGCGCGGGCGGCGACCTGACCAAACGCCTGCTGATGCCCGCGCTCTACAACCTCGCCGTCGACGGCCTGCTCGACGACGGCATGCAGATCATCGGCGTCAATCACGGCGAGCGCGAAACGCAGCAATGGCGCGACGATCTGCACAGCGCGCTCGAACAGTTCGCCGCCGACAAGGCCAGCACCTTCCACGCGGGCAAGCTCGATGACAACGCGTGGAACTGGGTCGCGCAGCGCTTGCGTTATGAATCGGGTGAGTTCGAGGACGAGGGCTTGTACCAACGCCTCGCCAGCCAGTTCGGCAACGACAAGTCGAAAGGCAACGTCGTGTTCTACCTGGCCGTGGGCGCGCGCTTCTTCAAGCCGATCATCGAACGCCTGGGTAAAGCGGGGCTGCTGAAGGAAGAAGATGGGGGCGCGTTTCGCCGCATCGTAATCGAAAAGCCCTTCGGCACCGATCTCGCCTCCGCGCGCGATCTGAACCGGCATCTGCTGGACTTCGCGCAGGAGTCGCAGATTTATCGCATCGACCATTTTCTCGGCAAGGACACGGTGCAGAGCATCCTGGCCGTGCGCTTCGCCAATGCGCTGTTCGAGCCGATCTGGCGTCGCGAGTACATCGACAACGTGCAGATCACGGCCGCCGAGGTGATCGGCGTGGAAGGACGCGGCAGCTTCTACGAGCAGACCGGCGCGTTCCGCGACATGGTGCCGAACCACCTGTTCCAGCTACTCGGCATGATCGCGATGGAGCCGCCCAATTCGTTCGACGCCGAGGCGGTGCGCGACAAGAAGGCTGAAATCTTCGACGCGCTCAAGCCGCTCACCGCGCAGGACGTGGTGCTTGGCCAGTACGAACAAGGCCCCGCAGGCGGCGCCTACCGCGACGAGCCGAACGTCGCAAAGGACAGCCGCACGGAGACTTACGCTGCTGCGCGCGTGCATATCGACAACTGGCGCTGGGCGGGCGTGCCGTTTTATCTGCGTACCGGCAAGCGGCTCGCGGCGCGGCGCACGGAGATCGCGGTGCAACTCAAGAGCGTGCCGTTCCGCCTCTTTCGCGACACGCCCGTCGATGCGCTGACGCCCAACGTGCTCACGCTGCGCATCGATCCCTCGCATGGCACGAGCTTCGATTTCAACGTGAAAACGCCGGGGCCGGTCATGGAGATTGGCGCGGTGCGCTCGACGTTCGACTACGACGACTTCTTCGCGCAGCACGCTAACGTGGGCTATGAAACGCTGCTCTACGACTGCATGCTCGGCGATGCGACGCTGTTCCAGCGCGCGGACAGCATCGAGGCAACGTGGTCCGCTGTGGATGACGTGCTGCATCCCAAGGATGGCGCGGCGCCGCCCGTGCACGGGTATGCCTCGGGCAGCGCGGGGCCGGCCGAAGCCGATGCACTACTCGCACGCGATGGCCGCGCATGGCGTACGCTAACGCCAGCGGAACCCAAAAAGCAGTGAAACAACCCGCCAGAATTCAAAATCAACGGAGGCGCGCGTGACCACAGCGAAAACGACAAAGAGCAAGAAAACAGCAAGCCGCACGACTCGAAGCCCGCGGAAGTCCACAACAAAGAAGATTGAAAACATCCTCGCCATCGACATTGGCGGCACCGGGCTGAAAGCCGCAATCGTCGACGCCCAGGGCGCCATGCTCACCGAACGCGTGCGGGTGGCGACGCCGCATCCCTGCCCGCCCGAATTGCTGGTGGACACGCTGCATACGCTGGTTGCGCCGCTGCTCCAGCAGCATCCGGCCACGCGCGTTTCCATCGGCTTTCCGGGCTTCGTGCGCAACAACCGCGTGCTCACCGCGCCGCATCTTGGCGTGGAAGGCTGGCACGACGTGCCGCTCGCGCAGATGCTAGGCGAGCGTCTGGGCATCGCCTCGGTGCGCATGATCAACGATGCGGAGATGCAGGGCTTCGCGGCCATCGAGGGCCACGGCCTCGAATTCGTGCTGACGCTGGGCACGGGCGCGGGCACGGCGCTCTTTCGCGACGGCGAACTGATGCCGCATCTGGAACTCGCGCATCATCCGGTCAGCAAGAAGCACGCGTACGACGAATACATCGGCGACGCCGCGCGCCGCAAGGCCGGTAACAAGCGCTGGAACCAGCGCGTGCAGAAGGTCATCGGCATTCTCGAATCGCTCGTGCATTACGACAAGCTCTGGATTGGCGGAGGCAATGCCGAACGCTTGACCTTCGCTCTGCCGCCCAATGTGGCGACTGTGCCGAACGATCGCGGCATCGAAGGCGGTGCGCGTTTGTGGCATCCGAGCGCGGTGCGTGAAGCGCGCCCGCATACCGACGACGTATCCGCCTGACGATGCCGCTGTCGATCCGCAGCGCCACGCCCACCGACCTGCCCGCGCTGCGCGAACTGTTTCTGCTCGCGCGGCGTGCCACCTTCGTCTGGCAAGACGCCGACCATTTCAAGCTGGAAGACTTCGATACCCAGACTGCGGGCGAAAACGTGCTCGTGGCGCTCGATGGCGATGGAGACCTGGTGGGCTTCATTGCCGTATGGACACCTGATCGTTTTATTCACCATCTCTATGTGGACGCAACGAATCAACGCCAGGGCGTGGGCCGCGCCTTGCTCGGCGCGCTGCCGCAATGGGGCGTACTGCGCTACGCGCTCAAATGCCTCACGCGCAATGAAGCGGCGCTGGCGTTCTATCGTGCGCAGGGATTTATCGCGGTAGACGCGGGCGTGGCGGAAGACGGCGCGTATCTCCTGCTGCAATCGCCCGCGTACGTCACACCTTAGAACGAGTGCGACATCCCCACACGCGCGACGAACTGATGCCCGTTCGACGATGCACCCGCAGAGCCGGGAATATAGGCCGTATCGAGCGGCGTGCTGCCGTCGCCACCGCTGAGCTTCTGATAGACCGCCTGCGCATAGACCGAGGTGCGCTTCGAGAGCAGATACTGGCTCATCACGCCAAGCTGGTTCCAGTGCCGCGAAGCGTCGCCGCCGCTGCGGCCCAGGTGCGCGAGCGTATAGGTGTACATCGCGCCCACCATCACATCGTCGCGCAGGTTGTAACGCGCATTGAATTCGATGTTGTCGAAGTTGAGCTTCGAGACGTCCGAGAAGTCGCCGACATAAAGCGACGAGGCCGGTTGCTCGATCGCCACATGCGTGTACACCAGACCCAGCACCGCCGCGCCGATGCCGTAGCTCGCGCCCACGCCATAGGTCTTCTGGTTCGCCGCGATGAAGTTGGCGTCGTCTGAAGCCACACTGCCCGTCGTGGTCGTGCCAGGCGACGACAGGTCTTCGTACACCGCACCGAGCGTGAGCGTGCCGATGGCGTAGTTCAGGCCCGCGCTGAATACGCGGTTGCTGGCAAAGTCGCCCGCCTTGTTGCCGAAGCCATAAAGCGCGGTGGCGCTCAAGCCACCATAGGTCGCCGAGGTGAACTTGACCGAATTGCTCGCGTGATAAGTCGCGTCGGTGTTGTCGTTATCGAGCGGATGAGAGAACAGGAAGCCGCCCCAGTTGCCGTTCGCCGTCATCGAGCCGATCACGTCGGTGAGGGAGTCGAACTGGCGCCCGAACGTGAGCGTGCCGAAGCGGTCCGACTGCAAGCCCGCATACGACTGATAGCCGAACAGGCGGCCGCCGTAATAGAGCTTGCCGTCGTCCATCGTGAAGCCGCTTTCCAGGTCGAAGATCGCGTGCAGTCCGCCGCCCAGATCTTCGTTGCCCTTGATGCCCCAGCGGCTCGTTGCGAGATCGACGCTCGATGTCTGCCACGTGCTGTGGCCGCCCGCGTTGCTCGTGTAGTTCAACCCTTCGTCCAGCACGCCGAACAACGTCACACTGCTCTGCGCGTGCGCGCCCAGCGATGCGCACATCAATCCCGCCAGCACTCCGACCTTCGCCTTCATGTGTTGCTTCTCCTCGTGGGTGGTTTCCGGTGTTTCATCGCGCATGCGCGCCTCAGCGCAGCCGCAACAGCGTCGACTTAAGTTCCGTGTACTTTTCCAGCGCGTGCAGCGATTTGTCCCGCCCATTGCCCGATTGACGGTAGCCGCCGAACGGGAAATTCATGTCGCCGCCCTCGTCGTAGCAATTGACCCAGACGGTGCCCGCGCGCAAGCGGCGCGAGACCTCGTGTGCCGTGGTGAGATCGGCTGTCCAGACGGCGGCGGCGAGTCCGTAGTCGCTGTCATTCGCAATCCTGATCGCTTCATCGATCGTGTCGAACGTCATCACGGAGAGAACCGGGCCGAATATTTCCTCGCGCGCAATGCGCGCATCGGGCGCGGTCGAGAACAAGGTCGGCTCGATATAAAAGCCGCCGGTTTCTTCCCGCACGCGACTGCCGCCCGCGAGCAGCGTGGTTTCAGTGCGGCCCGCTTCGATCAGCGCCAGTACGCGCTCCATTTGCGTACGGTCGACGATTGCGCCCATCGCCGTGGCGGGATCGAGCGGATTGCCGGGCTGCCAGGAGCGCGTGGCGTCGAGCAGCTTTTCCATGAAGCGTTCGTAAATCTCGCTATGCACCAGTAGCCGCGAGCCCGCCGTGCACATCTCGCCCATGTTGTAGAAGATCGCAGCCGCTGCCGTGCGCGCCGCGCGATCGAGATCGGGGCAATCGGGCAGCACGATATTCGGCGATTTGCCGCCGAGTTCGAGCCACACACGCTTGAGATTCGATTGCGCGGCGTACTGCATGATCTGCTTGCCCACCGCGGTCGATCCCGTGAAGGCCACGCAATCCACGTCGCCGTGCAGCGCCAGGCGCTTGCCAGTCTCGCCATCGCCCGGCACGACGTTGAACACGCCCGCCGGAATGCCCGCCTCAAACGCGAGTTGCGCGATGCGGATCGCCGTGAGCGGTGACTTTTCCGAAGGCTTGAGCACCACGCTATTGCCCGCCGCGAGTGCGGGCGCGAACTTCCAGGCGGCCATCAGCAACGGGAAATTCCACGGCACGATGGCGGCCACCACGCCGATCGGCTCACGTGTGACGAGGCCGACCAGATGATGATCGACAGGCGCGACTTCGCCGCCGGTTTTGTCGATGGCTTCCGCAAACCATTCGAGGCAATAGGCCGCGCCCGGAATATCGACGGTC
Organism: Paraburkholderia sp. J67; assembly: GCF_905220265.1. NCBI lineage: Bacteria > Pseudomonadati > Pseudomonadota > Betaproteobacteria > Burkholderiales > Burkholderiaceae > Paraburkholderia > Paraburkholderia sp. J67. The sequence goes on from NZ_CAJMZK010000006.1 coordinate 18,854, forward strand.
GTGGTATCTGCAATGGGTTTGCCGGCGTCGAGCGTTTCGAGCAGGGCGAGTTCATCCTGGTGCGCGCGCACCGCCGCCGCGAAGCGCAGCAGGATCGCTTTGCGCTGGCGCGGATTAAGGCCTGCCCACACACCCGCGTCGAATGCGTGCCGCGCCGCGGCAATCGCTGCATCGACATCGGCAGCTGCTGCGTGAGCGACGCGCGCCAGCACGCGTCCATCGATTGGGCTGATGCAGTCGAAGGTCTCGCCGCTCGCCGCCTCGCGATACGCGCCGTCGATAAAAAGGCGCGGCTCGATCGCGAGCGTCTCGCGCCGCGCGAGCCAGTCGTTCAGGCTGGCTTTCTGTGTCGTTTCCATGGGAGTGTCCATCGGTTCGATCGGTTTGTCGTGCTGGCGATCGTGGTCTCGATCGTCATGCGCAGTAGCGCGCGCCATTCCATTGCGTTGACCTCACGCCGTTATGCAGGCTTCTTTCACGTGGTCTTTCGCCTCGCGCGCCGCGCAGCAAGCCGCACCGAAAGCCGCGAAAATCGCCTGCGAAAGCGGGTTTTCCGCGTACTGCCATTCCGGATGCCACTGCACGCCCAGCGCGAACGCCTTCGCATCCGCCACGCTTACGGCTTCGATCAGGCCATCGGGGGCGCGTGCTTCCACCCGCAGCCCCGCGCCGAGTTGGGCGATGCCCTGCCCGTGCAGCGAGTTCACGCGCGTTTCCAGCGCGCCGCCTGCGCAAGCGGCTAACACGCCGCCCGGTTCGATCGACAGCCCATGCGCGGGTCCGTATTGCACGTCGAGCGGCGCTTCGCGGTTCTCGCGGTGATCGGCATAACCGTCCACCGCATGCACCGCCTGATGCAGCGTTCCGCCATAAGCGACGTTGAGTTCCTGAAAGCCCCGGCAGATCGCGAGTACCGGCACGCCGCGCTCGATCGCCGTGCGCAACAGCGGCAACGCCGTCGCGTCGCGCTGCGGGTCGTGCAGCGTGCCGGGCGCGCTGGGTGCGCCGCCATACAGGTGCGGCTCGACGTTCGAATAGCTGCCCGTCAACAGCAAGCCATCGACGCAGTTCAGGATCGCGTCCACACGCTGTCGCCCGCCGCAGGCAGGCAGCAGGACCGCCAGCGCGCCCATGCCGTCGATCACGGGCGCGACGTACTTGTCGTGCGTCGCGTGCACCCAGTGATGACCGATCTTCGTGCGGTCTGAGATCACGCCTACTACAAACTCTGTTTGCATTCCTGATTACCTATCTTTTAAGCCGATCCATTCAATGGACCGGCTCCGTGCCCGGGTGAACTAGCGATCCAGCGTCAACGTAGGCGTAAGCGCACGCGAAACGCAAACCATCATCACATCGCCACGCTGGCGCTCGCTTTCCGTCAGCAGTTGGTCGCGATGATCGGGCACGCCATCCAGCACGCGCGTCTCGCACATGCCGCACACGCCCTGCTCGCACGACGACGGCACGTCATGTCCCGCCGCGCGTAGCGCGTGCATCACCGAGCAATCGGAAGGCACATCGACATGCGTGCCGCTGCGCGCGAGGATCACGCGCAGCGTGCCCTGGCTCTGGGCCGAAGGTGCAAGCGGCGCAGCGCCGAAGCGTTCGATATGCAGTTGCTGAGCGAGTCCAGCCACGTCGAAACGCGCACCCAGCGCATCGAGCAGCGCGCCCGGCCCGCAGCTATAGACCTGCGCGCCCGCTTGCGCAGCGGCCACAACCGTATCGAGATCGAGCAGGCCCGCTTCGTCGGCAGGCAGGATCGATACGCGTTCGCCGCCAACGGCCTGCAACTCGTCGACGAACGCCATCGACGCACGCGTGCGACCGCCGTACAGCAGACGCCAACGCGCGTTCGCGCGCTGCGCCGCGCGCAACATCGGCATGAGCGGCGTGATGCCGATGCCGCCCGCGACGAACAGAAAGTCGTCGGCGGGCGCAAGCTCGAACGCATTGCGCGGCCCGCGTAACGTCACGGTCTGCCCAACGCGCAGCGCGTCGTGCACTTCGCGCGAGCCGCCCCGCCCCGCTTCCTCGCGCAGCACCGCGATGCGCAGACACGTACGGTCCTGCGGATCGCCGCACAATGAATACTGGCGCACGAGCCCGGAAGGCAACGCGAGATCGACGTGCGCGCCCGGCTGCCACGCGGGCAATGCAGCTCCGTCGAGCGCGCGCAGTTCGAGCGACATCACGTTTTCGGCTTCGAGACGCATGGCGACGATGCGCACCTCGAAAGCGGCGGCGGCTCGCGCGTTCATACGGCCGCCTTCACTTCGACGGGAAACACGGGCGCGAGCGGCTTCGCGCGTTCGATGAACTCACGGAAGGCGCGCCGGTAATTGAGCGTGAACAGATCGGCGGGCACCGAATGCTCGACCACCTGGCCGTCCCAGTCGATCTCGCGCGGCTGGATCGAGGCAGCGATCGGCATGTCTTCCAGATAGACCATTTCCTCGATGCGCAGGCATTCCTCCAGATCCGCGCCGCGATAGCCGCGTTCGTTGGCCACACCCCAGAAAATGCGCACCTCGTCATACGCGACCGGCGACGGAAAGCCCGCGACGATGCGCTTGCCCAGCCGTTCGTAGTCGTAGGTGATCGAGGCGAAGCCGGGTGCCGCGCAGTGGTACTGCATCAGGCAGTCGCCGTCGTTGGCCCAGTCGCCGTCGCCTGCGTCGAGGGGGCGCTCCATCCACACGTCGAGGCCTTCGCGACGAACCTTGAGCGGCTCGACCACGTGCTTCGACGGTCCCATCGACACTTCATGCACGAACGGAAAATGCGCGACGTCGCGGAAGTTTTCGATCGCGACGGCTACGCCCGTGGGCGATTCGAGCGGCGTAGCGGCGAGCCAGTCGAGTTCGAGTTCGCGCCAGTGCGCCGGGGCGTACAGTTCAGTAGCGGGCGCTTCGAGCACGGTCCAGACGTGCGCATAGCGTTCGATCACGGGATAGGTGTGGATCGCCGCGTTGGGCGGAATCTTGCACTGGTCTTCGAGCGACGGAATGTGCGAGCACTTGCCGCCCTCGGCGGCAAACTGCCAGCCGTGATACGGGCACGCGATGCTTTCGCCGTGCACCTTGCCGAGCGAGAAGTCAGCGCCGCGGTGCGGGCAACGCGCGTCCTGCACGACCGCCTGGCCCGATTCCGTGCGCCAGACCACGAGGCGCTGGCCAAGCAGCGTGGCGCTTTGCGGCGTCGCCAGATCGGCCGAGCGCGCGACCGGGAACCATTGCCGGCGCATTGCGCGTTCGGCCTGAATGCGAAGAGAAGCTTGCGTGGACATGAAAACCTCTTGAAACAGGGGATAAATCAGGCGCCGACGACGAGCGCGCCGCCATTGACTGCAATCGACTGACCGGTGATGAAGGCCGCTTCGTCGGAAGCGAGGAAGGCCACCGTGCTGGCGATTTCCTCGGGATGTGCGAGACGGCCGAGCGGAATCGCCGCCTGCTCGCCCGCGATGCATTCCTCGGGGACCATGCGCGTGAGAATCGCACCCGGCGTCACCGCGTTCACGAGGATGCCGTCGCCCGCGAACTCCTTCGCCATCGTCTTCATCAGCCCCAGTTGCGCGGCCTTCGCGACCATATAGGCGTACGAGTGGCCGTCGGGCACCTGGCCCCACTGCGAGTTGATGAAGATGACGCGCGGCGCACGGCTGCGGCGCAGATAAGGCAACGCGGCGCGCGTAAGGAACAGCGGCGCGTGGACGTTGATTTCGAGCAGCGCGTCGAAGTCGGCGTCGTCGGTGGCTTCGAGACCGGTGAGCGAATACATGCGGCCCGCGTTGTGCACGAGGATGTCGAGCGCGCCGAGGCGGTCCACGGTCTCGTGGATCGCACGTTCGGCGAGCTCGCGCTGTGTGATATCGGCAGCGATGGCGATCGCGCGGCCGCCTTCGCTTTCGATCTCGGCGGCGGTTTCGCGCGCAACGTCTGCGTCGATATCGACCACCGCCACGGCCGCGCCGCGACGCGCGAGCAGGCGTGCATGCGCGCGGCCCGCGCCCCGGCCCGCGCCGGTCACGAACGCGACGCGTCCCGCGAGACGGCCGGCGTCAGCCGCCAGCGTCAGCACCGCTTCGGGCGCCGTGCGTGCCGGGGCGTTCATGCGTGCACCTTGTGCGGTTCGGTCACGTAGAGCATGTTGCCGTCCGGATCGAACATCGGGCGATAGCGGTAGTGCGTGCCATTCGGATGCTGCCATTCGATCGGCTCATCCACCACCCATTGGACCTTGCCTTCCAGCGCTTGCATCGCGTCATCCAGGCTCTCGACTTCGAATGCGAAGGAATCGAAACCCGGCTTGTCCTTGAGATTGACCGCCGTGCGGCGCTCGACAGGCGTCTCGTCCTCGGTGCGGAAGATATAGAGCGTGACGTTGCCCATTTCGATCGCGGCCCAATGCTCTTCCGGCTGATAAGGCAGGAAAAAGCCGAGACCGAGCGTGCCGTGATAGAAGTCGACCAGACGCTGGACGTTGGGCGTCAGGATGTCCATGTTGTCGAGGCGTTTGAGTTTCAGCATGTTTGGATTCCTCATCAATGAATAAAAGTCAAGCGGCTGCGGACGAGTGTGCAGGCAAGCGGGCGTGACCGCATGGGCCGCCGGGCAGCGCATCGAGACGCCCCGCCGCCACGTCGAGCACGATGGTCGCGAGCGTCGCGTACTGGCCGCTTTCGGGCGCAGCGGGATCGGGATGGCAGCACACGGCCGTGGTGGCGCCAAAGTGGTTGTTCATCGCGCCGATCACCTGCAACGGGCTCAGGCGTGCACGTTGCGAGAGGCGGCGCGTGAGCAGGTCGTGGCGCAAGAGCGTGTCGGGGTATTGGAGCGGCTCGGTGTCGCCGGCTTGCGCAGTGGGTGCGAGAAAGTGGTTCGTGTGAACCAGCAGACCGTTCGCATCCGGGAACACAAAGCCCGGGCCACCCGGATGCAGTTCGACCGACACGGCCGCGCTGCTGTCGTCGGCGCTGGCGATCACCGTGAGCGACGACGAAGCCGAGACCGGTGCCGATGCAAGCAGGCGCAGCGCGTCATCGAGCGCACCGCAGGTATCGAGCATCCAGCGCGAGGCCACGTGCACCGGCAGGCCAATGGTTGCGCCATCGCGCTCGTGATGCAGGATGTTGAAATGCACGCCCAACCCGCGCCCGTTCACGCCCGCCTTGCCGACGATGCCGTACTCGGTCACCGTGGTCGTCATGTGGCCATCGGGGTGCGGAATCTCCCAGGTGAGCCACTGATCCGCGAATTCCGCATACCAGTCCCAGGTCTGCACGGCGACGGGACGCGCGCTGTGCGCGTCGACCTGAACGACCGTCGAGCACTCGCCGCGCAGCGATGCGCCCACGTAAGCGAGGATTTCGGTGCGCGCGTTGATCGCGCCGACGAGGCGCACATCCACTTCCGCACCCTCTGCGATGCCGACGATTTCGTCATGCAGCGGCGGCGCGAACGCGCGAATCTGCGCGAGTGCGGCAGCGCCCAGTTCTTCCAGATCGAATGGCCGCTTCGCCGCGCGTTCGAACAGCGCGCGATAGCGGGCGATGCCGGTGCGGACCTTGGCGGCATGCACCGCGCCAAATTCACGACCGCGTGCGAGCGGCGCGGTCTGCGTCGAGCGGAACACGGTGCTCATGCGGCCTCCCGTGCGAGACGCGGTTCGACCCATTCGGCGACCTTGTCCAGACGTGCGAACCAGACATCGCCATCGGCAACGAGTCGTTCGACGAAACGCTCCAGTTGATCGAAGCGACCGCCCCGGCCGATCACTTCCGGGTGCATCGTGAAAGTCGTGTGGCGGCCATCGCGGCGCGCCGATTCGTATTCGGCCAGCCAGGTGTCCACGAGCGTGCGCGGCGCGCTGAAGTTGCCGCCGTTGTCGATGGTCCAGCCGAACATCGGGTAGTCGTCGAGCGACCAGTGCACGGGCAACTCAAGGATCGAGCGGCCTTCCCAGGTCTCGCGATACGGGCGGTCGTCGCCCATGCAGCTGGAGTCGTACTGAAAGCCCGCTTCGATCAGGAGGTCGAAGGTTTCCGGCGTGAGTTCCCACGACGAGGAACGGTAGCCCGCCGGTTTCGGCGCGCCCGCTTTGGCGAGCGCCGCGAGACCGGCGTGCATTTCCTCGGCTTGTTGCTCCGGTGTGGCCTTGTCGCTGCGCAGATGCATGTGGCCGTGATGACCCACTTCATGGCCTTCATCGAGCAGTTGCGCAACCAATCCCGGATGGCGCTCGGCCGTATGGCCCGGCACGAAGAACGTCGCGGCGATATGGTGGCGGCGCAGCAGTTCGAGAATGCGCGGCACGCCGCGCACCACGCCAAAGCGCCCTTCGGAAAGGCTGGTCAGGCGGCGCGCATAGCTCGGGCTTTCGCCGAGATAGCCGGCCTCGGCATCGACGTCGAAGGTCAGCGATACGGCCGTCGATTTCTTGTCGGGCCACTGGGTCCACTTGGGCGTGGCGATCGGATGAGTCGTCATCGTAAAACTCGCAGGTTACGAAAGTGAAGGCGCAAGCCGTCCCCCGCCGCGTGCCGGAGCACGCGGACATCACAGACAGACGGGGGATGGAGAAGACGCTCTAGTTACGCTTGGTGCATCAGGTAATAACAGTCAGCTTCGCGGTGATCCAGACCACGGCGACAGCCGCGGCGAGCGCGAGGTAAGGCAGGATGCCGGCACGCGGGTGCTTGAGTTCGATATCGCGGCGCATCGACTCCGGGAAGCGGCCCTTGTCCTGGACATAGTGGCGGTAGCAGAACACCGGTACGATCAGCACCATCGCGATGAGGCCATTGCGCAAGGTGTTTTCGCCCTGGAAGTTCGCTCCCGCACCCACGAAGGCCAGGTCGATGAAGCCGCACAATGCACCCAGACCCAGCACCCAGTTACGGCAGCGATACGGACGCGGCCACTCCGCACGATCGAGGCGGTGAATCCAGCCGGATTGCAAATTCAGGAATACGAATATCATGTAGCAGACGTTCGAGAGCGAGAGCACCGTCATGTAGTCCGACATCAACAGCAGGACCACGTTGAAGCCGAGGTCGGTCCACATCGCCCGCGTGGGCGCGCCGTGTTCGTTCACGTGCGAGAGGTACTTCGGCAGCCAGCCATCGACGGAGGCCTGGTAGAGCGTGCGCGACGAACCCATCATCGAGGTCATCACGAGCAGCAGGATCGACAGCACCATCATCACGACGATCACGTTGAACACCACCGCGCCGCCGTGCACGAAGCCCGCCATCACCGCGCCCACGCCCGAGCCGTCCACCACGCTGGGTGCGAGCATGCCCTTGAGGCCGAGTTCGCCCTGGAATGCGATAGGCACCACCACGAACATGAACAGACACAGCAGGCCCGAGCTGAAGATCGCCTTGAAGGTGTCCTTCTTCGGGTCGCGGAATTCCCGCGTGTAGCACACGGCCGTCTCGAACGCGAAGGTCGACCAGCAGGCGAGGAACATCGCGCCCATCGCCGTGCTCACGCCCGCCGCGTTCCAGTGGCCCATCACCGCGGCGCCCGTTGCGTCGTGCGTGAGCGGCAGCATCGGCAGGAAGTTGGTCGAGGGCATGTCGCCGGTGAAGATCGGCACGATCGAGACCAGCACCAGCGGCGCGAGCGAGGCGATGCCGAGGATGCGCTGCGTGCGCGCCGCTGCCGATGCGCCTGCGTGCTGGAGCTTGAACGCGATCAGCAGGAAAGCCAGCGCAAGCACGAAGGTCGCGTTGATGCGCAGCGTGAGCCCCTTGGTGATGAAGCCCAGATCGAGCAGCGTGAGGTGCCACGTGTTGATCGCCGCGTTGGCCGGGAACAGGCAACTGAGCGTGTAGCCCGCCGCGAGACTCGTGCCGAGCGCAAGCATCGGCGACCACGCGATCCAGTTGCACCAGACCGACACGGGCGCCACGAACTTGCTGTAGCGCACCCAGCCCAATGCTCCGTACACCGAAGCACCGCCCGACTTGTGCGGATAGAGGCCCGAGATTTCCGCGTAGGTGAAGCACTGTGCAAAGCCAATCAGGATCGCCACCACCCAGATGAACCACGCGGGCTGGCCGATCGTCGCGGCCACGCCGCCGATGGTGAACAGCACGCCCACGGGCACGCCGCTCGTGACCCAGAACGCGTCCTTCCAGGTGAGATTGCGATGCAGTTCGTGCGTAGCCGCCTCCGTGTCCGCCGAGGGGTTGGCGCCTTGCGGCGCGAGCGGCGCGCTCGCGATCACTTCGTCATGGGCGTTCATCGCGGCGCTCCCGGTTGCGAGGCCAACAGTGCAAGGCGGGCTTGACGTGACGTGCAGGCGGCCAGAGTGCGCCGTCCCGCACGCGGGCCATCGAGGCTGAGGCCCGGCGCCTGAGCGCGGCCTGAATACATGGTACGCATGGAATCTCTCTCGTGTCGGGGTTGAACGGCGGCTAGCACGCGATGAGTGGATCCTAAGCCAGCAAATTGCGCATGTGTATACTTTTTAACCCTAATAGCTGCGCATTGCGCATTTCACGACGCATTTAAAACAGCGATGCGCAAACCTCGTGCGCAATGCACCGTATTTGCGCAAGCGCGACTTTCATATGCGTTACGGGTTCGAGAGGACGACAGAAGGCGCGGTGCGACAAGGCTTGCACCGGCCATGGGAAAGGGAAAAAACGGGGAAAAGCGACGGCTCAGGCTTTCGGAAGGCCGTCAGCGTGCGCCAGATCGGGGCAACCGGCGTCACGCAATGCGCAAAATCTCTACGTCTTATTTGCGCAACATGACATGAAAAACAATTTTGGCGACGCGACGCGCGGTAGCGCGTCGCCGCCTGGTCACTCCGCTTCCGACTCGGCGGGCGGCAGCGTAAAGCGGATCTTGTGGACCTTGACCTCGTGCATCATGCGCACCTCGCGCACGCCGGGCAGCGCGCGAATGCGCTGCTGGAGCGCGAACAGCCCTTCGTCGTCGCGGCACAGCACCTGCACGCACAGATCGGCGTCGCCGAGGATGGTCGAGAGATAACTCACCTCGGACCAGCGGCCGAGGTTATCGACGGTGCGATCGTGATCCTGCGGATCGACCTCGACGAACAGCAGCGCGAGCTTGGCCTGACCGAGCTTCGAGGGATTCGTGAAGGCCAGGATTTGCAGGATGCCCAGATCCTGGAGGCGTTTGACGCGCGTGCGCACCGTCGCTTCCGGCACGTTGACGTTGCGGGCAATCTCGCGGAACGCGCGCCGCCCGTCTTCCTGCAACTCACGGACGATCTGGTAATCGAGGGTGTCGAGTATTGAATTCGGCATGGTCATAAGGTCGATGAGGGGCGCATCGCTGGGGGTGCGCAGAATCAGGTAGGAATTTTAACGCATTGCAAAGCTAAAACTTCCTTGGTAGATTGAATGCGCAAATTCGTCGCGCTTCATGCGGATCGAGCGCCAAAAAAATGGTCCGACGATCCGCATTGCGCAAGAAGGCGATCCTGCTGTTGCGCATCGCGCAGCACTTTCGACTGAAACCAGCAAGACTGACGAGACACCATGCCTGCCGCCCCGCGCCCTTTTAGCACCCGCAACTCGCCCGATCCGGCGAGCGCGTGCGCGCGCGTCATGGCGGTGCGGCTCAATCCGCTCCTCAACGTGATCCTCGCGTTCTGGGCACAGTTCCATTGCCGCCACGCGCGCCCTCCGGCCGCCGTCGTCTGATCCACCGCCTGATCCGCGTCGCCTGACGCCAGATCCAGGCGAGCCCCCGTACTTCGATCGACATCCACGATCCGTCCGCACTGCGCGGAGGGTCACGCACGCGCACGGCCAATGCCTGAGCGCAACGAGACTGACCATGCCCACGACTTTCGCCCCCGAACAGGAAGCCCTCGACTTTCTCGCCAACAATCCGGACATCGAACTGTTCGAGCTCTTTATCGTCGATGCCGCCGGCGTGCCGCGCGGCAAGCTGCTGCATCGCGACGAACTGCTCGCCGTCTATCGCGACGGCCGCCCGCTGCCGAGCGCCATCATGAACCTCACGATCAACGGCGACGACACCGAAGACAGCGGCCTCGTCTGGGACGTAGGCGATATCGACTGCCGCGCCTACCCGCTGCCGGGCAGCCTCGTGCGCCTGCCGTGGCGCAAGCTGCCGACGGCCGCCGTGCAGGTGCAGATGCATCCAACGCAGGGCCTGCCCGCAGGCGTCGCCGATCCGCGCCAGTTGCTCGCGCGCATCGTCGATCAATTGCAGGCCGACGGTCTGCATCCGGTAATGGCGTGCGAGCTGGAGTTCTATCTGCTCGACGCGCGCCCCGACGCGCAAGGCCGCCCGCAACCGGCACTCGACACCGACGGCCGCCGCCCGCGCACGACCCAGGTCTATGGCCTGCGCGAACTCGAACAGATCGAGCCGTTCCTCAAGGACCTCTACGACGCCTGCCGTGACCAGGGCATTCCGGTACGCACCGCGATCTCCGAATACGCGCCGGGCCAGGTCGAAATCACGCTGGAACACGGCCCCGCGCTCGAAGCGATGGACCAGGCCGTGCGCTACAAGCGCATCGTCAAGGGCGTCGCCAACGCGCACGGCATGAGCGCCTGCTTCATGGCCAAGCCGTTCGCCGATATCGCGGGCTCGGGCATGCACATGCATGTGAGTCTCGCGAACGAGCGTGGCGAGAATCTCTTCGCCTCCGAAGACAAGGCCGGCACGCCGATGCTGCGTCATGCGGTTGGCGGCATGCTGCACGGCCTGCTCGATTCGATGCTGATGTTCTGCCCGAACGCGAACTCGTACCGCCGTTTCCAGGCAAACAGCTACGCGCCCTTCACGCCCACCTGGGGCGTGGACAACCGCACGGTGAGCCTGCGCGTGCCGGGCGGTCCGGCGCCTAGCCGCCATGTCGAGCATCGCGTGTGCGGCGCCGACGCGAACCCCTACCTCGCGGCCGCCGCAATCCTCGCGGGCTGCCACTACGGCGTGCGCGAAAAGCTCGATCCGGGCGCACCGGTCGAAGGCAACGGCTACGCGCAGGCCACCTCGCTGCTGCCGACCGACTGGCTGAGCGCGCTCGATGCGCTCGAACGTTCGGCATGGGCGCGCGACGTATTCGGTGCGGGTTTCCTCAAGGTCTTCATGGCGATCAAGCGCGCCGAATACCGGCAGTTCATGGGTGAAGTGGGCGAGCAGGATTGGCGCTGGTATCTGCATCAGGCCTGATGGCCGCCGATGCATGCCACCCATTCAACAGGATTCCTCATGAACGCAGCCATACCCCTCATACCTGTCAATCGGGCCGCGCCGGAGCGCGAGCCTTCCTATTACACCGCGACCATCGGCCACGAAACCTATTACCCGACGCTCGAAGGCGAACATCGCGCCGATGTCGCCATCATCGGCGGCGGCTTCACGGGCATCGCCACCGCGCTGGAGCTGGCCGAGCGTGGTCTCTCGGTCGCGCTGGTCGAGACGCACAAGATCGGCTGGGGCGCGAGCGGGCGCAACGGCGGCCAGATCACCGGCAGCCTCTCGGGCGACGCGGCCATGCGCAAGCAGATGCGCGCGACGCTCGGCGACGACGTCGACGACTTCATCTGGTGGCTGCGCTGGCGCGGCCACGACATCATTCGCGAACGCGTGGCGCGCTACGGCATCCGATGCGATCTGCGCGACGGCCATCTGCATGCGGCCATGAAACCGTCGCATCTGCGCGAACTCCAGGCGACCTGCGAGGAAGCGCAACGCCGCGGCATGGGCGACCAGGTCGAACTGCTCGATCGCGCGGGTGTGCGGCGACATCTGGACACGGATCTCTATATCGGCGCGCTCAAGAACCTGCGCAACATGCACGTGCATCCGCTGAATCTGTGCATCGGCGAAGCGCGCGCCGCTGAAAGCCTGGGCGCAAGACTCTTCGAGCACTCCGAAGTGATCGATATCGTGCATGGCCCGACGCCCACGATCGTCACGAGCAAGGGACGTCTGCGCGCCAACCAGATCCTGCTCGCGGGCGACGTCTATCACAAGCTCGCGCAACGGCAACTGAGCGGCAAGATCTTTCCGGCGATGGGCGGCATCGTGACGACCGAACCGCTCGGCGATCTCGCGAAGACGATCAATCCGCAGCAACTGGCCGTGTACGATTGCCGCTTCGTGCTGGACTATTACCGGCCCACGGCGGATGGGCGGCTACTGTTCGGCGGCGGCGCGAACTACTCGGGGCACAGTTCGCGCGACGTCGCCGCCGAGTTGCGTCCCGCCATCGAGCAGACCTTTCCCAAGCTCAAAGGCGTGCGTATCGAGCATCAGTGGACCTGCGCGATGGGCATCGTCGTCAATCGCATACCGCAACTCGGCAAGCTCTCGGAGAACGTCTGGTACTGCCAGGGCTACTCGGGCCACGGCGTCGCGACGAGCCACATCATGGGCGAAATCATGGCCGAGGCGATCACGGGCACGCTCGGGCGCTTCGACACCTTCGCCGCTTGCCGCCATATTCGCGTGCCGATGGGCGATGTGATCGGCAATCCGCTGCTTGCTGCGGGCATGTGGTACTACCAGATGCTTGAGCGGCTGCGCTAGGGTCCGAGCCAGCATCGCTGCAACCGCGCTGCGTCAGACAGGCAATATTTACCGATGCAGCGCGGCTAAAGCGGCAGAAAGCGCGCCGTCCAGCGCGCTAGCGCAAGCAGACGGAGTATATTGAGCGGTGCTCCGGCGGTCGCGCGCCGCCGGATCGACGCCATCGCGGATGGCACGCCTCCTTACTCCGTCGTTTCATGCAAGAAGAAACCGTCCAAGCCCACGCGCCTTCGGGCATCGCGTCGCTGCCGCTGCTCTCGTGGGGCAGCCATATCGGCCAGCTTTATCACTCGGCCGACGATCTGCGCGACATCCTCGTCCCCTACTTCCAGGCGGGCCTCGCCAATCACGAACGCTGCCTGTGGGTGACCGACGCGCCCTTGAGCGCCGACGACGCCCGCGCGGCCTTGCGTGCTGTCGTGCCCGATCTGGAGGCGCGCGAGCGCCAAGGCCAGATCGAAATCAAGGATTCACAGGCCTTCTATGCCAAGGACGAGGCGCTGCAACCGCAGACGCTCGTCGCGGGACTTCTGGAACTGGAGCGCGAGGCGCTGGCGGCCGGCTATCGCGGCTTGCGCACCAATGGTAACTGCGCGTGGGTGGGCAAGGGCCAGTGGGACGATTTCCTCGACTACGAATCGAACGTGCAGGAGATGGTGCGCGGACGCCGGCTCATCTGCATGTGCAGCTATCGGCACGATGGTATCGACGCGATTGAGACGCGCGGCATGCTCGATCGTCACCAGTTCGTGCTGCGCAGCGCGGCGTCGGATCTGGCGGCAAATGGTGGCGCACGCAACGAACCGGCCACCGGTTCTGATCTTCCGCGCGACATCGACGCCATCCAGGCGATCGCCGTACTGGGCCACGACCTGCGCAATCCGCTCGCGGCCATCGGCGCGGGCGCGCGCTTGCTGCGGCTCGCCAAACTCGACGAGCGCGAACGCGCGATCTCCGAAACCATCGGCCGCAGCGTGAGCCACATGAGCGCGCTCATCGACAATATTTCGGATGCGAGCCGCAGCCGTCTTGTCGATGGCATTCCGCTGCGGCTCAAACCCGATGGCCTCGAAGCCGCCTTGCGCCATGCCGTCGATGAACTGCGCCTCGCGCATCCGCAGCGCCGCATCGACCTTGCGCTCTCGCTCACGCGCCCGGTCGCCACCGATCCGGTCTATATGGCGCGCATGCTGTCCAACCTCGTGAAGAACGCGCTCACTTATGGTGCACAAGATCAGCCAGTCGAAGTGCGTGTATCCGACGATCACGACCTCGTGCTGAGCGTGAGCAACCAGGGACCGGCAATTCCACGCGAGCTGCACCAGCGACTCTTTGCGCCGTTCACGCGGGGCGACGTGCGCGAGGAGCAGCGCGGACTCGGGCTCGGTCTGTATATCGTCGCTGAAATCGCCCGCGCGCACGGCGGCACGGTCGATCTGGCCTCGAACGACGCTGAAACGCGCTTCACGTTTCGCATGCCCATCGGCGGTTGAGTGCGCTGTCGTTGCAAGGCTCGTTGTCAAAGTTTCGATATATACGCGAAAATATATTGATAGCGATAACTTTAACGATGGAGCCCCACACGTGAACAGCCATACCCTCGATACGCGTGAAGCCGTAGGCGCACCGTTTTCCCCCGTCGCAATGGAACATGCGCGCGTCAAGACCTGGGAAGCGGTCGAGCAGATCGCCGCCGCCATCCAGCCCGGCATGCGCGAATCCGAAGCCAATGCGCAAGGGAAAGCGATTCTCCAGCAGATGGGCATGGACCGGATCTGGCATCCGGTGCTCATTCGCTTTGGCGAGAATACGCTGCGTACTTTCAAGGAGCGTTCGCAGGGCGATCCTGTGCTGGGCGAAAACGATATTTTCTTCGTCGATCTGGGCGTGGTCTGGGATCGGCATGAGGGCGATGCGGGCGCGACTTTCGTGACTGGTGATGATGTTGAGATGCGAAGCTGCGCTGAGGCCGCTAAAACCGTTTATGACGAGGTGGCCGCGCATTGGCGTAGCACGGGGTGTAGTGGGGCTGCGCTTTATGCCTATGCTGCCGAGCGGGCCGAGGCGCATGGGTGGCGGCTTAATGTCGATATCAAGGGGCATCGGGTTAGCGATTTTCCTCATGCTATTTATAAGGCCGGTGATCTCGGGAATTTCGATCTCGTGCCCTCTAAGGGGTTGTGGATTCTGGAAATTCAGATCGCGCATCCTACGCGAGCGTTTGGGGCGTTTTATGAGGATCTGTTGGCTTAGGGGCGCACTTGGGGGGCCAGGGTTGCGGGACCTGTCCGCAATTTTGTGTGCGAGGCTGGGCAACGGTTCTTTGTCCGCACGACTGCGTCATGGCATGCATCCGCGGCATTGTGACCTCGCGCGGCCTTGTCGCGAATCCGGGACACTACCCGGCGAGTCGGATGTGCATGGGCTTCGCTACCCATTCGCGCACTGGTTCAATCCGCTCGCACACCGCGACGTGCAGGTCCCCTACTTTTAGCCTCGGCTTCTCAACACAACACGCTGGGCATCACGAACCCACGGTTCGAAGGCTCGGCGGGGCTGCCTCACATATGCGTCTTTCGAACATAGCCATGATAGCTTCGCCTTGACGTCAGTATAGGCAGTCGAGGAGTCGAGGGACACTATCCACGTGCTCATTCGCCGGCGCCTGCATGCTGCTGCCCAGAGGCGCCGCAGCGATTCTTCGGTAACAACTTTGATATCGAACGAGTCTTGAAATAGGGCCGTGCTCGCGCGTAACCCGACTGCAAAGAGGCATCTCCACGCTCAAATACCCCGGCCCACGTGGTTTCTTCCTACGCAACAGACATCGTTTGTTGCCGGCTCACCAATGTGCAACCGCACGTGGCGTGATGCCCTTCGAGCGCTACAGGCCTGTCGTCGACCAGCGTCGATTCATCTCCCTCGGCAATCGGGTTGACGCCGTGCTGCGTGCAGTTCACCGGGTCGCCCTTGCGGGCAGGCTGTCGTCCGTCAATGTTGTCCTTCTCCGAGCCACTGATCACTTCTCCCCCGTAAGGGGCGAGCGTGTCGCCCGTGACGATAATCTGACGTGCCATTCTTTCTCCTGTCGATCAAGATCAGAGAGCTCTACCGGACAATCCTGTAAGCACCTGCGATGTGAATCTGGTTGGGGCTGTCGAGCCAGGTCCCCCAACGTCGTGCACTGATATGTCCAGATGCTGTTGTCGCGGGTCCGGAAAGTTCGCCCCTTTTTCGACGAACACTTGCCGGTCCCAGCGGTTATAGAGAGTGGCAACGGGATGAGTTACGGCCACCCCAGCCGCCCAGATACCCGACTGCGGACATTTGTGCCCGCCATCGCAGCGCAACGGGTGCGGCCAGTCCGAAAGCGAACGTAGCAGGCCGGATTTGATCAAAGCCGACCGGGGATCGGGGTGCGGCGCGCTGGTCGGGGACTTCACGGGTGGAGTGACAGCCTTTGCCGCGTCGATGAGCGTTTGCACATCACCGTCCCATTTAGGCAAAGGAGCGGGTGGGAGCGGCAACACCTTGTCCAGATTGGGGAGCTTCAACGTGCCTTCATACCATTTCAAAATCTCACTGATCCTACTGTAGCGCTCAGCTCGTGCTTTATCGACATAGCCGACGAGACTATCTCCTCCGCTCATACCCATACCACGAAACTGGCTACCTAGAAGGCTCGCGCACTTCGCACTACCGAGTTTTACTCCTTCCTGTAGAACCTTAACCGCACGAAGTT
Source organism: Paraburkholderia sp. J67 (assembly GCF_905220265.1). Classification (NCBI taxonomy): domain Bacteria; kingdom Pseudomonadati; phylum Pseudomonadota; class Betaproteobacteria; order Burkholderiales; family Burkholderiaceae; genus Paraburkholderia; species Paraburkholderia sp. J67. The sequence goes on from NZ_CAJMZK010000006.1 coordinate 35,159, forward strand.
TGGCCTCAGGCGTCTTGTCAGCGGCATAGATAAACTCCAGTTCGTCCGCTGCATCGCCGTAACCTTGGGCCAAGGAACATTCGAGCATTTTGGTAGCGACGAGCATATTAGCCCAGAACCCACTCCCCGGATTGTCCCAGCCGGCATTAAGCGCTGCGCCCAGGAATGCTTGCGCTGACGGGCTGCCCATATCTGCCGCTTTCTGGAAAAAAGCATAGGCACTCGTGGCGTCCCCGCCCTTGACAATACCTTTCATGTGATAAACACCCATCGTGTCCCACGCATCGGGCACCCCCAACTGCATCGCTTTCTCTACCCAGCGGATCGCCATTTCTGGTTGCTTCTCGGGGACCGAGTACTCACCCACTATCAGGCTCGCCAGATTGAGCATCGCCCTCCAGTGGTTACGCTCGGCCGCCTGCTGGTAAAGCTGGTAGATTTTTCTCCAGTCCTTGTCTTTCCAGTAGATATTGGGATCAAGTTCGAGCGCGAGCGCCTGTTGGAACCGCAGGTCGGCCTGCGGATCGACAAGCGGCAGATGCTGGTCCTGATAAACGCAGATGAAGTCCTTGCGGTGCGGTGCGAATAGCGGCAGTTTCGTATAACGGGGCAGATCGGAACTGGACATACCACTAATCAATTGATGAATAGTGGAATTTGCAAAAGCGGCCTGCACCATGACAAGCGCAAGGCAAAAACCAACCAAGTATCTGACGAACACGAGTCTCATACCACGTCCTACAGGGCAATCTCGTATACATCTGCGACCCGAATCCGGTTGGGGCTGCCCAGCCAGGTCCAGCGAACGTCGTGCACTGATATGTCCAGATGCTGTTGTCGCGGATCGGGAAAGCTCGCCCCTTTCTCAACGAACGCCTGCCGGTCCCAGCGGTTATAGAGCGCGGCAAGGGGATGAGTTACGGCCACCTGAGCCGCCCAGATACCCGATTGCGGACATTTGCGCCCGCCATCGCAGCGCAACGGGTGCGGCCCGTCCGAAAGCGAACGTAGCAGACCGGATTTGATCAAAGCCGACCGGGGATCGGGGTGCGGCGCGCTGGCCGGGGACTTCACGGGTGAGGTCACGGCCTTTGCGGCGTCAATCAGCGTTTCCACATCACCGTCCCATTTGGGCAAAGGAGCGGGTGGGAGCGGCAACACTTTGTCTAAATTCGGCAGTTTCAGGGTTCCTTGGTACCACTCCAGAACATCACTGATCTTACCGTAGCGATCAGCCCGCGCTTTATCAATGTTCCCTACAAGACTATCGCCATTGGTCATATCCAAGCCGTCAAATTGACTACTAAGAAGGCTCGCACACTTCGCACTACCGAGTTTTACTCCGTCCTGTAGAACCTTAACCGCACGAAGTTTGGCCTCAGGCGTCTTGTCAGCGGCATAGATAAACTCCAGTTCGTCCGCTGCATCGCCGTAACCCTGAGCCAAGGAACATTCGAGCATTTTGGTCGCAACCGGCATATTCGCCCAGAATCCGCTACTAGGATTGTCCCAGCCGGCATTAAGCGCTGCGCCCAGGAATGCTTGCGCCGACGGGCTGCCCATATCTGCCGCTTTCTGGAAAAAAGCATAGGCACTCGTGGCGTCCCCGCCCTTGACAATACCTTTCATGTGATAGACACCCATCGTGTCCCACGCATCGGGCACCCCTAATTGCATCGCTTTCTCTACCCAGCGGATCGCCATTTCCGGTTGTTTCTCGGGGACCGGGTACTGACCCAGGATCAGGCTCGCAAGATTGAGCATTGCCTTCCAGTGGTTGCGCTCAGCCGCCTGCTGGTAAAGCTGGTAGATCTTTCGCCAGTCCTTGTCTTTCCAGTAGGTATTTGGATCAAGCTCAAGCGCAAGCGCCTGCTGGAACCACAGGTTGGCCTGCGGATCGACAGACGGCAGATGCTGGTCCTGATAGGCACAGATGAAGTCCTTGCGGTGCGGCGCAAACAGCGGCAGCTTCGTATAACGGGGCAGATCGGAACTGGACATGGCGGTGATCAGTTGATGAATGGGGGAATCTGCAAGAGCAGACTGCATCACGACAAGGACAGCGCACAAGCCGATCATGAAACGAGTGAACACAAGCCTCATGCCAGTTCGACCTGATTGTCCGTGGAGGCAGGTATCGCATTCATAGCATGCTTGATCGTAGTGGACCGCTGGTCTTCGAATTTCAACAGAAATCCTTTCAATTTTTCTTTCCCCGCTTTCCATTTCTTGTAATTCCCTTGCATCCGATTCTCCCAGTTCCGAAAGATCTGCGGCATCGCGTTCCGACCGCCGTCACCATTGATATCGCCCCCCGAATGCATCCCAAACACGTTGCCGCGCAACGCGGTAGCATGCTCCACACCTGTAGCCGCAATATTGATCTCGCTGTCCACCGACATGCTGCGCTGATTCAAATTGGCGCTGCCGAGCGTAAAGAAAACGTCGTCAATGATCATCAGCTTTGAATGAATATAGATTTCCCGATAGGCCATCTTTCCGCTAACTGATCCACTCGTGCAGAGTCGCGCCACACTAACCTTCAGTCCCAACGACTTTTCCAGCTCGTCTACGCTGGGGCGATCCAGCACCGGATGGGTGTGGGGCACACTGACCGGATTACCCATCTCGTCCTCAAAGGTCGTATAGTACGTGCCCTGTTTGGAGTGCTTTCCGTAATTCTGACTGGTCTTCCCCGAATCGATCAGCCCTGCCTGTGCAGGCATCGCATCACTTGCGCCCAGTTCAGTCAGTGTGTCGAACGTACGAGGCACCATCCCGTCGTCCTCCGGATGGGGAATCACAATGAACAGGTGCAGGTTCGGCATCTGGAGCATCGGCTTTTTAGCCAGACGTGCCCACGCGTCGCAGAACTTCTGCCGCTCTTTCTTCAGATGACGGGCAAATTCCGGGTAGAAGAAATACTGGTTCTCGATGTAGATGTAGTTCCGTGCGACGCTTGTCGCCTGGAAATAGAGTTTCTTTATCGTCTTCTCGCGCTCGGCGGCCTGCGTCCTCACGATCTGGACCTGCTGTGAGGGGTCCTTGGCCAGCGTGGGGATCTTCGGCGGCAGCGGGTCGTTATCGTTAGCCGACGTCCTCCACTCCAGTGGAGCGAACTTGTTCCAGCTTTTCTCGAAGTTCTGGTGAAGCCGTTTGAGGGCTGGCCCTACGACGCGACAGGCATAGTCCTGGTAGGGGCGCAAGGACGTATAGTCAGCACCATGAATCATGGCTAGCTTTTGTGCATCATCCTGATTTCCGGCTCCAAAGTCGCTCTTGTGTTCGTGATCTGTCTCGTCCTTCCGGGTGGATTTTGCCCCGCTCTCGCGCCGATCCGTTTCGATTGGATGCTCCGCCGTATCCCAGAAGTCCGTGACGGAATTCAGCCCCATCACGAATCCCACTGCCTTGCTCCCGCCTTCGTGCGCATAGTCGATCAGGACGGGTTTCTGGTGATGCGTCGGGTAGTTCCACAGCAGGCCGGCTTCATCAACTGGATTAAGCCAGCTCGAGTCGGGTGGATCTTCCTCCTTGATGTCCGCCGCCAGCAACGCTTTGACGTCCTGAGACTCGATGTTTCGGAGCACGATCTGGAGGTTGAATGGATACTGCACTCTGGTTGCGAGAACACGATCATTTTTCACCCCTTGCCGTTGCCACCATGCCTTGCACCACTCGTGGCGTTCCTTGTTGTTGTAGGGGTCATCACCCTGAACCTTCCATTGGACAGGGCTCAGAAACCCATTAACGGGCACATCGGTATAGCCCGGCATACTGTTCTGCTTCCTGGACGCCACCGGATCAAACCAGAGCAGCAGCCTCACCCTCACTCCTTGTTCGGCCAGATATTCGAGCAATCGTCCGTATGTCATGCCCCGCGACCACCCACCGGATCCGCGCTCCAGCTCCATGCCCGGGTCAAAGCCCCAGCAGATGATGTCTACGGTAGCTTTGGCAGCGAGCAGGTCTTCCGACAACTGGGCAAAGCCCTGCTCTCCACAGATGAAAAGCTTTAGATCATTGCCTTCCGTAATATCGGGGGCGTCCGGGCATGTCTTCTTTTCTAACAGCCATTGAAGCGATCCCTGCGCCTCGCGGCCAGCTTCGGCAATGGCAACATCAACGGGGTTCTGTGTCGGCAAGTTTGACATGGTTAGCATTCCTTCTTTCTTGGCAAGGCATCAGGCGGGACGAACGCCGCGGCTGCTGAGCTGGTCGATATGATCGGCATCGGGATTGAGAGCGTCCTTGACGTTCAGGTCGTACTGGCCGCCGTGGCACAGCCTGACGCAATATGCCCTGGTACCCGGTTGGTGGTCTTTCACCACCACGCGCCCGTAGTCGTCGGTTACGCCACTGTCGATCAGCGTATTGCCACGGTACAGTTCGTAGGGTTCCCCGGCCACGCGGGCGGCAGAGTCGTTCGACAGTGCGCCCAACGAGAAATGCAGTTCCTGATTACCAGGCGTTGAGAGAGGAAGCGTCGGCGGCGTCGTGGAGACCGGCCCAGTAAACAAGCGGCCTGCGGAGTGAACCTCAAAATCGCCTGACGTGCCGCTGTAGATCTTCCCGGCGCTCCAGCGAGTGAAGCTACCTCCGCCCTGGATCTCGACTTCCTGCTTTGCCCGGATCGTGATCTTCTCGCCCGTTACGCTCACGTTCAGCTTTGCCAGGAGGTTGATGCTGTCCTTTAACGCCCGCAGGTCGATATCACCGGATACCGCAACGAGCCACATGCCGGCCTTCTGGACTGTCATGCGCAACTTGTTGCCAAAGGTACCGAAGAACGACCCGCCTGCCGCCATGGAAACATTGGCGCCGCTCGTGATCGCAAAATGCTCGCCGCTCGCCACATGGGTGCTTCCGGCCGTGGAAGACTCGATACCGGCGGGACTCGCGAGGGTCAGGTGGGGCTGGGCGAATTCCGGAAACTTGCCCGCGCCGGGTTTTCCCTTCAGCGCCGAGTTCTGCGCGTTGATCGCGGCAGCGACGGCTTTCTGGTCCGCCCCGGAATCCTGTGCCCCATTGGCCTGCGCCTGTCCCGCAAGGTTGTCGTGCAAAGTACGGGCCTCATCGAGACGCGCAATCGTCTCGCCCATGTCCTTCACGGGCTGCGTTGCACCCGAGCGCGTCTCAGTCGTCACCAGCATGCCCCGATTGGCTCGAACCACACCATGCGCCTCGGTCGCCAGTTCAAACCCTTCGCCGCGTGCCTCGCTGCGCCCCTTGCGCCGGTCGATGCGCGTGTTGCTGCCCAGCACGAGGCGCGAGGCCGCATGGTCGCTCGCCACCTGCACCTGGAGCTTGCCCGGCGTGTCATCCGTAACAACGCTGTTCGTCGTCGGCCCCTCCAGGTCCTCGCTCATCCAGCCCGAGAGCGCCTGGTTGGCGGGCAGTGGCCACGGCGGCTCGTGGAACTGGTTCACGTGCCGTCCCGCGATATAGGGCTTGTCCGGGTCGTTGTCGTGGTAACCAATGACGACCTCGTGGCCCGCACGCGGAATGTAGATCGCCCCATAGTTCGCGCCTTGCCACGGCGACGAGACCCGCACCCAGCAGCTCGAATCCTGGTCCTGCTTGCCTTCGCGGTCCCAGGGGAACCAGACCTTCACGCGGCCATACTTGTCGGTCCAGATCTTCGAATCCGAATACACCGTCACAACCGCCACCTCACCGTGCGAGCGCGGCTTCTTCGCTTTCTGTGGCGTGCGGAAATACGTGTTGGCGGGCTGCACCGTGAACTGTGTCTCGCAGGTGTACTGTCGTTGCAGCGCGCCCCGGTTCGTCACCGTGTCGTTGTTGACGATCTCGATCTTCGTCGAGGTCACGAGGTATTCGCCGTTGCCCAGTGCGAGCGGATACTCTTCGAGATGGAAGGTATGGCCCACCCGCAGCCCGCGCATGTTGCCGCGCCCCTTGCCACGCAGGCTCTTCGCCCGCCTGGCCTCCAGCCGCACCCGTGCCAGGTGCTCGCCCTCGAAGTCCACCTCGTTCGGCTTCGCATAAACGCCCATCGCTCCGGCCAGCGGCTGCGAATAATCTCCCCAGGCGTAGTGCTCGATGTTGTCGTTCGCGCGCTCGCGGTAGTCGGAATCCTTCGCGGCCAGGTTCGCGCGCGACTGCATATAGTCGTAGTCGGTCACGCTGACCTTGCCCGTGGTCAGGGCACGCGCAATCTCGAACTGGTAGACGTGTTCCTCGTCGATACGCTGGCCGTCACGGTCCAGGTATCGCAGCGTTTCATACGCGGGGCCGTGCTTCTTGTAGGCGCTGGTCGAATCGCACAGAACCAGCGTCGGTCCATCGTAAAAAAACGTGATGCCCCATTCCTGCCACAGGCGATTGAGATAGCCCCAGTCACTCTCCCAGAACATTCTCTGGTAGTCGCGCTTCGGATACGCTCGCCCGAAGCCGGGACCGGCGAGGCGCAGTTCGTAGTGAAACGGGTACTTCTTCAGGATCGTTTCGGATATCTCCTTGACCGTGAGGTCCTGGAATATCCGGCTGTCCTGGTTGAGGGTCGCTAAAAATAGCCAGGGGCGAATCCGCAGCCGGTAGAACGCGCGCCGCGTATCCGCGCCAACACACTCTGCCGAGACGATCAGGCCAGTGATCTCACGCACGTCCGCGCCGATGTTGACCGACTGGCCCGCTCCTCCCGTCTCGTACGTGCCGCTGCCTTCGATGGCGATTTTCACCGTCACCTGCGTGCCCACCAGCTTGTCCACCTCCACGAGCGCCTTCGCTTCTTCCACGCTCAGACTGGGGTCGCTCCTCGTCGCGACTTCGACGGTGTAGTCGTATAACCTGCCGAGCTTTTCGGTGCCCTTAAGACGCGATACCGTGAAGAGGCATTCATCCCGCCACTTCGGCAGGCCCGTGCTGACGATCTCCAGCGTGCGGGGTTGGTCAAGCCATGACATGCGGTGCTCCGTGGTCGATCAGGAAAGAAAGTCAGGCAACTTCGCGTGTGCCCATGCGCGGCGGCCACCGGGCGATCAGGCCGCGCTGTTTCGAACGCAGCACGGTGGTCGTGAACGAATGCATCGAGACGTGACGCGCGACGTAGTGCTCCAGCACCAGCGCCAGGGTATAGGGGCTCATCCCGTCGAAGCCGCTTTCATCGAAAGTGAATTCGCATTCGATGCCGCGCCCGAACACGATCGGGCCGTTGCCGGGCAGCATCTCGTTGACCGGCGTTGCCGTCGCGCTCACGAGACTTTCGACCTGCCTCCCAAGGGCACCGGCGTCCGGTGTCACGAACAGTCGCAGGCGGCGGCGCACGCCTTCGCCCGGATGCGGCTCGTCGTAGCGGTCATCGAACATCTGGTAGTCGAGCTTGAGCTGACTCATCAGTTGCCAAGCTAGATCGCCGTGCGCAAGCGGCGGCTTCGGGGCTGATGGCAAGCGCACAATGCCAATGCCCAACACCGGCCTGGATCCAGCAAGCGTGAGATCGTCGAGGCCATTGCATTCAAGCAGGGACGGAAGATCCCGGTTGGTCAGCCATGCATCGAGCGACAGGAAACGGATACCGCTGTCATCGGGCCGATCCTTGCCGTTCACCAGCGAAATAAAGGTCTGCGTCTCGGTGAAGGGGCGACGTGTGCCGTACTGCCGGCCACCGCCCTGAGCCAGGCTCGGCTTGCGACGCAGGATGAAGTAATGTCCTTCACCGGAGCCACCTGCGCCAAGCGGGCTGTCCAGGGGTTCGAACCGCACCTCTTCACTGCCTTCGTCGGAGACCTGGCCGTGCGCGACTTCCACTGAGCGCAGGTCGAAGTTGGCGGGCGCGTCGGGTACCGGCACGAGCCGGTGTTCAGGCTGTTGCGGGTCAACCGGAAGGTTTTTCGTGCGCATCGGAAAGAGATTCACGACCGGCGTGCAGAAGAGCGAAAAATGCGACGCATCCACCGTATCAATCAACGTCCCGGGCACGCGGTCAAGGAGGATGACAATCTCGACGGCGTTGCCTTCGATAGCCTTCAGGCCCGGGGCAAGCCCGGTCAGCGCGAAGAACCAGAAGCGTGCGGGACATGCAAAGTACTCCTGCATGAGTCCATGCCCGTGAAGCCTGCGCGGGACGTCGGGCAGCACCGCCTGATCCGGGGCGATACTTTCATGGACCACCGCACCACGCGCGACACCATGAAGAGGTCCATCCGCGAACCGCCCCGGCGCGGCCATGATCGTAGCGATGCCCGCAGCGTGGATCAGTTCGAACAGGTGTGACGCAATTCGCTCGTGCCCGGCGAGATACAGGGGCAAGCGGTCCAGATCCTCCAGCGCCGCGACAGGCGCACCGTTGGTCGTCTCGAGCGTGAGGCGTACCGCGCCGTGCACAGACTGGCCGTCCGCCACGTAGAGGTCAAGCGAGGGGATGTCAGGGGGAATCCGCGTTACCCGCGCGTGCCTGATCCGCAGTGGATAGACCGTCACGTCCTGGCTGCTGCGGAAAATGCAGGGGGTGTTTTCGCCAGCGGGCGTGTGTGAGGTGAAGGCCGTGCCGCGTGGAACGAGAAAACCCTGGCCGAGGTGCCCGCTTTCGTGCCCCGGATACAAACGGGCCACCCCGATGGAGGGCGTCTGCCGGACGTAGTTTGGATAGACCGTTTCCAGCATCGGCTGCAGCAGTTCAGGAAACGCCGCATCGATGCGTATCTGCATACGCGCGCTAACAAAAGATGATGCCTGGACCAGGCGCTCGACGTACGGGTCGCCGATCTCTTCAGCCTGCATGCCCAGACGTGCCGCGATCTTTGGATGCTGCTGCGCGAATTCCTGCGCAAGCGCGCGCATGTAGAGCAGTTCGCTGATGTAGTAGTCAAGCAGGCGCGGGTCGGCGAGAGGTTGATACGGCTGCGTCATGTCGTTCATTCTGCTTTTTTCGAGGCCGGAGGCCCGAGTGCGGGCGTGCCCTGCCAGACGTCGTGCCCCGTTGCGCGCACAACTGTTGAGCGCATATATCTACACCTGACAAGGGCCGGATACAATTTTTGAGATGAACTTTTGACCAGAATTGACAATTAACGCTGTCTACCAGCGGATATAAGCGTGCGAAGCGATTCAGGGGCAACGCATTGTGAGACATCCAAGGCAGGTGGACTAGACAGCGATATCCGGTTCAATACGCGACCGCAACGGTGTTGATTTTGATTGCTCGACCGTGGATTCCGCCTCACGCGAAACTCGTGCGGTTACCGAAGGAGCGTCGATGGCGTCTTTGAGCAAGAACGGCCCCAGAAGCCCGCACATCGTTCGCTGGCGCGAGCACCAGTTATGCGAGCCCCACGCTGCCCACCGTGCTCAATCATAAGAAAGTGCCAAAACCACCATGCCCAAACCAACATATCGTAGATGCGCCTCGCGTTATAACCCCCACCCACCAAGCCTCCCCGCCCCCCCCGGTAAATCCCCCAAATTGACGCCCCGATATATCCCCACGTATACATCAAGCATAGGTCTCAACAACATCGGCGGTTAGCATGTCCCGGGAAGTCATCGACTCCTATCTGCTCAAGGTCCTCCACACCCTCATCACCGAAGCCAGCGTTTCGCGCACCGCGGCGCTGCTTGGCCAATCGCAACCCACCGTAAGCGTCGCGCTACGGCGGCTACGAGCCATGACGGGCGACCCGTTGCTCGTGCGCAGCGGTAGCCGCATGGTGCCCACCAGCCACGCACTCACGCTGATCGAGCCAGCCGCACAAGCGCTCGCGGGCATCGCTGCGATCCTCAACCCGACCACGGCCTTCGACCCCGCCACCACGCGGCGCACGTTCCTGATCGGCTCGCCCGACTATCTCGATGTGTTCTTCCTCCCCGCCATCGTTGACGCTTTCCATACGCAGGCGCCGCGCGCGCGCATCGAGTTCCAGCATCTGATGATGGTCGACGGCGGCTACGGCCACGGCCTCGAAAGCGGCACGCTCGATCTGGTGATTGGCAACTGGCGCACGCCGCCCGAACATCTGCATTTGCAGCCGCTCTGCAAGGACGATCTCGTCTGCCTGATGCGCACGCAGCATCCGATCAAGCCCGGCAACCTGAATCAGGCCGTCTACGAAGAAGCCGAGCATCTGGCCGTGACGACGCACAATGCCACCGGCTTGGGCACGATCGACGCCGAACTATCGCGCAATGGTCTTTCGCGCAACGTCACCACCACGCTGCCCTACTTCGGCATGGCGCCCTATGTGCTGATGCGCTCGAACCTCCTGTTCACGACCACACGGGCGCTCGCAGCGCATTACTGCAATCTGCTGCCGCTGCGCATCGAGCCTTTGCCCGGCGAGCCGCGTGCGCTCACCTATTACCAGCTCTGGCACGATCGCACGCATCGCAGCGCGGCGGCAGTCTGGCTGCGCCATCTGGTGGCGGGCGTCGCAAAGGGTCTCGTCCACTAAAGCGCTGATGCAATGAAAAAAGCACCGCAAGCGTGATTTGCGGTGCGAAACGCCTCGTATCGACGGCCCGTAGACAGGAAGATGGGCGGAGCGCCGCTACGTGAGCGCGACAGGGGTCGGTCAGCCGAAGCTGCCTGTCGGAGTCAGACGGAAGAGCACGCGCGCCGTGGCATGCGGCACACAATTCGATTCGGCATCCGAATCGATATTAGCCGCCGGTTGACATGGCCTTCAGTAGCGCAGCCTTTTCGGCGATCGCCGCGCCCAGCAGCGCGAAGCCGCTCATGCGCTGCGTTGCGTCGTCCGCGCAGATCGCGCGCACTGCATGGGCGCTATCGTGGGTCCCCGCTTCGACGCTCCAGCGTCCCTGCTGCCCGTCGGGCGTCACGACCACAGCGGGCACGGCCGGCGTCTTGACGACGATAGGCATCACCGGAAACGCCACTCGCGTGAGCGTGCCGCTGAGCGTCTGCGCGAGCGCGCGCGCCGCGTGCATGATCGGCAGCACGTAGGGCTGCACGCGGCCTTCGATGGCCGCGCAATCGCCAAGCGCGTAGACATCCGGCGCGCTCGTGCGGCACCACGCGTCGGTGGCGATACCGCCTTCGATCTGCAAACCCGCCGCACTCGCGAGCGACGTGCGCGGCGCAAGGCCGATAGCCGATACGACGAGATCCGCGTCGAGCGTGCTGTCATCGCTCAAGGTCAGCCGATAGCCCTCATCGCGCCGCACGATCGACTGCACGCCGCGCCCAAGCCGCATGTCCACGCCAGCCGCGGCCAGCGCACTCGCGAACGCCTCACCCGCCTCAGGCGGCAGCAGTCGAGCGAGTGGCACGGGCGCGGGGTCGATCAGCGTCACCGCGTAATTCGCCGCCAGCAGATCGTTGGCGAATTCGCAGCCGATCAGCCCCGCGCCCAGCAGCGCCACCGAGCGGCACGCCGCCAGCCGCTCGCGAAAACGCGAGTAATCGCCGAGGTCGTTGATGGACAGCACATCGGCCGCGCCATCGCCATCCACCGGCACGCGCCGTGGGTCCGCGCCGGTTGCCAGCACCAACGCGCGATAACGCAAACGCTGTCCATCGACGACGATCGCATGCTCGTGCGCCACGATGCGTTCGACCTGCCGATGCGTCCAGACGCGCGCGTTCAACTGCTGCGCCATCGCCTGCGCGTCGAAGCGCGCCAGATCATGCGGTGCGGTGCGCGTCGCCAATGCGTTTGAGAGCGCGGGCTTTGAATAAAAGCGGCCATCGTCGCGGCTCACGATCAGCACGGACGTCTCGGCGTCGAGCTTGCGCAGTTCGCGCGCGACCGTATAGCCCGCGAGCCCGGTACCGACGATCACGATGGGGTCCTGTTGATCGTCCGATTGTGCGGTCTGTGTCATGCCACCACCTGCATTTCGAAGTCGTGTTTGCCCGTCGCGCAGTCCGGGCACATCCAGTCGTCCGGTACGTCTTCCCAGCGCGTGCCCGGCGCGATGCCGGCTTCGGGAATTCCTTGGGCCTCGTCGTAGCGGAAGCCGCAAATCACGCATTCCCAGATTTTCATGTTCGTACTCCTCTTTGCTTCAGCGCCTTCATTTCAACGCACGTACGACTTGCCAAGACCGATCTCGCCCAGTGCACGGCGATAGGCGCCGGAAGAACGGTCAGCGAGAATCGGTGCCTCCTGCGAACGGTCGATCGGCAGATCTTCGGGACATTGCAGTTCGACGATCGCGCGATCTTCCTCGAACACCTGGCGATTGAACTCGTACACGTCGTCGAGCGGCAGGTCCTGATCGAAGTTGCGCACAATCGGCACGAACAGGCGCGTGTGCCGCGCAGAGACCGGGCTCGCGGCATTGAGAATCGCCAGCCGCCCGTTCTCGGGAAAGTGCACCGTGAGGCGCGCGAAGAACGGCACATCGACTTCGAAGATGCGACGCCACAGATAGCCCTCGGGCGCGCGGTGCTGCATCGACTTCGGAAAATTGCTGACCGTGCTCACGTATTCCGCGCGCAGGCCGTTCGGGCGGCGCTCGACGGTATATTGCGGCACCACGGGATTGCCGCGATCGGCGAAGCTGTCGTGATGGATCCAGGCGAAATGCGCGACGTCGATGAAGCCTTCGGTCTGACGTCCCGCCGAGGCGTGAATGTCGATCGAAGGCGGCAGGATCTGCTGATAGCCTTCGCTGTCCCATGCGGGGAATTCGGGCAAGGGCACTTCGCCGCCGCCGAGCGACACCCAGACGAGGCCATACGCTTCCTGCGCGGCATAGGTGGTCAAACACAGGCGCTCGGGAATCGGTCCTTCGGGCTGCGAAGGAATGCGCACGCACTTGCCAGTCGCCTCGTAAGCCAGGCCGTGATACGGGCAGACCAGGTTGCCGTTCTCGACCCAGCCCTGGCTCAGCGGCGCGCCGCGGTGCGGGCAGACGTCGCGCGCGGCGACGATGCGGCCTTGCGTGCGATACACCACCAGCGCTTCGTCGAGCAGCGTGACGGAGACCGGCTTGTCCTTGATGTCCGTTGCGAACGCAACGGGATGCCAGTAGCGGCTGAGGATTTCCCAGTCGTGGGCGTCGAACGTGCAGTGGCGGGGAATGGCCGGCTGACGTGGCCGCGTGAGCGCGGCAAGCTGGGCTTGCGTCATGTTCTTGTCTCCTGGATCGTGGGTATCGTCGCGGCGCGGCTCGCGCTGATGCGAGTCTCGCTACGTGGAGACAACGATAGCCAGATGTGCGCGCCTAACCCATACCCGCGCGTCCATGTAGTCTATGCAGGCGCGAGCATGGCGTATCGGCCGTCCATGCGCTCAATGCATTCACTAACGTGGGTGCGTGCCGCCCAACTCACCGGCAAGAAAATCGACGAACGCACGAATACGCGTCGACAACTGATGCCGCTGGGCATAGACGGCGTAGATATCGGCGCCTGGCGTCTCGTAGTCGGGCAGCACGGCCACGAGCCGACCATCCGCCAGATACTCGTTGATGTCCCACTCCGCCCGCATCAGGATGCCGTGGCCGTCCAGCGCCCATTTCACGGCAATCTCGCCATCGTTGGTCGTCAGGTTGCCGTGGATACGGATCGACTCGGCCTTGCGCGTGGCGCCCCGCTCGTTCGTGAGACGCCACACGCCATAGGCTTCGTCGCCCTGGCGGATTCCGATGCAGTTGTGCTTCGCCAGATCGTGCGGCGTGAGCGGCGCACCACGCTTCGCCAGATAAGCGGGCGCCGCGCACAGCAGTCGCCGGTTCGACGCAAGCCGCCGCGCGATCACGCGCGTATCGGGCGGCTCGCCAAAACGCACGCACACGTCGAATGAATCATCGGTGAGCGGCGGCGGCGTGACCGAGAGTTGCAACTGCACTTCCACCTGCGGATACGCGAGCACGAAGCGCGAGATCGCCGGGCCGATATGACTGCGCCCGAAGCCCAGCGTCGCGTTCACGCGCAGCAGCCCTTTCGGGTGCGTTTTCGATCCGCCCAGCAGTTCGCCCAGTTCGTCGATTTCGTCGAGGATGCGGCGCGCGTGCTCCAGATACACCTCGCCTTCGGGCGTGAGCGTCATGCGCCGCGTCGTGCGGTTCACGAGCGGCACGCCCGCGCGCTGTTCCATCTGCGCGAGGCGCTTGCTCACGGCGGCCGGCGTGAGCCCCAGTTCGCGCGCCGCCGCACTCAGGCTGCCCGACGCCGCGAGCGTGGAGAAAAAGCCCAGATCGCCGGGCTGCACGGTCTCGCTCGCGGTACGGGTCATGGTTCAATTTGTGAATTCAGGTTAAAGATGCTTTGAGTATAGCGCCGGTTTCTGAACCGCCAGTTCGGTAAAGTGGTTTCACCACGACCACTTTGTCCCAGGACCGCACCATGAAGACCTATCGCATCGCAACCATTCCCGGCGACGGCATCGGCAAGGAAGTCGTTCCGGCCGGCCAGCAGGTGCTCGAAGCCCTCGCGCGCACGACGCAGCGTTTCGCCTTCGAGTTCGAGGATTTCGACTGGGGCGCCGACTACTACCGCGCCCACGGCGTGATGATGCCCGCCGACGGACTCGATGCCCTGCGCGACAAGGACGCCATCCTGTTCGGCTCGGCGGGCGACCCGGACGTGCCCGACCACATCACGCTCTGGGGTCTGCGCCTGAAAATCTGCCAGGGCTTCGACCAGTATGCGAACGTGCGTCCCACGCGCATCCTGCCCGGCATCGACGCTCCCCTGAAACGTTGCGGACCCAACGATCTCGACTGGGTGATCGTGCGTGAGAACTCCGAAGGCGAATATTCGGGCGTGGGCGGTCGCGTACACCAAGGCCATCCGATCGAGGCCGCCACCGACGTATCGATCATGACGCGTGCAGGCGTCGAACGCATCCTGCGTTTCGCGTTTCGACTCGCGCAATCGCGCCCCCGCAAGCAGCTCACGGTCATCACCAAGAGCAACGCGCAGCGCCATGCGATGGTCATGTGGGACGAGATCGCGCAGCAAATCGCGCTGGAATTCCCCGACGTCAAATGGGACAAGGAACTCGTCGATGCGGCCACGGCGCGCATGGTCAACCGCCCCGCCACGCTCGACACCATCGTCGCCACCAACCTGCACGCCGACATCCTGAGCGATCTCGCCGCCGCGCTCGCGGGCAGTCTCGGCATCGCGCCGACCGGCAATATCGACCCCGAGCGCCGCTATCCGTCGATGTTCGAGCCGATCCACGGTTCGGCGTTCGACATCATGGGCAAGGGCCTGGCGAACCCCGTCGGCACGTTCTGGTCGGTGGTGATGCTGCTCGAGCACCTGGGTGAAACCGAAGCCGCCGCGCGCGTGATGCAGGCCATCGAGACCGTCACCGCCGATCGTTCGCTGCACACGCGCGATCTTGGCGGCGAGGCGACCACGGCGCAGGTGACGGCCGCGGTCTGCGCGCTGCTCGAAAAGGTGGCCGTGGCGGCGTAAGACACACAGATTCTTGCAGGAGACAGAGGGGCCGCGCCTGCGCGCGCCCCTTGAACACCGCGTCGCGCCTAAACATTTCAAACCGGCGACGCACCCACTTCCATGGAGGAGACACATGGATACGGACAACACGAACCTCGAAGCGCGCGTCACGCGCAAGCTCATGTGGCGCATCATCCCGTTCGTCATGCTGCTCTACTTCGTGAGCTTTCTCGACCGCGTCAACGTCGGCTTCGCGGCGATGACGATGAACAAGGCGATCGGGCTTTCGCCCACCGCGTTCGGACTCGGCGGCGGCCTGTTTTTCATCGGGTATTTTCTCTTCGAGATTCCCTCGAATCTGATCCTGCATCGCGTGGGCGCGCGGCTGTGGATTGCCCGCGTGATGGTCACGTGGGGACTCGTTTCGGCGGCGTCCGCGTTCGTGAGTGGCCCCGCCAGCTTCTACACGTTGCGCTTCCTGCTTGGCGTGGCCGAAGCGGGCTTCTTCCCCGGCATCATTCTTTATCTGAGCCTGTGGTTTCCGGCCCGCCAGCGCGCGGTTGCGGCGGCATGGTTCATGGCCGCTGCGCCGATCTCGACCGCGCTCGGCTCGCCGCTCTCGGGCGCGCTCATGCAGTTGCCGCCAGTCTTCGGCCTCGCCGACTGGCAGTTGCTCTATCTGATCGAAGCGGTGCCGGCAGTCGTGCTGGGCTTCGTGGTGCTGCGCGCGCTCACCGATTCGCCCGCGAAAGCGCGTTGGCTGAGCGCCGACGAACGCGGCTGGCTGATCGCCAAGCTCCATGACGAGGCGCGTCAGCGCGAAACGCACACGGGTCACACGGCGGCCGCGTGGAGCGCGCTGCGCGACCCGCGTGTGCTCGCGCTCGCGTTGATTTACTTCGGCACCTCGGCGGGGCTTTATACGCTCGGGCTGTGGGCGCCGCTCATCATCCGCGAGTTCGGCTTTACCTCGCTTCAAACCGGCCTGCTCAACGCGATTCCCGCCATCGTGGCCGTGCTCGCCATGATCGTCTGGGCACGTCACTCGGACCGCACCGGCGAGCGCACCTGGCATGTGGTGCTGCCTTGCCTGCTGGCCTGCGCGGGTTTCGTGTTCGCGGGCCAGGCGGCTTCGGCATTGGCCATCGTGCTGGCGCTCGTGAGCGTGAACGTCGGCATCAGCGCGGCAAAGGCGCCGCTCTGGGCGATGCCGAGCACCTTTCTCTCGGGCGCAGGCGCCGCTGCGGGCATTGCGATGATCAACTCGATTGGCAATCTCGGCGGCTTCGTCGGGCCGGCCGCTATTGGCTGGCTGAAGTCGCAGACCGGCAGCTATGCCGCCGGGCTGCAACTGGTGGCCGCGACGCTGGCTGTCTCGGCGATTGTCGCGCTGCTGTTGAGCCGCAAGACGCGCCGGCCGGTGCTGCCGCAGGTCACGCACGATCATTGAAGCGGGCGGGCGTCGGCGGCGCGAGGGAGGCATACAGCGGACGTCTTCGGATTGCGCACGAAGGCGTCCAGCGTGCGCCACGCTACGACGGACGCCACCAGCAACAACGTTGCTGACACAACCAACGCCTGCACCATGCCGTGTATGAAAAGCGCCGTCTGCGCATGGCGCACCAGGAAGCCGAACAGCGCCACGCCCATGACGCCGCCCACCTGACGCGCGGCGTTCAACAACCCCGAAGCGATGCCCGACTGCTCGCGCCTCACCGCCGCGAGCATTGCGTTGGTGAGCGTCGGCACCGCCAGTGCGATGCCACCGCCGGCCAGCAACATCGGCGCGATCAGCAAGGCATACGACTGCGCGGCGAGCGCGGGCAACATCGACAGATAGCCTGCAATGGCGATCAACAGCCCCACCACCGTCAACGTACGCGCGCCGACGCGATTCACGAGTCGCCCCGCCGCAATGTTCATCACGACGAGCACCGCCATCATCGGCAGGAACGCGAGGCCGGCGCGTTCGGTCGTGAAACGCCAGACCGATTGAAACAACAGGCTGAACGTAAAGACGACGCCGTAAAACACGAGATTCGCGATCAAGCCGATGAAAGCCGTGCCGCCAACCGTGCGGTTCGCGAACAGCGCGAGCGGCAGCATCGCAGCGGGGTTGCGCGCTTCGAGCCGCACGAACGCCGCACCAAAAACGAAGCTCGACAGCAACGCGCCCCAGATCCAAGGGCTCTGCCATGACAGGCTGCTGGCCTCGGTCAGCGCGAACGCGAGCGTAGCCAGTGTGAGTGCGCCACTGATCTGCCCGAGCGGATCGAGGCTGCGCCCCGCGTGCCCGCGCGAGTCCGGCGCATGACGCGCCGTCATCCAGAGGCCGATCGCGCCCACCGGCACGTTGACGAGAAAGATGCTGCGCCAGCCGAACCCGGCAATGAGCAAGCCGCCGATCACCGGGCCGGCGGCCAGCGCGATACCGCCGCCTGCGGACCACCAGCCGACCGCACGACTACGCGCGCCAGCGTCGTGGAAGGCCTCGCGCAGCACCGAAAGCGAGTTGGGCACCAGCAACGCCGCGCCCACGCCCTGCACGAGCCGCCAGGCGATCAACGCGTCCAGCGACTGCGCCAACCCGCAACCCACCGATGCGAGCGTGAAAAGCGCATAACCCGCCATGAAAACGCGCTTCGCGCCGAAGCGGTCGCCCAACGCCCCGGCCAATAGCAGCGCGGAAGCGAACACCAGCGCATAGGCGTTGACGACCCATTGCAGCCCCGTGACGTCGGCTTGAAACGCGCCGCGCAGCGCATCGAGCGCAACGTTCACGACGCTCACGTCGATCGAGACCACGACGAAGCCCAGGCACGCTGCGACCTGCACGTGCCGGGGGCGAGAGTGTGACGATGCTGGCATCGAGCTATCTCCGAATCAGAAAACGCCAGCGTAGCCCGCCGCGTTCTGTGCGAATATTCCCCAAACGCGCACAGTAGATGGGAGAAAATGCACCGATGTTCGACTGGGAAAATCTTCGTTTCTTCGTGGCCGTCGCGCAGACGGGCAGCCTTTCGGCCGCCGCGCGGCAGCTCAAGGTCGATCACGCCACCGTGGGCCGCCGCCTGAGCGCGCTGGAGACCGAGCTTGCCGTGCGGCTCGTCGACCGTCTGCCGCGCGCCTGCCAGTTGACCGGGCCGGGCCGCCAGATTGTGGAACTGGCGCAACGCATGGAAGCCGAGGCCTTCGCAATCGAGCGGCTCGCCCGCGCCGATCAGACGCCGATGCGCGGCAAGGTCACGATCAGCGCGCCGCCGGTGCTCGCGAGCCACTTTTTCGCCACCACGCTGCGTGAGTTCGCGCAACGCCATCCCGGCATCCAGCTCTCGCTCGCGAGCGAGGCGCAGCGCGTATCGCTCGGGCGACGCGAAGCGGACATCGCCGTGCGGCTCGCGCGTCCCGACGAGCCGCGCAACGTCACGCGCAAGCTCGGCACCATGCCCTTCGCGCTCTATGCGAGCCGCGACTACGCGCAGGCGGCGCAGCCCGCCGAATGGGCCTTTATCGCCTACGAGGCGCGTCTCGCCGAGATGCCGCACGAGCAATGGCTGCGCGCGGTGGCGGGCGAGCGGCCCATCGTCTGCGAAGTGAGCGACATCACCACGCAGCAGGCCGCGGCGCGTACCGGCATCGGCGTTGCGGGCCTGCCGGTGTTCATGGGCGACGCCGATCCGGCGCTTCAGCGCCTGCCCTACGATGACGAGGCGTTCTCGCGCGATATCTGGCTCGTCGTGCACGACGATCTGCGCCACTCGCCGCCGATTCGCGCCGTGATCGACTTCTTCGCCGAGGTGGTGGGCAAGACGTTCAAGGCCTGAGCGGCCATCACTTATTACGAAGTGCGAAACATTGATGGCGATCCCTGTAAAAGCAGCCTCGCTTACGGTTTCCACGAGATTGTCGCCCACACGACAATGTGCCGCGCCCTGCAAAATCGCCCACAAAAAACGCCCGATAAAAAATTAGAGTGTCGCCCCCACGTTTCCCCCAGGGTGACGTTTCCGTACGACCGTACAAAAATAATCCCCGTCTGACAGACAATTCGGACGATCTTGCAAGCCCTACCTGGTCTGTGGAGAGGCAATCGGTGAACGAGCCACTGCTTGAATTAGCGACCCGAAACCGACATGCGGCGCCCTGCTGTTCCCCGGCGCCCGACTGGCCTCACTGGCAAGGCGTTCTTTCCCGTTTTACCGCAGCAATCCCCGTAACGACGTCCGCGTGACGCGTCGAAGCCGGCAGGCCGCAACACCCCGCCGGCAACCCGCACGGATGGCGCCCACGCGCCACGTCCGCGCGCCCTGACGCCCCGCGATCAGAAGTGCACGAATCCAACCAATTTCAAGCCACTCCAGTCGATCAGGATTCCAAAATGTCAAAACGCAATACGCTACGCAAGAAACTGCTTGCCACCGGGGTCGCAGCGACGGGGCTGATGGGCATGGCGAGTGCCGCGCACGCACAGAGCAGCGTGACGCTGTACGGCATTGTCGATGCTTCGATGCTCTACACCAGCCACACCATGAGCATGACGACGGGCCAGAACGAAGGCCATCAGTTCTCGTTCACCGACAGCGGCATGACGGGTTCCAGCTTCGGCATGCGCGGCGCGGAAGACCTGGGCGGCGGCCTGCGCGCGGTCTTCACCCTGGAAAGCGGCATCAGCGTGGCGAACGGCGCCTTCAATAACTCGAACGGCAACATGTTCGGCCGCCAGGCGTGGGTCGGCATCGACAGCTCCTATGGCTCGGTGAAGGCGGGTCTGCAATATTCGCCGTTCTTCCTCTCGCTCTACGACACCGACCCACGCGGCATGTCGTATTTCGGCAGCGGTCTCGTGAGCTACGTGAACAACGTCTACGTCACGGGCCTCTTCAACAGCAACTCGATCAGCTATACCTCGCCGGAAATCGCCGGCATCCAGGCAGCGGGCATGATCGCGCTCGGCGGCACGGCGGGCGACTTCCAGGCGGGTCATCAATATTCCGCGAGCCTGCGCTATCACCTGGGCGGCCTCACGCTCACGGGCGCGCTCTACAGCAGCAACTCGGGCGGCAGCGCCGCCAGCACGCCGATTCCGAGCACCGTCGAATTCGTGGGCCGCACGCTCGGCGCGACCTATCGCTTCGAGAACAGCCTGACGATTTCGGCGTCCTACGCGCTTTACAAGGTCGCGGGCTCGTTCGACAACAGCGTCTATTCGGGCGGCTTCAGCTACTTCATCACGCCCTACCTCGACGCGAACGCAGGCGTCTGGTACACGCGCGACGGCAACGACGGCGCGAACCACTCGATCATGACCTCGGCGGGCTTGCAGTTCTTCCTCTCGAAGCGCACGACGATCTATGGCCAGGTGGGCTACGTGAACAACCACGGCCGCATGGATACGGGTCTGTCGATCAACAACGCGCTCTACGAAGTGAACGGCTCGACGGTGGGCGCGAGCCTCGGCATCCGCCATATGTTCTGATCGCGGCGCGGCGCGCGACCCGCCTCGACCTTGAGGCTGGCGCGCGCCGCGCGTGCAGGAGGTTCAGACCTTCATGCCGGGCAGATTCAGCGAAGCGGTGTTGCCGCCATCCACGGGCAGCGCCTGGCCGGTGATGTAGCTGGCGTCGTCGCTGGCGAGAAAGGCGATGGCCGCTGCCACTTCCTGCGCACGGCCCGGCCGGCGCAATTCGCAGCGATAGCCCAGCCGATCCGTCTTGTTGAGTTCGCGCGCGCGTTCGAACACGGGCGCCGTCATGCCCGTTTCGATGAGGCCGGGACACACGGCGTTCACGCGGATTTGCGACGGCGCGAGATCGCACGCGCTCGTCATCGTCAGATTGATGACGGCGGCCTTGGACGCGCTGTAGGCATTGCCGCCCGCGCCCGAGCGCACCCCAGCCACGGAGGCCACATTGACGATCGCCCCCTGGCCGCGCGCGATCATCGCCTGCGCAGCCCATTTGGTGAAATGCACGACGCCCATCAGATTGACCGCGAGGATCTGCTGCCAGACCGCCGTGTCCGTTTCGGCAACGATCGAATAATCGCCGCCGGCGATGCCCGCGACATTGCAGAGCACGTCGATCTCGCCAAAGCGTGCGCGGACATCCGCGACGCAGCGGGCCACATCGTCCTCGCGCGACACGTCGACGGCGCCATGCCAGACGCGCGCGGCGTCGAAACCGGCAGCGACGTCGGCGAGCGCGCCGGCCTGCCGGTCCACGAGCGCCACGGTGGCGCCTTCGTCGTAGAGCCGCCGCGCGGTTGCACGGCCGATGCCGCTCGCCGCGCCCGTGACGATGGCGACCTTGTTGGTGAAACGCATCATCCCTGCCCTCCGTTCCTGTTCGTGATGAAAACCAGCATTTCCAATTAGCAGAATTAATGTCTGCATTGCAGAATTTATCGAGACGGATTGGCAGCGTCAAGACATCGAATCACATCGGTAAATCACCTGCTGCACTGCAAAATCCATGTTTTTTGGATAAAAATCCGCTACGTCTATTTGCGAACGATCGTTTGGTATTTTCCCCAGGCTGACTGCACTGCAGAATTCATTGCCAAATTGACCCTGGCCAGACTTTCGACGCAACGGCCAATTCCTCGCAGCAACGCATGATCGAAACGCCTGCCTCGCCGCCGTCACACCGGCACGCGGCAGCTCAATCTCCGGCCTCGCGCGACGACTCACGCACGAGGCCCGTATCAGGGAGGTCACGGTGGATCTGTTTTTGCAGCAGGTACTCAACGGCTTGACGCTCGGAGGCATCTACAGCCTCGTCGCGCTCGGCCTCACGCTGGTGTACGGGATCATGGCCGTGCCCAACTTCGCGCACGGCGCGTTCTACATGGTCGGCGCCTTCGCGGCGTTCTATCTCACCTCGCGTTTCGGCCTGGGCTACTGGAGCGCGATGGTGGTGGCCGCCGTGTGCGTGGCCGTGCTGGCCGTACTCGCCGAACGCCTCGTGTTTCACCCGCTGCGCAACGCGCCCGAACTCTCGCCGATGATCGCCGCCATCGGCCTCATGCTGTTTCTCGAAGCCGCCGCGCAAGCGCTCTGGGGCACCGACTTCCATCGCATGTCGCCGCCGTGGTCGGGCGTGATCGAGTGGAACGGCGTGATCGCGCCCATCCAGCGTCTGCTCATCATCGCGGGCGCATTCGGCCTTGTACTCGCGCTGCAACTGTTCCTGCATCACACCGTGGCGGGCTCGACCATTCTCGCGGTCGCGCAGAACCGCGAAGGCGCCGCGCTCATGGGCATCGATCCGCGCAAGGTCGGCATGGCCACATTCGCGCTCTCGGGCGTGCTGGCGGCCGTGGGGGCCGCGCTCTATGCGCCCATCAACCTCATCTATCCGGCGATGGGCCAGTTAGTCATCCTGAAGGCCTTCGTCATCATCATCCTGGGCGGCATGGGCAGCGTGCCCGGCGCCGTGGTGGGCGGCCTCATCATCGGCCTCGCCGAGAGCTTCGGCGCCTTCTACGTCTCGCCCGACTATCAGGATCTGATTGCCTTCGTCCTGCTCGTGGCGATTCTGTCGCTGCGTCCTCAAGGGCTCTTTTCGCGGGAGATGCGCGCATCATGACCCACACGCCAAACACTGCACGCGTGCGCCTGGGCTGGCTCGCGCTGTTCGCCGCCGGTCTCGTGCTGCCGTTCTTCGTGCGCAACGACTACTCGCTCACGGTGATGTCCACGGCCTATATCTTCGCGCTGGCGACGATCGGCCTGAACCTGCTCACCGGCTACACCGGGCAGTTCAATCTCGCGCACGGCGGCTTCATGGCGGTGGGCGCCTATACCGTGGGCATCCTGACCGTCGACTATCAGGTGCCGTTCTGGGCGGCTTTCGCGCTCGCGGGCGTCGTGAGCGTCGTGCTGGGTTTCTTCGTCGGCATCGTTTCGCTGCGCCTGAAGGGCAATTACTTCGCGATCTTCACGCTCTGCGTGGGCTACATCATCTTTCTCGTGATCGAGAAGTGGGACAGCGTCACGCACGGCGTGGTGGGCATCATCGGCATCGCCGCGCCGCCCGACATCGGCCCCATCTCGTTCGAAAGCCCGCGCGCGCTCTATTACCTCACCTTCGTGTTTCTCGCCGCGGGCATGGCGATCATGCATCGCATCGTACATTCGCTGCTGGGCCACACGTTCGTCGCGATCCGCAACAGCGAGCATCTGGCCCAGGCGCTCGGCATCGACCTCATGCGCAACAAGATGCTGGCGTTCCTGATCTCGACGTTCTATGCGGGCATTGCGGGCGGGCTCTATGCGGGCTTCGTGCGCTTTCTCGGCCCCGATCTCGCCAACATCAGCCACACCTTCGACATGACGATGTATGCGGTCGTGGGGGGCATCGGCACGCTGGTGGGCCCGCTGCTCGGCGCGATCGCCCTGCCCTGGCTCACGCAGTCGTTGCAGTTCATGCAGGACTATCGCTTCATCGTGTTCGGCCCCTTGCTGATCGTGCTGCTCATCTTCCTGCCGCGCGGTCTCGTAGGCCTCTATCAGAGCGCGCGCAGCCGTATCGCGCTGCGCGAAGTCGCCGCGCCCACTGCGCGCCGCGCCACGTCGAGCGGAGACGGCCATGCTTGAGATCACCACGCTTTCAAAACAGTTCGGAGGCCTGAAGGCGGTCACGAACGTCAGTACGCAGATCGAGGAAGGCCGCGTGAACGCCATCATCGGTCCCAATGGCGCAGGCAAGACCACGTTCTTCAACCTCATCAGCGGCATGTACCGGCCGAGCGCGGGCGCGATCCGCCTGCGCGGCCACGACGTGACGGGCCTGCGCGCGGACCAGATGGCGCGCCTGGGTGTCGCGCGCACGTTCCAGGCAACGGCGTTGTTCGAAGCGGCTTCGGTGCTGGAGAACCTGATCGTTGGCCACCGTCTGCGCACGCGCTCGAATCTTTGGGATGCGCTGCTGCGAACGAAGCGCTGCAAGAGCGAGGAACGCACCTGCCGCGACAAGGCGCGCGAAGCCCTCGATTTCGTGGGTCTCGCGCATCTGGAAGCGCGGCCTGCGGGGGGCATCACGCAGGAAGAGCGCAAGCGCGTGGCGATTGCGCTCGCACTCGCGACCGAGCCCACCCTGCTATTGCTCGACGAACCCGCGGGCGGCGTGAATCCCGAGGAGACCGACGGCCTCGCCGCGCTGATCCGCAAGATCGCGCAGCGCGGCATGACGGTGTGCCTCGTCGAACACAAGATGAGCATGATCATGAATCTCGCGGACAAGATCATGGTGCTGGATCACGGCGAAAAAATCGCCGAGGGCACGCCCGACGAAATCCGCAAGAACCAGGCCGTCATCGACGCCTATCTCGGGAGCGAACATGCTGACGTTCAATGACGTGAGCCTCGACTACGGCAGCTTTCGCGCGCTGCATGGCATTACGCTGCACGCCGACGAAGGCGAACTCGTGGTGTTGCTGGGCGCCAACGGCGCAGGCAAAAGTTCGATCTTTCGCGCGGCCAGCGCGCTCACGCGAGCGAGTACAGGACGCATCCGGCTGAAAGACGTCGATCTGATCGGCAAGGGTCCAGCCGATGTGGTGCGCGCGGGCGTGATCCACTGCCCCGAGGGGCGCAAGCTGTTTCCGGCGATGTCGGTGCTCAAGAACCTGATGCTGGGCGCTTATACGCACCGGCGCGACCGGGCGGGCAATCGCCAGCGCCTGGACGACGTGCTCACGCTGTTTCCCGATCTCGTGAGCCGCAAGGACGATCCCGCCGGGTCGCTGAGCGGCGGCCAGCAGCAGATGGTGGCCATTGGCCGCGCGCTCATGAGCCGCCCGCGCGTGCTGCTGCTCGACGAACCGTCGCTCGGTCTTGCGCCGCTCGTCGTCAAGCAGACCTTCGAGGTGATCCAGCGCATCAACCGCGCGGGCACCACCGTCCTGCTCGCGGAACAGAACGCACACGCGGCGCTGAAGATCGCGCATCGCGCCTATGTCGTGGAATCGGGCCGCATCGTGCTCGAAGGCACGTACGAAAGCCTGGCCAGTAACGACGCCGTGCGGCGCGCCTATGTGGGCGGCTGATGCCTGAAAAGGCCTGCATGTTTTTACGTTTGAATTCAGCGGTACTTCATCGTCACCCCTTCGAGGATACGTTCATGATCGTCAGGAAGCTGTCCCTTGCAGTTGCCGCTACTCTCGCCGTTTCCTTTGCCTTGAGCGCGCCCGCCATGGCGCAGGAAGCCACCGTGCACATCGGCTATTCCGGGCCGCTGAGCGGCGGCGCGGCAAAGTACGGACAGGAAGTGCTCGAAGGCATGCAGATGGCCGTGGCCGAAATCAATCAGGCCGGGCTCGTGGTGGGCGGCAAGAAGGTCAAGCTCGACGTAGTCGCGCTCGACGACCAGTACAACCCGAGCGAAACCGCCATCAACGCGCGCCGTCTGTCGCAGGAATACAGCGCGAGCGTCGTGCTGGTGCCTCACTCCGGCGGATGCTACGCAGTCCAGACCATCAACCAGCAACAGAAGCTGCTGCTGCTCGCCTATACGAGCGTGCCGCAACTGGCCGCGCGCGGCAATCCGCTCACCATCCGCATCCCGCCGGAATTCACCTCGTACACGGCTTCGTTCGTGAAGTACGAGATGGACAAGTTCGGCAAGGACGCGGCCATCGCGAATACCGACACCGACTACGGCAAGGCCTGGACCGCCGCGTTCAAGCCCGCGTGGACGGCGGCGGGCGGCACCATCGTCGCGGACAATCCCATGTCGTATAACCGCGCCACCGACTTCTACAGCGGCGTGAGCCGCGTGCTGGCCGCAAAGCCCAAGGTGATCTTCGTAGGCGGGCCTTCGGAGCCGACTGGCCTGATCATTCGCCAGGCGCGCGAACTGGGCTTCAAGGGCGGCTTCGTCGTGATGGACCAGGCCAAGCTCGACGAAGTCGCGAAGATCGCGGGCGGTTATGGCGCGCTCGATGGTTCCGTTGGCGTGATGCCGATCGGCGACGATCCGTCGCCCGACGCCAAGGCCTTCGTCGCTCGCTTCACCAAGACGCACGGCGGCCGCCTGCCGACCCAGGAGGCCTCGCTCAACTACACGGCCGTCTGGGCGACGGCGCAGGCGATGAAGCTTGCGGGCACAACCACCGACGCCGACGCGATCCGCAAGGCCTACGATCAGGCGCTCAAATCGCTCTCGCCGCAAAACAACCCGCACACGCTCACCGGCGTCGATGCGCGTGGCGGCATCACGATGGGCCGCGCCGTGGTCGCGGTGGTGGAAGGCGGCAGTCTCAAGTTGCTGCCGGATACGGCGCTTGCCGCCAAGTAATCGTTGTTCCGATCCTTGATGTGAAATACGCGGGTCGCACGTTCAACGTGAGCGGCCCGCCTTCCATTTGCGAGGCCGCATGACGACATCCACCGCTACGCTCGACGATTTCATAGTCGGGCTTTGCTTTCCCGAAGCGCCGCGCTGGCACGCGGGCCAACTCTGGTTCTCCGACTTCTATCGCCATGAAATCCTGCGTGCCGACACGCAGGGCCAACTCGACACGATTGCGCACGTAGATGCCTGCCCGAGCGGGCTAGGCTGGCGTCCCGACGGTACGATGCTGGCCGTCTCGATGCACGATTGCCGTCTGCTGGGCGTCGCCGATGGCAAGACCTCCACGCTCGCGGAACTTGGCGGCCACGTGCCCGGCCCCTGCAACGACATGCTGGTGGACACGGCGGGCCGCGCGTATATCGGCAACTTCGGCTTCAATCTTTACGCGGGCGAGCCGCCGCGCTCGACCGAACTGCTCTGCGTGCTGCCCGATGGAACGGTACGCGTAGCCGCGCAAGACTTGTTGTTCCCGAACGGCATGGCGCTCACGCCCGATGGCCGCACGTTGATCGTGGCGGAAACCTTTGGGCAGCGCCTGAGCGCATTCGATGTTGCGCCCGACGGCACGCTCGCGCGCCGCCGCGTGTTCGCCGATCTGGCGGGCAGCTATCCGGATGGGATTTGTCTCGACGCCGAAGGCGCTGTGTGGGTCGCCGATGCACGCGGCAACCGGGTGCTGCGCGTGATGGAAGGCCGGGGGATTGTAGAGGCCATCGCGATTAACGATCAGCAGTGCTACGCCTGCATGCTGGGCGGCGACGATGGGCGCACGCTGTTCCTCTGCACCGCGCCTGGCACGGGGCCGGAGAACGGCGCACGCCGCGAAGGCCGTATTCGCGCGGCGCGTGTGGATGTGCCGCGTGCGGGTCTGCCTTGACGCTGAAGCGGCACAAGCAAAATGGCGCGCCACGGGGCGCGCCATTGATCAAAGCGGACTGGATGGTCTGAAACCCTCGCGCAATTCCCGCTTCAATATCTTGCCGATTGCGCTACGCGGCAACGCATCGGCGATCACGACTTCCGAAACGCGCTGCATCTTCCCCAGCCTTTCATTGGCCCATGCCGCAAGCGCTTGGGCGTGCGCCGAGACATCGCCGCGCAGCGTGACGAACGCTACCGGGGTTTCGCCCCAACGCTCCGAACTCACGCCCACGACAGCGGCCTCCGCGATATCCGGATGCTGGAGCAACACCTGTTCGAGATCGCTAGGATAGATGTTGAATCCGCCCGAGATAATCATGTCCTTCTTGCGGTCCATCAGCACGAGAAAACCATCCTCGTCGAAGCGGCCGATATCGCCCGTGCGGATAAAGCGCTGGCCGTCGCGGTCGTACCACTCGGCTTCGGCGGTCTTGTCGGGCTGGCGGTAGTAGCCCGTCATCATGGTCGGCGAGCGGCCCACGATCTCGCCGATGCTGCCCGGCGGCAATTCATTGCCCGCAGGGTCGATCAGCCGCATCTCGTGACCGGGCATGACGCGACCGACCGTATGGAGCTTGTCCGGGTGCTCGTCGGCGCATAGCTCGCACGACGCGCCGCCTTCGGTCATGCCGTAGAACTCGGTCAGGCTGCCAGGCCAGCGGCGCACCACATCCGCCTTCAGGCCTGCATTGAACGGCGCACTCGTGCAGGACTTCGAAACAAAGCTCGACAGGTCGTAGCGATCGAAATCCGGCTCGGCCATAAGGCGCTGATACTGCACCGGCACCAGCATCGTATTGGTGGCGCGATGCTGCTGCGCCAGTTCCAGATAGCGCTTCGTCTCGAACTTCGGCATCAGCACGACCGTGCCGCCTAGCGCGAAGGTGGGGAAAAAACTCACGAGCGTGGTGTTCGAATAGAGCGGCGTCGAGATCAGCGTGACCGATTCCGGCCCGTAGCCACGCGCGACGCTGCGTAAGCCGTAGGCGAAACGCATCGCGTGCGACTGCACGATGCCCTTGGGCACCCCCGTCGTGCCCGACGAATAGATGATGTTGAACGCCCACTCGGGCCGGATATCGACATGGCGCGGCACCGCGCCGCGCGGCGCGAGCCAGGCGTCGATGCCGGTGGTGTCCTCGGCGTCGCCTTGCGCATCGAGTCGAACGGTACGCACGCTGGGTGGTGTGGCCGCGCTTTGCAACGCTTCACGCACCGAGGCATCGAGAAACAGCACACGCGCGCCGGCGTTCGCGATCATGCCCGCGAGGCTGTCCGGATGCGAAGAAGGCGCGAGCGGTGCAACGGCCGCGCCTGCGCGCAACGCGCCCAAAAACACCGCCGCATACCAGGGCGAGGCGTTCGCGCAGATCGCAACCACATCTTCCGGCATGACGCCATCGCGTTGCAGCGCGCTCGCGCAGCGGTCGATCATCACGTCGAAATCGGCGTAGCTATAGGTCGTGCCCTCGCAGACCAGCGCCGGATGGTCGCCCTGCTCGACCGCCCAATTGCGGATCTGATCGCCGATACTCACGAAAGGCGCGTCGTAGGGATTCGAAGTCGCGTTCATGGATTCCACTCCGCCCTTAAAGGTAGGCCGCCAGTTCCATCTTCGCGATGGCGTTGCGGTGCACTTCGTCCGGACCGTCGGCAAGGCGGATCGTGCGTGCGTTCGCATAGGCGCGCGCGAGGCCGAAATCGTCGCTCACCCCGCCGCCGCCGTGCGCCTGGATGGCCCAGTCGATCACCTGGCAGGCCATCGAGGGCGCGGCGACCTTGATCATCGCAATCTCCTTGCGCGCCGCCTTGTTGCCGACCGTATCCATTTTCCAGGCCGCATGCAGCACGAGAAAGCGCGCCTGATCGATCAGGATGCGCGCATTGGCGATACGTTCGCGCGTCACGCCTTGATCCGAAATCGCACGGCCAAACGCGGTGCGCTTCGTCGTGCGCTTGCACATCGCTTCGAGCGCGCGTTCGGCGCGGCCGATCAAACGCATGCAATGGTGAATGCGGCCCGGCCCGAGCCGGCCTTGCGCGATCTCGAAGCCGCGCCCTTCGCCCAGCAGCACGTTCGACACCGGCACGCGCACGTTCTCGAACAGCACTTCGGCGTGGCCGTGCGGCGCATCGTCGTAACCGAACACGGGCAGATGGCGCAGCACCGTCACGCCCGGCGTGTCGAGCGGCACCAGCACCATCGACTGGCGCTGATGGCGGTTGGCGCCTTCGGGATCGGTTTTACCCATGAAAATAAGGATCTGGCAGCGCGGATCGTTGGCGCCCGAGGTCCACCATTTGCGCGCGTTGATGATGTAGTGATCGCCATCGCGCTCGATGCGCGCCTCGATATTGGTCGCATCCGACGACGCCACGGCCGGCTCGGTCATCGCGAACGCCGAGCGGATCTTGCCGTCCAGCAGCGGCGCGAGCCATTCGCGCTTCTGCGCGTCGTTGCCGTAGCGCAGCAGGGTTTCCATGTTGCCGGTGTCGGGCGCCGAGCAGTTGAACGGCTCCGCGCCAATCGACGAACGTCCCATGATTTCGCACAGCGGCGCGTACTCCAGATTCGTCAGCCCTTCCTGGCCATCGTGCGCGGGCAGAAACAGATTCCAGAGCCCGGCTGAGCGCGCCTTGTCCTTGAGTTGTTCCATCACGGGCGCGGGCTGCCACGGATTGCCCGCGCGCCGGGCCGCGTCCATTTCGGCGGCGAATTGTGCCTCAGCCGGATACACATGCTGTTCCATGAACGCCGTGAGACGCGCCTGCAGTTCCTTGACCTTGCCCGAGTGTTCGAAGTTCATAAGCCTTTTTCCGCGTGAATTGTCAGCCTGAAGTTGTGCCTGCGTGCGTTCGACGGATGCGCCGCGCTAGCGCAGCGCGTCCACCTCGCGCGCGAGCGCCCATGCCTGCTCCGCAAGCGGCCGCGTGCGCTTACCGGTTTCGAGCGCGAGCGCGTTCGAAGCATTGCCTTGCAATGCGCGCGCCAGCACGCCTTGCAGGATGCCCACCAGCCGGAACATGTTGAAAACGAGGTAGTAGCCCCAATCCGTCTGCGGGACTTCCGCATTCGATGCGCGCGCAACCGTCTCAAGATAGCAGCGCAAATAGGTCTTTTCGTCGGGAATGCCGAGTGCCGCGAGGTCGAGACCCACGAGGCCGCGCCGCGCGCCGGCCTGCATATGCCAGATCATGCAGTGATAGGCGAAGTCCACCAGCGGATGCCCGAGCGTGGAGAGTTCCCAATCGAGCACCGCGAGAATGCGCGGCTCCTGCGGATGAAAAATGACGTTATCGAGCCGGTAATCGCCGTGTACGATGCGGCGCTCGTCGCCGGCCGGAATATGCTTCGGCAGCCAGTCGATCAGTTGATCGGCGGCCTCGATACGCTCGGTTTCCGAGGCGCGATACTGGCGCGTCCAGCGCGCCACCTGACGCTCGATATAGTTGCCCGCGCGGCCGTAATCGCCCAGCCCGATCGCGTCCGGATCGACCGAATGCAGCGCGGCGATCACGCGATTCATTTCGCCGTAGATCGCCCCACGCGCCTCGCGCGTCATGCCTGGCAGCGCCGCGTCCCAGAAGATGCGGCCCTCCACATACTCCATGAGATAGAACGGCGTGCCGATCACATCGGCGTCCTCGCAGAGCGCGTAGGCCTTCGCGACCGGCACCTCCGTCTGTGCGAGCGCGCGGATCACGCGATATTCGCGCTCCACCGCATGCGCCGAAGGCAGCAAGTCGCCAGGCGGTTTGCGGCGCAATACATACCGCTCGCCCGCGCTTTCGAGCAGAAAGGTGGGATTCGACTGGCCACCCTTGAACTGCTCGACACGTAGGTCGCCTGCAAAACCCTCGGCATGCTCGCGCATCCAGGCCGCGAGGCGCGCGACGTCGAAAGCG
Organism: Paraburkholderia sp. J67; assembly: GCF_905220265.1. Lineage (NCBI taxonomy): Bacteria > Pseudomonadati > Pseudomonadota > Betaproteobacteria > Burkholderiales > Burkholderiaceae > Paraburkholderia > Paraburkholderia sp. J67. The sequence goes on from NZ_CAJMZK010000006.1 coordinate 66,677, forward strand.
TGCGCGGGCGCGACAGGACGCGTCCCGCTAAAGCTCGACTGGAGATCGATGCTCATGGAATCGACAAGCCTCCATTGGCGGCAGCGTCACGGGGAGTCGTGACGGTTGGCCATCGTTAGATTATTCTGCAAAGCAAGTTTGAATTCTGCACTGCAGAAATGCTAACGCGTAGGATTCGTACCTGTAAAGCGCCGATTCGCATCAAGAGATTGGGAAAAACCCCACTGTTCAGGGCATGTTGGGGCAGAGAGGATTGTGTGGCGTGGGTGGGAAATAGCTTTGCCGCGATTCATTGAGCATTGAATTCACGACCGGCATTCTGATAGGCAGACGTGTGTTATCACCGCGCGAGACCCCGCATTTCACGCATTTATCGCTTGCATTTATTTAGCATCGCGAAATATCTAGCGCAAAAGAAAAGGCGCGAGCGACCCGCTCGCGCCTGTGCCTTACTGACCCGCGATCGCCGCTTCCAGCTTCGCAATCATCTGCAACAGCCGCGGTTTCACTTCGTCGAGCAGAAATTTCGGTGTAAGCGAAAAGGAAGGTCCACCCACGTTGATCGCCATCGCCGGCAGTCCGCCGCCTGGTTCGAACGCGCGCGCGATACCGTTGACATCCTTCTGCCACTCGCCGAACGAACAGGTGACGCCCAGTTCCGCATGATCCCTCAAACCCTGCTCGATGCCGCGGCGCACGCTCGGCCACGCCACGTCGTCGAGTTCGCGGATCTGCTCCATGACGTCCTCGCGCTCGCGCGCGGGCGCGGCGGCCAGCCAGGCCCGACCAATCGCCGAAGTCGCGAGCGGAATGCGCGAGCCCACGTCGAGCGTGAGTGCCAGCGCCGCCGTACTGCGGCAGCTTTCGATATACAGCATCGACAGCCGGTCGCGCGCGCCGAGCGAGACCGTGCCGCCCGAGAACTCGGAAAGCTCCTGCATCATGGGCCGCGCGAGCTTGCGCACGTCCAGGCGCGCGAGCATCGAACTGCCGAGCGCCAGGCAGGCCGTGCCGAGCCGATAGCGCCCGGTATCCTCCAGATGGATGAGGTATCCAAGTTTGGTGAGCGTCATCGTCAGCCGCGAGACCGTCGATCTGGGCAGCTTGCAGCGCTGGGCGATTTCCTGATTGGTCAGCGTCGTGTCGCCGCCGCGAAAGCACGCGAGGACGTCGAGTCCGCGCGCGAGCGCAGTGACGAAATGGCGGTCTTCCTTGTGAGCGCTGGCTCGGGCCGGCTTCTGCGCGGTATCGGACATTGCGGATAGTGGGAATATTGAGCGCGATAAACCGCGGGTGCGGTGAGTTCGCGAAATTATATTCTGTATCGCAAAATCGTCAGACGGCGTCAATGGGTAGGCGACCCTAATCCACCTCTAGAACAATTGCCGCAAGCCCACGCGCGCCACGAACTGCCGCCCATTGGCCGACGACGCGCCATTCGAGACATCGCCCAGCGACGCCGTTGCCGCCACCGCATTGCCCCACGCGTCGAGGGTGGCCCCACTGGCCTGCTGATAGCCCGCGAGCGCGTAGAGCCACGTACGCTTGCTCAGCGCGTAGAACGTCGAGAGATTGAACTCGTGATACTGCGCGCTCGCCGCGTCGCTCACCGAAGTGCGATGCGTGTAGCCGTAGCCGCCCGCCACGCGCAGCGCGGCCGTGGCCTGCCAACTGAGCGTCGCCTGTACCGTGTCGAATACCGCGCTGCCCGAGAACAGCGAACCCGCGCCCGCGTCATAGCGCGCGTTGCTCCAGTTGAGCCCCGCCGTGAGCGCGCGGTAACGATATGTCATCGCGGCGGCGAACACGTCGAGCCGTGCCGCGGACGCGAAGCCCTCATTGATCGACGACGAATAGTAACCGTCGTAGGTACCATTCCATGCGCCCTGCGATGGATCGCTACTGGCGTGCAAATACGCCGCCGCGAGATTCAGCGGACCGCCGCGATACGCGAGCCCCGCGCTCCACGCATTGCGCGCCGCCACACTGCCCGCTTCGCCGCCAAAGCCGTAGATCGCCTCGAACTGCCAACCGGCAAAGCGCGGGCTCGCGTATTTGATCGAGTTGTTGATGCGCGCGTTGTTGTCGACGTTGTCGATATCGCCGGGATGCGCGGCCATTCCCGTGAGAAAACTGGTCGGCCCGATCGAGCCGACCATGTCGATGACGGCGTCGTACTGGCGACCCAGCGTCAAGGTGCCAAGACGATCGTCGGCTAGACCCATATACGACTGTCGCCCGAACAAACGACCGCTCTGCCCTGCGGCGCCCGTGCCCAGATTGAAGCCGTTCTCGAAGTAGAACAACGCCTTGCGGCCCGCGCCTAGATCCTCGCTGCCGATCAGGCGCCAGCGGTCACCGTTCCAGGTGCCGCTCTGGAAACCGTAGCTCGGGCGGCCCACGTACACAGCGGGCGCTCCTGCCGCTCCCGCTGTCTGCGCGACACGCACGTTGCTGCTGTAGCCGAAGCCACCATCGACGATGCCCGAAAGCGTGATGCTGCCCTGTGCGGCGGCCGCACCAGAAAAGGCCACCGCACCGCCTACCACCGAAAACACTGCGAAACTGCGTACACGTGCGCCTGCTGCCAAACCCGTCATACCTTCCCGGCCTGCGGCGCTGCAACGGCCTTCGCGGCACGACGGCGCGCAAACCCGATCGCCAGCGCGATCACGAGCAAGACCGCCACGACGATTCCCGGCACCATCACCGGTTGCAGACGCGCAAGCAACGGACGAGGACCACCGTTGCGCGCCTGCGCAACCTCTTCGACGGAGACGCGTACATCGGCATTGCCGTATTGCGTGAGCACATAGTTCGCGATCGACGCAATCTGCTCATCGCTAAGCGGCTGTACATAGGAATCCTCGCCAAAACTCGGCATCAGCACATGCTGACCACCGGCTTCGCGATCCACGCCATAGAGCATCGCCGCGACGAGATTCGACGGGTTGAGCGAGCCGGTCGCCGTGTTCGCCGAAAGCGAGGGATACGCCTGGCTCGGACTGCCGGTGCCGTCCACGCGGTGGCAACTCGCGCAATAGCCGCTAAAGAGCGCCGCGCCCGTGGTGAGCGTGCCGTTGGCGTTCGAGGGCTGCATGCCGCGCAAACCCGTCTCGACGCTCGCCGACGCGCCATGCGCAAACGCGGGCTTCGTCTCGCGTGCATCACGGATCGGCGGCGTGCTGCGCAGATACGCGACGATTGCCGCGAGGTCGTCGTCGGAGAGATATTGCAGGCTGTTCTGCACCGCCTCCGCCATCGGCCCGGCCGCCTGGTTCTTGCCCGGCGCGCGGCCCGTCTTGAGATAGCTCGCGAGTTCGGCGTCGGTCCACGCGCCGATGCCGCTCACGGCATCCGAGGTGATGTTCGGCGCGTACCAGGCCCCAAGTTGCGCGCCGCCCAGATCCTGCTTCGCATCCTCGGCCATCATGAAGTTGCGCGGCGTATGGCAGGCGCTGCAATGCGCGAGCACATTGGCGAGATACGCGCCGTGGTTCCATTGGGCGTCGTGCCTGGGATCGGGGGCGAAGCGGCGCTCGTTCAGATAGAGCGTGTTCCAGAGCGCCATCGAGGCGCGCACGCTGAACGGGAATGGCAGCTTCGTCGGCGGCGCGGCGTCGTCTATGGGCGTCACGCCGTGCATGAAGTACGCGTAGAGCGCATGCACATCAGCATCGGTCAGGCCCGTGTACGACGTGTAGGGCATCGCAGGATAGAGATGCGCGCCGTCCGCACGCACGCCCTCGCGCAACGCCCGCGCGAACTGCACTTCCGTGTAGTTGCCGATACCTGCGGTCTTCGACGGCGTGATGTTGCTTGAATAGATCGTGCCCATCGGCGAGGCGATGCCGTAACCGCCCGCGAAGGGCTTGCCGCCATTGATGGCCGTGTGACAGGCCATGCAGTCGGCCGCAACGGCAAGCTGATGACCTTTGGCGATCAGCGCAGGATCGGCGTCGTTCGCCGTGACTTGCGCCGAAGCGAACTGCGCCGCGCCCATTAAACCGGCCGAAACCAACACGAGTACACCAGCGCGCTTCACATGCGTGCGAAGTTGATCAGCAATCCTCATGGCTTATCCCTTCAGGCTGACCGAAATCGAATCGGCCGCCTTGATGGCGAGTGCCGCCATCGAGAGCGTCGTGTTCACGACCGAGGCCGATGGCATCGCGCCGCCACCCGGTAGCCAGAGGTTGTCGTGATCGTGCGCACGGCAATTGCCATCGACGACCGAATCCTTCGCGCTCGCGCCCATGATGGTGCCGCCCATGATGTGGTTGTTCGCGTTGAGCGCGGTCGTGATGTTGAATTCGACCGCATTGAACAGGCTGCCGATGTGCTCCAGTTGCTTGTGCGCCGCTTCGGCGCCCTTGCGCACGTAGTCGCCCACGTCGTAGTGGATATCCGGGCACGCGAGGCCCAGCGGATCGACGCGCGTTTTGCTCAGCGTAAGACGGTTGTTCGGATCGGGCAGCGGCTCCAGGCTGATCGAGAGATCGACGCCATAGATCGCGCGGCGGCGGATTTCCTCGTCGAGCTCACGACCGACGAGGCCGAGCTTGAGCGCCTGCTGCGTGGCCGGACCAACGCGCGAGATATTGTTGAGAATCATCTTGTTCGCCGAGTATTGGCCACGGAATTCGCCATCGCGCGGCCCGACGATGCAACTGCTCTGCGCCGGCCCGCGGCCGAGCCACATCGGCTCGTCCGCAAGGAAGGTGCAGTGAAAACCCGAGTGGTCCATCATGTTGCGGCCCACCTGATCCGAACCGTTCGCAATGCCGTTGGGATTGCGTTCGTTGGCGGCGAGCAGCAACAGGCGCGGCGTTTCGATGCCGTTGCAGGCCAGCACGAAACGCTTGCCGCTAGCCTTGTGCGAATTGCGCGCCTTGTCGTACCAGTGCACGGCGGTGATGCGATTGTTCGCATCGGTGTCGATCCGATACACCACCGATTCCGCGAGCACGTGTGCGCCCTTTTGCTCCGCGCGCTGCACGTGATGGATGCCGTTGTACATCGCGCCGATCGGGCAGATCGGCTGGCAATTGTTGTTGCCGCAACAAGTCGGGCGGCCGTTCCAGGGGCGGGTGCTGCGCGCCTGCGGGATCGGAATCGAATGATAGCCGTGGGCGTTCACGACTTCCGCGAAGCGCTTGTCGCCGTGGCCCCAGGGCACCATGTCCATCGGATACGGGCGGCTGCGTTCGGTGGGCGACTGCATCGACGGATCGTTGGGACCGGCCACGCCCAGTTCCTCTTCTGCGCGGCAGTAGTACGGCTCCAGTTCCTCGTAAGGGATCGGCCAGTCGCGGCCCACGCCATAGGTCGAATGCATGCGGAAATCGACCGGCAGATGGCGCCAGCACGAAGCCGCCCAGTGCCAGGTCGTGCCGCCCACCGTGCGCAGATAGCCCTGCTGGAAGCTGTTGCCGTCCGGCCCGCTCAGCCCCACGTAGTTGTTCTTCGGGAAGTACAGCGGCGCGGGCGCATGTTCGGCCTGCGGATAAAGGCCCTGAAAATCAGAGCCGACGCGATTGTCGAACGGCATGTTGCGCCAGTTCTCGACCGCCTGGCCGCGCTCGATACGCAGACCGGCTTCGAGCATCAGCACGGAATGGCCTTCGCTCACGAGTTGATCGGCGATCAACGCACCGACCACGCCGGAGCCGACGATCACGACATCGGCGGTAACATCGCCATTGGCTTCAAATACAGGTGTTTTCATGGGGTGTGCGAGTCCGTGCGCGGACGCTTAAGCGGGTCGGTGGGCAGTGGCGGCGCGGCGCGCAGCCTGCGCAGCGGCGGGCGAGGCGACGTTCGCCGCCGGCGGCTCGGCGGTCCACCAGAGCGGGCCGTTTGCGCAGTAGGTGGGCGGGCTCATGCCGTCGCCGACGGTGCCGTACATGAGCGCATTCGCGTAGGTCACCATCACGGCTTGCGTGCCGTGGCCGACCGTGCCCGTGTACCACGCGGCCACGATCGCGAGCGCGGTGTCGCGTAACTTCGCGGCGTCCGCGGCGGCGAGCAGTTGCTGCGACGTCTGGCCGGCGTGCACAAGCTTCGCGAGAGCGGCGGCGCGGGCGGCGAAACCTCGATCGGCGTCGCTCAGCGCGCTGAAGAGTCGCGCACCGATGCCCGCATCCAGGTTCCGGTGGCCGGTGAGCGCCTGCGAGACGGCGACGAAATCCTGCGCGCCGAACGGCTCGCCCGCGAAAGCGCGCGGCGCGACGGCGAGGAAGCCCGCGTGCGTCAGGGCGGCCACGAGGGTCTTGAGCACGGTGCGGCGCCGGGCGCTGTGGCGCGGATCGCGCGGTGCGTCTCCAGCAGTCGGCGGGTTGATCTTTTTCATTTTCTTGAATGGTTACGCGGCCTTACCAGCATAGCCCTACGCCATGCGGCACAGCTCCAATGAGGCTTCCAACCGTGCGCGAGCCAGCACCCCAAGGCCTGGTGAACGCCGAGGGACTGCGACGATCTGAAGCGGCGCGAATTATGGAACCGGTTCCATTGATCCGTCAAGCACAGAACAATTGCTGAAAATGCAATAAATCTCCACGTGGAGATTTCAAGGCGCTTCGATTGATGCGGAATGGATCGAACGAGGGTTCACGGAACCGTGGGCTCGGAAAAGAAAAACGGCGGCCTGAATAGCCGCCGTCGTGCCGGGAGTGTTGGAGACGTCTTCGATCAGGCGTCGTTGAGATCGTCGAGACTGCGTCCGCGCGTTTCGGGGATATGGAAGGTCGTCAGCACGCCGATAAAGCTCAGGATTGCGACATAACTGGCGAGCGGAATCCAGGCGAGCACGGTGCCGTGGCCCGCGCCCCAATGCGTCGTGGCCCACGCGATGATGGACGCCCCTACCAGCGGCGCGACGCCGCCTGCGATCACGGCCGACACCTCGCGCCCCACCGCCACGCCCGCATAGCGGTGCTGTGCGCCGAACAATTCAGGCAGCAGCGCACCCTGGGTGGCGAACATGCCCCAGACGCCCGCGAGCGCCACGCACAGCATGACGATGCTGGCCGTGGCGTGACCGAGACTGAGCACCCACCAGGTGGGAAACGCCAGCAAAAGCTGATACAGCGCGAAGATTCGATAGGTCCGCACGCGCCCGATGCGATCGCTCAGCACTCCTGCCAGAGGAATCACGATCGCGCCGGATGCCCCCGCTAGCAACAGCGCAAGCGGCCCGATCTGGCCTTTGAGACCCGTCGCGGTAGCGATATAGCTGATCGCGAGCGACTGATAGATCGACGAGCCGCCATTCTCGGCCATGCGCAGCCCGATCACCTTGAGCAAGGTGGGTTTCGAGTTGCGTAGCAGATGCCGCAGCGGGCTTTCCTTGACCTGCTGGCGCGCTTCGAGCCGCGCGAACGACGGCGATTCGCGCAGGCGCAAGCGAATCCACACCGCCACCGCGATGATCACCGCGCTCAGCAGGAAAGGCACGCGCCAGAGCGGCGTCTGCGAGATGTCCTCCACACGCACGAGCGCGAAGTAGATCGCCGCCGCCATCACGGTGCCCAGCAGCACGCCCATGAACGGCAGCGCCGCGAAGTAGCCGCGCCGCTGCGGCGGGGCGAATTCGGCCATCAGCACGGCCGCGCCCGCCTGCTCCGCGCCCGCGCCAAGCCCTTGCAGCAGGCGGCAGCCCACCAGCAGAACCGGTGCCCAGACACCCACGCTCGCATAGGTGGGCAACACGCCGATCAGCGTGCTCGCCACGCCCATCAGCAGGATAGTCGCCATCAGCACGAACTTGCGCCCGTAGCGATCACCCAGCGCGCCGAACAGGATGCCGCCCACGGGCCGGATCGCGAAGCCGAGGAAGTAGGCGCCGAAGCTCGCGATCAGCCCGAGCGCGGGATCGCTCGACGGGAAGAACAGCGGCACGAAGATCAGCGCCGACGCCAGGTTGTAGAGCGCGAAATCGTAGTACTCGAGCGCACTGCCGATCGACGCGGCCCATGCCGCGCGGTAGAGGTCCGCCGACGTCACCTGGGCTTGCGCGGCGCCCGCCTGGGCAAGCGCGCTCGCGTTCGCACTCGTGCGCGGCGTGGCGCCGCTGCTCATCGCTACCGATTGCTGTTTCATGTCGTCTCCTTCCATGTCAACTCCTGTGCATGCGGGCGCCGCGTGCGGCTTCCCCCTCCAGCGCCCATCTGATGCGGGCTGCCGGCACACGCGGGTCTACTAAGCAGCCGCGCGCGTCACGCGTTCGATCTCGTCGAGCAGTGCCGTGCGCATCGCCTCGAACGGTGCGGGCCGATCGGTGTAAAGCTCGATCTGTCCGCAGAATTGATGAAGCAGCATGCGCGTGCCATCGACCGTCGCGCAGCCGGCTGCGGCCGCCTCGCGAATCAGGCGCGTCTCTACCGGCAGAAACGCTGCGTCCATCACGAACAGATGCGACGCCAGTTGATGTGCCGCGAGCGGACTCGCATCGGGCGCGCGAAACCCTGCCGCCGTAGCGTTCACCACGCCATCGAACGCGTGCGCATCGAAGTCCTCCAACGCACCGCCGAAGTGCAACCCGAAGGCATCGGCCAATGCCTGGCCGCGCTCGGCCGTGCGGTTGAAGACGGTCACGCTCGCGCCCGCGCGCCGCACGCCCCACGCGATCGCGCGCGCCGCGCCACCCGCGCCGAGCAGCGCGATGCGCTTGCCCGGCAAGCTGGTGACCTCTTCGAGCGCGCGTACCGCGCCAACGCAGTCGGTGTTGTAACCGGTCAGGTATCCAGAACGATTGTCGATGGTATTCACCGCGCCGATCTCGCGCGCCGTTTCGTCGAGCGCATCCAGATACGGAATGACAGCCTGCTTGTGCGGCATCGTCACGTTCATGCCGCGAATGCCGAGCGTGCGGATGGCCTGCACGGCGAGCGGCGCGTCTTCGACGCCGAAGCTCACGAACGTATAGTCGAGGCCCAGTTCGCGATAGGCGGCGTTGTGCACCTTGACGTTGAAGGTGAACGGCTGGCCCGCGAGCGAGCCGCAGAGTGCGGGTATCGAATGAGGCATGATCAAGGTAATAAGAGTCGGAATGGCTAGTAGTTAGTTATCTTTATTGTTTTTCACTGTCGGACCGGACTAGCGCGGCGTGGTGCGCAGCGACGACGGGCCGCCCTTGATCTCGATGCGCTTGCCGGAGTCGCGCAGATGCCCGCCATTGACCGCGTAGAGCGCCAGTTGATGCTCGACATTGAACTGCACGATCAGATAGCGGCTGTCCGCCGTGAACACGATGCCCTGCGCGGCCTCGCCGCCGGGCGCTTCAGAAACCTGATGCGCCACGCCGTTGCGAATCTCGAACAGCACGATCTTGCCGCGCGCATGACGACCGGGGTTATCGGGCGTGAGGTTCGAACCATCCATTGCCTGCACGCCGATCCAGCGGCCATCGGGCGAAATCGCCACGCCTTCGGGCAGCGAGGGCACCGTGAGATGCTGCACCGCGCGGAACGGCTCATGCGAGACGTCGATGAGCGTGATGGCGTCCGCATCGCCCGCGAGTTTGCCCGTGTAGTTCGGCAGACCCGCGAGGCCAACGTCGCTCACCACGGCCCATTTGCCATCGCTCGAAACGTCGATGGTGTAAGGCGCGACGCCCGACGACAAACGCACGCCGCTATCACTCACGTGGCCCTCGTTCACATTGAGCACCGCCACGCCCTGCTCGTCGCGCAGCGACACCAGCGCATGACGGCCATCGTGCGTGAAGCTCACGCCCGCGAGACGCTTTTCGCCCAGCTTGAGCCAGTCGACGATCTTTGCGCTCTTGCCGTCGATCTGCACCACTGCCACGCGGCCATCCACGCCGGTCACGAGCGCGAGACGGCCGCTGCGCTCGATCGCAATGCCTTGCGGATGCATGCCCAGATCGACACGCGTAACCGTGGGCGGCGTGGCTTGCAGATCGACGACTTGCAGGAACGTGTCCATGACGAGCTTCTTCGCGGTCTCGTCGTAGCGCGTGGGCGCGGCCACCAGCGCGAGCGCGCCGTCGGGCGTGATCGCCACGGCTTGCGGCGGCCCTTGAATGCCGTTTTCCACTTCCACGGTGGCTTTCACCTGCGGCGGGAAATGGCTCGCGTCGAGCAGCGTGAGCGTGTCTGGCGGCGGATTCGCGAGGTAGGTATCGCGCCCTTCCACGCGCTGATACTTGCCATCGTTACCGGACACGATCCAGTCGGCCGCATGCGCCGCCGTGGTCAACGTGAGCGCGAGCGTCATGCCCGCGAGCACACGCAGCGGCCGCGTTTTCAGCGTCATGTTGCGCTGGGTGGTTTGATTTGACTTCATTGCTTGATCCTTGATTGCGAGGTCGCGATGCCGCGTCACACTACGCTGGTGAGTCCGCCGTCCACGAAGAGCGTCTGCCCGTTGACGAAGTTCGACGCATCCGAGGCGAGAAACACGGCGGCGCCGCACAACTCCTCGACGCGCCCCCAGCGGCCCGCTGGCGTGCGCTTGCACAGCCACGCGCTGAACTCGGGATCGTCCACGAGCGCGCGGTTGAGGTCGGTTGCGAAATAGCCCGGCGCCAGCGCGTTGATCTGGAGACCGTGGCGCGCCCAGTCGGCGCACATGCCCTGCGTGAGCATGCGCAGCGCGCCCTTCGAAGCGGCATAGGGGGCGATGGTGGGCCGCGCGAGCGCGCTCTGTACGGAACTGATGTTGATGATCTTGCCGCGTCCGCGCCCGAGCATATGACGCGCAACGGCCTGCGAAACATGGAACACGCCGTCCAGATTCACGCGCATCAAGTCGTTCCAGTCGCTCGCGGCGAACTGGTCGAGCGGCGCGCGACGCTGGATGCCAGCGTTGTTCACGAGGATGTCGATGGGACCGAGACGGGCTTCGACGGCATCGACCGCGCGCGTGACGGCATCGGGATCGCTGACGTCGAACACGGCGATATCGGCTGCGAAGCCCTCGTCACGCAAACGCGCGGCCACGTCGGCGGCCTGGGCTTCATTGCGACCGTTGATCACGAGCGGCGCGCCGGCTCGCGCGAGGCCTGCGGCGAGCGCCAGGCCGATGCCTCGTCCCGAGCCCGTCACCAGGGCGCGGCGGCCTTGCAGGCCGAACAGGCGGAGTGTCTCGTTCGTCATTGTCGTATGCGTCGCGGGGGCGGACTACCCTCCGACCTCGCGTTGCGCAGAATTACGGTGTATTCCTCGTGAGTTGACCGTATTCTGCGCGCTTGCGCCAATAGTCTTTCGTGACCTTGTTATCATGAAACTTGATAACCGCGAGGATCATGATGGAACTGAAACACCTGCGCGCCTTCGTGGCGCTCGCGGAAGAACTGCATTTCGGCCGCGCCGCCGAGCGCCTGAACATCGTGCAGCCCGCACTGAGCATGCAGATCAAGGCACTCGAAGCCGACCTGGACGTGCGCCTGTTCGACCGCGACCGCCATCGCGTAGCACTGAGCGATACGGGCTCGGCGTTTCTGCCCGAAGCGCGCGCGACGCTTCATCAAGCCGCACGGGCGGAGCAGACGGCACGGCTTTCAGCGCGTGGCGAGATCGGTACGCTGCGCGTGGCCTTCGTGTCCTCGGTGCTGCCGCGCCTGTTGCCCGCCCTGATGCGTCGCATGCACGAACGCTACCCAATGATCGCGCTCGAACTCAAGGACATGCCCACGCCCGCACAGATTGCGGCACTGCATGAGAGCAAACTCGACTTCGGCTTGATTCGCCTGCCGGTGAGCAGTGCGGGCGTGGACATTCGCGTGGTCATGGAAGAAACGTTCGTGGTGGCCGTGCCCGAAGATCACGAACTGGCGCACAGGGCGCAGATTCGCCCCGCGGATCTGCGCGGCCACGCCGCCTTCGTGCTCGCGCGCCGCTATGCGCCTGGGCTATACGATGAGATGCTGGTGGCGTTTCGGCAGCAGCGCGTGTCGCTGGAAATCGCCGCGGAGCTGGGCGAGTACACGACCATGCTGGCGTTGATTGCTGCGGGGTTGGGTATCGGCGTGATTCCGCAGCATGCGGCGATGGCGCTGCCGCCTAAAGTCATCGCGCGGCCGCTGGATCTGCGCGATCATCGCACTGGTATTGGACTCGCGTGGCGCGATCTCGACAGTCCTGCCAAGCGTATTTTTGTTGACGTTATGCAAGCGTGCGCTGAAGAGGTGAAAGAGGCTAACTAGCAGCCTCATCTCTGTGATGCGATGGTTGGCGCTTGCGCGGCCAGCGATTTGATCGTGGTTCTTTGCGGTTTTGGCATTTTCTTGTTTTCTTGTCGGTCTATTAGCGTTGCCCCTGTGCGGGGCGGCACCTACTTTTCTTTGCCGCGGCAAAGAAAAGTAGGCAAAAGAAAGCCGCTCAAACCGCTAGTGTGACGCAGTCCACAACCAGCCGTTAAGGGAGAATGGTATAGGAGCGTCTGCCACCTCGCACCACCAAACGAAGTGACAAAGGACTCATTCATCCCGCTGCTCGCTACGCGTGCAGCGGACGGGTTTTCACGGGAAACCCCTGTACTGAAGGCATTTTCGCGAGTTCTGCCAAACCTTCGGTTTGCCGTTATGCCCCACGGGGCGCGCAGCGCCCCCGGATGTATGACGGCCTTGTCACTTTGTTTAGTGGTGCGATGTGACGGATGCTCCTATACCTTTCCCTCTAAAAGGCTGTTTGTGGACTTCGTCACACTGGCGGTTTGAGCGGCTTTCTTTTGCCTACTTTTCTTTGCCGCGGCAAAGAAAAGTAGGGGCCGCCCCGCACAGGAGCAACGCTAATAGACCGACAAGAAAACAAGGAAAGGCCAACACCAAAAAAGCCACGCCATAGTCAAGCACCAACCGCCCGCAATCGAAAAGTAGCAACAGCTTCAGCCATGACGCTAGCCTGCTGCTCGAGCGACCCAGCCGCGGCAGCGGCCTCTTCAACAAGCGCGGCATTCTGCTGCGTAACCTGATCCATCTGACTAACGGCCTGCTCGACCTGCTCGATACCAGCGGTCTGCTCCACAGTCGCGGAAGCGATCTCCTTCATGAGCCCGGAAACCTTCTCAATCGACTGAACGATTTCGGCCATCGTCTCGCCGGCCTCACTCACCCGCGCCCGCCCCCCAAGCACCTCCTTAACCGAAGCGTCGATCAGCGATTTAATCTCCCGCGCCGCCGCAGCACTGCGCTGCGCCAGCATGCGCACTTCCCCCGCCACCACAGCAAAACCCCGCCCCTGCTCCCCCGCCCGCGCAGCCTCAACCGACGCATTGAGCGCCAGAATATTAGTCTGAAACGCAATGCCATCGATGATGCCAGTGATATCGGCGATCTTGCCCGAGCTGCGCGTGATCGCCTCCATCGTCTCCACCGCCTCCTCGACCACACGGCCGCCGCGCTGCGCAACTTCAGCGGCACCCGCTGCCAGCGCGCTCGCCTGGTTCGCATGATCGGCGTTCTGGCGCACCGTAGCGGTCAGTTGCTCGGTGCTCGCCGCCGTCTGTTCGAGCGAGGCGGATTGCTGCTCGGTACGGCTCGACAGGTCGAGATTACCCGCCGCAATTTCGCGCGCCCCCGTGTTGATCGCGTCACAGCAGCCACGTACGTTGCGCACGGTCTGCGTGAGTCCGTCCTGCATGCGGCGCATGGCGTCGAGCAGTTGGCCGATCTCGTTGCGGCCGCCCGCCGCGATCGGTACTGCGAGATCGTTCGCGGCAATCTGATTGAGCGCGTCGACGGCCACGGCGAGCGGCGCGGTCACGAGGCGGCGCAGCGCCAGATGCGTGGCAACCACCAGCGCAAGCGCCCCCGCCAGGCCGACAGCCACCATCGCCATCACCCAGTCGTGCTCGCGTGCGCCCTGTGCAAGCGTCGCCCGAACGGTTGCGTCCGCATCGGTATGAAAAGCGGCGATATCGGCGTTGAGTTGTGCGCCGGCGTGCGCGATGTCGCCGAGGGCGAGCGTTGCGTACGCTGCGGTATCGCCGCGTTGAAGTGCATCGGCGGCGCTTTGCAGGGTGGCCGCAAGCGATGCCTGCGTGTCGATCACGGCCGTATTGCGCGATCGAGCGGCATTCGCGTTGCTGGCTGCCCGCAGTGCCTCGCCTTCATGCGTTGCCTGCGTGATGAGCGCGCGCGCCTCGCCAAGCGCACTGTCGCGTGCCGAGGTATCGCTCTGTTCCTTCAGCGCCGCATAGGCTCGCGCGAGCGCCGCCTCGGCCTGCGCCGCGTGTCGGCCCAATGCATCCGCCAGCACCGAAGCGCGTGCAGCTTCATGAACGCGGCGCGCCGCGTCGTCGGCCCGGCCGATCATCAGCACGCCGACGGCCGCGCCCACCACCAGCATCGCCGCGAACGTGCACAGCACCGCCAGCAGGCCGCTTCGAATCGTCAAATTGCGCATCGTCTCTCCGTTCTCAGCGCGGTGCGGCGGCGCTGTCGCCGAGCCGGTTCAACAGCACGTTGCTCTGTTCAAGCAGCGTAGCGCGGTAGTCGCCGGGCAGCGCCGCATGGCCGGTCTCGTCGGCCACGTCGAGCGCGTCGCCAATCAGCGCGCGAAACGCTTCGATCGTGCACTCGATCTGCGTCGTCGTCAGTTGCGGCAACACCGCTTCGGCGAACTTGCTCATTACGACCACGCTCGCGCCGAAACGCGAAATGGCCTTGCCGTGCGAGCTGACGAGCGCCGTCATCGAGCGCAGCAGCATCTCATCGTGAGTGGTCACGTCACTCTCCAGATCAACAGGATTGCAAAATGATTAGGTATTCAAACGAACAGGCCGTGGACTTCGAGGTCCGCCACGAAGGCAGGTAGCGCACGCGGCATCGTCGCGGCGGGTCCCGGCCGTGCGAGCAGGAAGCCCTGCGCACGATCGCAGCCGATTTCGCGCAGAAGTCGCCATTGCTGCGCTGTCTCCACGCCCTCCGCCACGACCGACACGTCCAGCGACTTCGCCATCGCCACGATCGCGCGCACGATGGAGCCATTGCCGCTGGCCGCGTCGCCGATCTGTGCGAGAAAGGAGCGATCGACCTTGAGTGTGTCCACCGGCAGCTTCTGCAAATAGCGGAACGATGAATAGCCCGTGCCGAAGTCGTCGATGGCGAGGCTGATGCCGCGCGCGGCCAGTTCCTGCAAGAGCGCCTCGATGCCGCCGTTGGTAGACGTCATCGCCATGCTCTCGACCAGTTCGAGTTGCAACCGGTTCGCCGGCAAACCGGTTTCGCCGAGGATGTTCGCCAGTTGCGGCAGGAAGCCGTCATGGAGGCACTGGCGCGCCGAGAGATTCACGCAGATGCGACCGAATTCGAACCCTTCGTCGAGCCAGGCGCGCGCCTGGCGGCACGCTTCGCGCAGCACCCACGCGCCAATCGGCACGATCAATGCGGACTCCTCCGCAATCGGAATGAACTGGTCGGGCGACACGAGCCCGCGTTGCGGATGCTGCCAGCGCACGAGTGCCTCGACGTTCGAGAAGCGGCCCGTCTTGACGTCGAACTCGGGCTGATAGTGCAGCAGCAATTCGTTCGCATGGATCGCGTGGTGCAGCTCCGTTTCGAGCTGGATGCGCTCCATCGCGCAACTGGTCATCGGCGCGGCGAAGAACTGGAAGTTGTTCTTGCCCGCGTCCTTGGCTTCGTACATCGCGCGGTCGGCCTGCATCAGCAGTTGCTTCGCGCTCTGCCCATCGTCGGGGAACATGCTGATGCCGATGCTCGGCGTGACGAAAAGCGTCTGCTCGGCGGCACGGATCGGTGCGGCCACGGTGGTCAACAACATCTCGGCGATGCGGCCCACGTGGCGGATATCGTCGATGTCTTCGATCAGCAGCGTGAACTCGTCGCCGCCCAGCCGCGCGACGGTATCGGTCTCGCGCACCGAGTCGCGCAGGCGTCGCGCGATCACGGTGAGCGCCTCGTCGCCCACGCCGTGACCCATCGTATCGTTGATGAGCTTGAAGCGGTCGAGGTCGAGAAACATCACCGCCACGCGCTTGCCCGAGCGCCGCGCGCGCGCCAGCGCCAGCGCGATGCGCTCGGTAAACAGCGTGCGGTTGGCGAGGCCCGTGAGTGCGTCGTGGGTGGCGAGGTAACTCAGGCGCTCTTCGGTTTCGCGGCGTTGCGTGATGTCCGCGAAGATCGCCGCGTAATGCGTGCAACGGCCGTGCGCGTCGCGGATGCTGGAAATCGTGAGGTATTCGAGGAAGATCGTGCCGTCCTTGCGGCGATTCCAGATCTCGCCCTTCCAATGGCCCGTCGTTTCGATGCTTTGCCAGAGCGACGCGTAAAAGGCCGCGCCCTGGCGGCCCGAGCTCAGCAGACGCGCGTTGCGGCCGACCGCTTCGCGCTCGGTATAGCCGGTGAGGCGGGTGAAGGCCGGATTGATGCGCTCGATCGTGCCCGCCAGATCGGTAATCATCACGCCGTCGAGCGTCGACTCCACCACCTGATCCGCCAGCCGCAGGCTCGCGCGCGACGCGAGCAGCGCGTCGTCGCGCTCGCGCAGTGCGTCCTGCAATTCGCGTACGTACTCGTGCTCCAGGTCGCGCAGGATATCCGCTAGACCTAGCAGGCCAGTCAGTTCGCCCGCATCGTCCACTACGCCGACGTGGCGCATGCGATGTTCGAGCAGATACTGGCGCGCGGAATACAGGCTGCGCGTGTGCGCGAGCGAGCGCAACGGGCGGCTGGCATAGCGGCCAACCTCAACGCTCGTCTGCGTGTCCTGTCGTTCCAGCGCGCCTTGTGCGACCGCTCGCACCACGTCGCGCTCGGTCAGGATGCCGAGCCCGCCGTCGGGATCGCGCACGACGATCGCGCTCAGGCGGTGCGCGCGCATCTGCGCCATCGCTTCCTCAAAGGTTGTGTGCGCATCGATGCAATGCGGGCGCGGCGGCTTCGCGCAGGCAAGCGTGCGCAGGCGCAGAAAGCACTCGGGGCCCTGGCTCATGACGAGATCGGTCTGCGTGACGAGGCCGAGCGGCTCCCCCGCCGCATCGACGGCGAGGCAATGGCGGATGCCTTCGCGCGCGAACAGCGCCGCGGCCTCGCGTGCGCTGGTGTGGGCCGGCAACGCGCGCACCGGCCGGCTCATCGCGGTGGCGATCGGCTGGGTGGCGGCGCTCGCTTGAGTGGCGTGTGTACCCAGCGCCAGCGCGTCGCGCTCGGTCCAGATGCCAATCGGCCGCCCCGCGTCGACGACGACGATCGCGCTGTAGCGATGCTCGGCCATCAGGCGTGCGGCTTCGCGGATCGTCACGTCGGGACCGCAGGCAAGCAGTGGCCCGGATAGAAGGCGCCCGATTTCGACGTCCAGCGTGTGGTGTTGCATGTCGCGCCCCGTACCGCTTGTGTTTGTCTTTTTGAGATGCGCTGAACTTAGCAGGCGGGGGGCTTTGATTAGATGATCTAGATCAAGGTTGTGGGAGATGGATGATGAGATGGATGCGCCGGCCCCGAAAGCGCGTGAGCGTTTCGGGGCCGGCTGAGGGTTACGCGATGCGATGAGCCCTGTGGGGTTGGCGTTAGTGCTTGTGCGATCCCGAGCCCGGCGTGGAGGTGGTGCCGCCACTGCTGCCGCCCAATCCGCCCGTAAGCCCGCCGAGCAGGTTCGTCAATGGCGAGAGCGGCGAGGACGTGCTGCTGCCCGCGTTGCCACCGCTGCCGCCACTACTCCCGCCACCGCTGCCGCCCGTCGCGCCGCCGAGCGCGCCCGTCAGTGTGCCGACAAGGTTCGTCAGCGGCGCTGCCGGACTGGACGTCGTCGACGACGACGACGAGCCGCCGCCCTTGTTGCCGTGCGAGGACGAGCCGCCCGATGCGCCACCCGTTGCGCCACCCAACGCACCGGTCAGGCTGCTGAGCGGGTTGGTCGACGACGAACCGGCATTGCTGCCGCCTTGCGAGCCACCGCTGCTCACCGGCAGCACGGACGCGCCGCCGAGCAAAGCCGTCACCGGCGCGAGCAGGCCGCCCGAGCTGTGGCCGCCTGAACCGCCTGAGCCGCCCGATGTTGCGCCGTGCGATCCCGCAGACGAGCCGTTGGCGACACCATTGCCGTTGCCACTGCCGCTGTTATTGCCGATCGTGATGGGCACGATCGGCACGCTCACGGCGCCGACGTTGACGATGAGGTTCGCGATCGGGCTCAACAGACCGCTGCTGCTCTGGTTGCCATTGCCGGAGCCGCCAACGCCCGTGTTGTTGCCCGGGTTACCGCCGGAATTGCCGCCGCCATGGCCGCCTGAGCCAGGGTTGCCGCCGGCGCCGCCGCCCAAACCTCCGTGGCCGCCTGAGCCGCCCGAACCACCACTTCCACCCGAGCCGCCGCTGCCGCCCGAGCCGCCGCTACCGCCCGAGCCGCCGCTACCGCCCGAGCCGCCATGACCGCCATCGCCAGAGCCACCGCCCCAACCGCCGTGACCGCCATCGCCCGAGCCGCCTGAACCACCTGTGCCACCGGAGCCCCCGCTGCCACCCGAGCTGCCCGAACCACCGCTACCGCCCGAGCCGCCATGACCACCATCGCCAGAGCCACCGCCCCAACCGCCGTGGCCGCCATCGCCCGAGCCACCTGAACCACCGGAGCCGCCGCTGCCGCCCGATCCACCGGTGCCACCATTGCCACCCGAGCCGCCACTGCCGCCCGAGCCTCCATGACCACCGTCGCCGGAGCCACCGCCCCAACCGCCGTGACCACCATCGCCCGAGCCGCCTGAACCACCTGTGCCACCGGAGCCCCCGCTGCCGCCCGAGCCGCCGCTGCCTCCAGAACCACCCGAGCCGCCATGACCGCCATCGCCGGAGCCTCCTGAACCACCAGAACCACCGGTGCCGCCACTACCACCCGAACCACCATGACCACCATCGCCAGAGCCACCGCCCCAACCACCGTGGCCGCCATCGCCCGAGCCTCCTGATCCGCCACTCCCACTCCCGCCGCCATCGCCCGAACCACCGTAGCCTCCGCTGCCACCGGAACCACCCGATCCGCCACCGCTCCACCCGCCTTGCCCACCTTCGCCCGATCCACTGGATCCGCTGGAGCCGCCGCCATAACCACCGCCACCATAACCACCGCCACCATAACCGCCGCTGCCCGAGCCCGAGCCGCCGCCATATCCCCATCCGTTCGAACTGCCAGGCAATGAACCTTCGGACCAGCCGAAGCCTGGCCAGGAGCCGCCCGCGACCGGCCAGCCGCCGCCTTGAACCTGCGAACCCGTGGGTGGGGTGGACGTAACGTCTCCAGCCTGCGCGGTAGCCGCAAGCGACCACCACAGGAGTGCGCTCGCCGATGCAACAAGAGTGTGTTTGAAGGGAGCCATGATTAGTCCTTTCGCGATGAAATCGCGACCTGATTGGTCAAAGGTGTAATCAGTGCCCCCGGGAAACCGCTGATCGATCTTGCTCTATGTCTATACGGTTGCTGGATATCCGATGCCGCGCGATCGCGCGTCGCCTTGGTTTATTTGCCGAGCGGGACGGGGTAGCGCCGTGCTCGTATGTGGCTGGATCGGCGGTCCAGATTTGCAAGTTCCAGGCCAATAAAAAAAGCGCGAATCGACATTCGATCCGCGCTTGCGACTGCAAAAGAAAGGTGTGAAAGAAAGCGCTCGGTGCCTTGATGGCTATGGCGACTCACATCGTGTGCGAATCAACGCAGCGTCGCATCGCTCAAGCGTGTTACGCAACACGCGTTACGTTTTCGGCCTCGATAGAACGTAACCCCGGAACGTAACCCCCGAACCGCAATCGCACGATTACGTTCTGTATGCTTCGGGATCCGAAGATAATTCAGACAAAATCACGGCTTCGATTCAACGGCAAATCCAGGCTCGAACAGTTTCATAACGTCTCTATCGAGCGCGCGAAAACAAGCCTGCGGCGCTCAGACGCTCGCGCCGCTCTGCGCCCGCGCACCACGCACGAATATCTGGCGCACGACGGCCGGGCCATTGACGATCAGCAGCCCCATCAGCACGAGCGCGGAACCGGCAAGAAACGCCGCATCGACATGTTCGTGCAGCAACACCACGCCCAGCGCAACGCCGAACAGCGGCGTCATGAACGACAGCACGCCCAGACGCGCCGCATAGTAGCGCCGCAACAGCCAGAACCAGACCAGATAGCTCGCGAACGTGACCACGACCGTCTGGAAGCCCAGGCTCGCCAGCGCGAACGGCGTGGCGTGGAAGGCGGTTTGTCCCGTCATGAAGGCGAACGGCAACAGCACTACGAACGCGCAGGCAAGCTGGCAAAACAGCGTTTGCGTGGCGGGCGCTTCGCTCAGCCGGGTCGTCCGCACCGCCACCGTCGTCATGCCCCAGGCCGCGCCGCCGCACAGGCCCATGAAGTCGCCGAGCAGCCAGTCCGGGCCCGCCACGGTGCCGCCGCCCACGAGCACCGGGCCGAGAAACGCAATCGCGATGCCCGCAAACGCCAGGCCGATGCCGCCCCACTGCACGCGGCCGAGGCGTTCGTCAGGCAACTTCAGATGCAGGCCGATGGCGGCGAACATGGGCGCCGTGTAGAGCAACACGGCGATGTGCGAGGCATTGGTCCTGCGCAGCCCCTCGGCGACGAAGAGAAATTCCAGTGCGAACAACGCGCCCACCACCAGCCCCGAGCGCAGCGCGATGCCCGGCAGCCAGCGCTCACGCAGCACGATGCGATTGAGCAGCCAGACCAGCGCCGCCGCGCCACCCGAGCGCAGCGCGACTTGCAGCATCGGCGTGATATCGCCCGCCACAGCCTTGATCGCGACCTGCTGCGTGCCCCAGATCAGGCACAGCGTCACCATGATGGCGACGGCCGCGCCGTCTACATGCTTTCTCATTGCGTCTCTCACCGACATTATTTTCTGATCGGCGTAGTATGGGTGCGGCGGAATCAAGTCATATAGCGCAAAACTGACAACCGATAGCGAAAGACCGCCAGCCATGCAACCGATGCGGTGCACGACTGGCGGTCCGATGCCGCGATGGCCGAATCAGATCAGCCCAGATCAGATCAAAAGTCGATCTTCGCGTTCAGGCTGACCGTGCGCGGGTCGCCCGGCGCGATATAGCTGTCGTACTGGAACATCCAGTAGCGGCGGTTCGTGAGATTGTCGATGGCCGCGCGCAGCGTGACGTCGTGGCCGCCGATGCGCGTCATGTAGTTCGCGCCCAGGTTCACGAGCATGTAGCCGCCCGTCTCCAGGTCGCCCGCCGGACGCACGGCGGTGTTGCCGGTGTATTTGGCGTCGGCGCCCAGTTGCAGGCCCGGCACGAACGGCACGTCGTAGGTCACGCGCGCGGCGGCCGTGAACTGCGGCGCACCCGCCACGCGCTTGCCGTTGTAGGCCTGCCCCTTCGCGTACCACGTGTCGAGCAGCATGACGTCGCCCGCCACCTGCCAGCTGCGGCCCAGACGCACGCTGCCGCCCGCCTCGATACCCTCGTAGATCGAGTCGCCGTCCTGCACCAGCACGTTCTGGTCGTTCGCATAGGACGCGCCGCGCTCGATGCGGAACAGCGCCGCGTTCGCGCTCCAGCGCGCGTGTTCGCTCTTGATGCCCACTTCATACTGGCGCGAGCGCAGCGGGTTCAGCACCGAGCCGCCGTTCGCATAGATGTCCGACACGATCTGGCCTGCCTCCAGCGCCTCCACATAGCTCGCGTAGACCGTCGTGCCGGGGTCGAGCTTGTACATCAGCGCGAAGGTCGGCGTGACGCTGCCGTTCTTGCCGTAGGCGGCCGTGGTCGCACCGGATTCGGCGAAGCTTTCCTGGTCGTAGTTGGTGTAGCGCAGGCCCGCGAGCACGGACCAGCGGCTCGTCAGTTGCACCGTGTCGCTCAGGAACAGCGCCTTCTGGTTGATCTCGCTCGCGCGGTATTTCTGCAGGCCGCTGCCCGAGTAGTAGGTGTACGGATTCTGCTCGTAGAGATTGCCGGTGCCGAGCGTTTTGCTGACCATGCCGGTCGCGGTTTCGTAGTCGTTGGTCTGATGCTGGACCGCCGCGCCGAACACGAGTTGATGCGTGAGCGGCCCGGTCTTGACCTTGCCCTCGAAGGTGCCCTGCCAGTAGATGTCCTGATGGCCTTCGTCGCCGTTCCAGCGGCTGTCCGTGTAGTCGCCCGCCTGGTTGGCCAGCGTGAGCGTGCTCTCGTTGCGGTCGCGCGCCGACTTGCTATAGCTCGCCGATGTATTGAAGGTCCAGTCCGGCGCGATCTGGTATTTCACGCCCGCCGTGTAGAGCTGGAGACTGGTGTTCAGATGCTGGTCGTTGTTGCCGAGCAGGTTGCTGCCGCCGCTGATCGTCGCGGGCAGGCTCGTGCCCACGTAGCTGGACGGAATGTAGATCGACGGCGTCTGGCCGCTCGATCGGCTCGTCTGATAGATCGCGTTGAAATAGACGTCGAGGTCGCGCGTGAGCTGACCGTCGAGCGCGAGCGCCACCGAATTGCGGTTGATATCGCCCGCGTTATAGGTCTTGCCTTCTTCGTGCGTGTAGTTGATGCGCGCGCCGAACATGCCGTCCGGGCCGAAGCGCCGGCTCAGATCGGCATGCTGGCTCAGCACGCCGTCCATGCGATAGCCGAAGTCGAAGCTCGTGACGGGATCGTTGCCCGGCTTCTTTGTCACGTAATTGACCACGCCGCCCGGCTGGGCGAAGCCGTACATGAAGCCGCCGAGGCCCTTGAGCAGTTCCACGCGCTCCAGATTCTCGTAAGGCATGGTGATGCCGTACGAAATGAACGGATTGCCGTCGATGCGAAAACCGTTCTGCCAGTCGATCGGCAGACCGCGGATCGTGATGTAGGTCGCCCAGGCGCTGTAGGCGTTGCTGTTGTCGGTGACCGAGGCGTCGCCCGCGAACACATCGCCGAGCTTGTTGGCCTGCCGATTGGCCAGATCCTCGCCCGTGACCACGGTGGTCGAGAACGGCGTGTCGAGTTGCGAACGCGTGCCGAGCGCGCCGTTCGACACGGGCGTCTTCAGATGCAGCGGCGTCTCGTCGACGCTCGTCGCGCTGACCTTGACGGCCGGCAGCGACTGTTCCGCACCGCTCGTCGAAACCGCCGCCCCACTCGCGGGCGCGGCCGTGGCGGCGGATTGGGCAAAAGCCGGCTGTGCGGCGGCAGCAAAAGCGAGCCAGGCGGCAATCTGCAAGGGACGAGCGAGTGAGCGCTCCGTGCGGCGTGTGTCTTGTTGATTATTCATGTCGGCCAGGAGATCGGAGCGCTGCTTACGACTTGCTGCCCCGCAATAACAATGAGAAGTATTCGCATTACATACGGGGCCGAATGTTAGCAAAGGGAAAGGGCTTTTGAAAGCTGACCGAAGCCGAACGGCCAATACGTTGTCAGGGTGTTGTACGGATGAGACGCGCTGCGATGGACCGGCCGCGGCGCGCGGCCTGCACGCGCCAGCGAGGTCAGGCGCAGTCAGACACGGCCATACACAGCGCACGGCTTTCGGGCGACAATCGCCGTCCTTTCAACCGTCCAACGCGTCCGTTCCGCTGCCATGAAGCCCCTTCTGCCCGCCCGTTCCCTGTCGCTCTCCCTGGCCCTGGCCGCCTGCTGCACGCTCACCTACGCTGCCCCGGCCGTGCAGGGCGCACGCGTGATTCCGGTGAACAACGGCATCAACACGCTCAAGTTGCAGGGGCAGCATGCGATGGCGGTGCGGGCGTGGCGCGAGAACTTCAACGCTCACGGTTTCGACGTGGTGACGATGTACGTACAGGATGGCGGCGCCAAACCCGGCGCGTGGAACATCGTGCCGGTGTTCGATCACGACGCGGTCAAGCCCGAGCATCTGGAGATCGTCGCGAGCGGCGGCGCCGACTGCATGCTGCGCGACTTCCGCCTCGTGAGTGCGGCGGACGGCAAATCCACGTCGCTCGTCACGGCCACGCGCGACATGGGCGATAGCTACGCCGATGCGGCCAAGGTCCGTTTCGACTACTACGTCCTGACCGAAAACGACGAGGGCAGCGCGGGGCATCCGCGTATGTATTTCGAGTGGAAGAGTTCGCGCACTGCGAGCCGCCCGTATTGCGACGTCAACGACGCCTTCAGGGACGAACTCCATCTGGGACCGACGAGTGGCCAGGGTGGCGCGGGCGGGGAGTGATTTCGGAAATTTTTTCGCCTTTGCGGCGATTTTTGAGACGCACGGTCAATTGTCAGAAGTAAAAACGGCTATCGTTGCGTGCGCCCAGCAATCAGAGATGTTGGGCGGAAAGACGGGGGATGCTCCAGCGCGTGCGCTCAGCCACGCTCAGGCCCACCGGGTGCAGTACGCCGCGCGGTCTCACAGGGGAGCCGTCGCAGCGCGCGCCTGGCGGACGCCCGCCCCCTCTGCGTCAGGACAGCGGTTGCGCATCACGACAATACCGCCGAGGGCCATGACCGGCAGCGGCTCGCTTCGACGAGTCAGACTGACCGGCGCATGCGCACCCGTTGTCCTGCGCAGGGGCGGGCAGCGTTGAGCAGGCGTGGCGAGATCGCACGCGCAGGAGCATTCCCCGCATTTCGTTTCAAGCGCGCTATGAAGCGCCGTAGATTGCCCAAGCGCCCGAAACTTCAGACACCCGCCTCCCGACACCAGCCGCCGCGCTTGCGTCCACTGCTTGCAGGTTGTGCTTCCCCGGCCTCGCGCCACCACCGCTCGCCGCGCTGCGGCTCGGCCAGATCGAGCCGCTCGCCCATGCGCGGCGTCGCCAGCGCCACGCCGCGCGCCGCGGCCAGCCCCATCACCCGTTCGAACGGCTCCTGCCAGCGGTGCAACGCCAGATCGAAGGTGCCGTTGTGGATCGGCACGAGCCAGCGGCCACGCACATCGCAATGCGCCTGCACCGTTTCTTCGGGCTGCATGTGGACGTAAGGCCACTGCGGGTCATAGGCGCCCGTCTCCATCAGCGTCACATCGAATGGCCCCAGCCGCTCGCCAATGGCACGGAAATGCTCCGAATAACCTGTATCGCCGCTAAAGAAGATGCGCAGATCGTCGTCGGCGATGGCCCACGACGCCCACAGCGTGCGGTTGCTGTCGAACAGGCTGCGCCCCGAGAAGTGCTGCGCAGGCGCCGCCGTGAAGGTGACGCCGTCGATCTGCGCGCTCTGCCACCAGTCGAGCTGGCGCACTTTCTTCGCGTCGATACCCCACTCGATCAGGCGGTCGCCCACGCCGAGCGGCGTGAGAAACACGCCTGTCGTCGCGGCGAGCGCGAGCACGGTCTCGCGATCGAGGTGGTCGTAGTGATCGTGCGAGAGGATCACGCCGCGCAGCGGCGGCAGGTCCGCCAGCGCGATGGGCGGCGCGTGAAAGCGCTTCGGCCCGAGACGCTTGAACGGCGAGGCGCGCTCGCCGAACACCGGGTCCGTGATCCAGAACTCGCCGCGCAATTTGAGCAGCAGCGTGGAATGGCCAAGGCGATAGAGACTGCGGGCGGGTGCGGCGTCGAGGTCGGCGCGGCTGAGCGCCTCGATGGGCAGCGCGGTCGTCGGCACGGTGTCGCGTGGCTTGCGGAACAACACGTTCCAGATGATGCCGAGACTTTTCAGCAGCCCTTCCTGCGGGCGCGGCTGGACGTTGCGAAAGCGCTCGCCATCGTGCTGCGGCGAGCCGCCCGACAACGCGCGCGAGCGTTGCGCGGCGGCGAAGCCGAGCGTGCGGCCAAGAAAATCAGGGATCGATGCCATGAGCGCCTTCCGACAAAAAGTAGACTATGCAGTGTAATTTATTTCGCGGGAAAGTAAACTGCCCGGTGTAAATCTAGCCCGAATTCGATACTTGCGCGCATCTCGAAAAGCGGCGTACGCGGCATGGTTAAAATAGCCCGGCCCGGCCCGGCCGCACGGCCGGGTTTGCGCATCGACTTCCTGGATTTCGACGACACCCGCCAACATGCGACCCATGCCAGGCCTTGAACGAACACGACTGACCCGATTCATCGATGCCGTCTGGCGCGTGGTCCTGCGCGTCGGATTCCGGCTCGCACGCGCGTGGTGGCAGGTGCGGCAACCGCGCCACGAGGGTGCGCTGGTCGCCATCTACGTTGGGCAGGCACTGCTGCTCGTGAAGTCGTCGTACCGGGCGGAATGGAATTTTCCCGGCGGCAGTATCCATCCCGGCGAGACGCCCGCTGCTGCGGCAAAGCGCGAGCTGGAGGAGGAGATCGGCCTCTCGGCGCAGCGACTGATCCCCGCGGGCAGCGCCAGTGGAATCTGGGACGGGCGACAAGACCAGGTGCACTTCTTTGAACTGCATCTGGAGTCCATGCCGCCGTTGCGGCTGGATCATCGTGAGATCGTGGACGCGCAGATGGCATCGCCCGAGCAATTGCCGGGCTTCGCGCTCACCGGCCCGGTTGCAGAGTGGCTCAATCGCCCCCGCAGCGGCCGTTGAAAACGACAAAGGGAGCCTAAGCTCCCCTTGTCGCCAGTCTCCGAAAACGCTTAACGCATCTTCGCGACCTTGTCCGCCGAAATTGTCGCCGACGGATTGCCGAATTGCGTCGTGACGAAGTTGACGAGCGTGGCCACTTCGCTATCGCTCAACTCGCCCGCGAACGCGGGCATCGACATATGGCCTGCGTTGGTCTGGCGGCTCACGCCGTGCAGCACGACCATCGTCAGATTGTCGGCATTCGATGCGCCCACGCTGGTGTTATGCAGCAGCGAAGGATACGCGCCCGCATCCTTGCCGCCCACGCCATTGCCCTGCCAGCCGTGGCAACTCGCGCAATTGGCGTTGAAGAGCGTGCGGCCGTCCACGGCCCCGCCCCCGCCCAGCACCGTCAGCGGCTGATTGCGCAGCGCCGTGACGCTCTGGATCGGCGAACCCCAGCCATAGCGCGGCTGGCTCGCGCCATCCGCGCCATTGCCTTGCGCGGGCACCGTGCGCAGATACGTCGCCATCGCTTTCAGATCCTGATCGGAGAGAAAGCGCGTGCTGTTCTCGACGACCTCGGCCATCGGCCCTGCCGCGTTGGCCTTGCCGGGGGCCGCGCCATCGCGCAGATACGCGATCAGTTCCGCATCGCTCCAGCCGCCGATACCGGCCACCGCGTCGGGCGTGATGTTATACGCCGTCCAGTTGCCCAACTGCGCGCCCGCGAGCGACTGCTTCGACAGCCCCTGCATGAAGTTGCGCGGCGTGTGGCACTCCTGACAATGGGCGAGCGCGCCCACCAGATACGCACCACGATTCCATTCGGCGCTCTTCGCGGGATCGGGCTGGAAACGGCCCGAGTCGAAGTTGAAGAGATTCCAGAACACCATCGCCCAGCGCTGGTTGAACGGAAAACCGAGCGTATTCGCGGGCGCGGCCTTCCCCACCGGCGCGATCGTGCGCAGATAGGCGCGGATCGCGAGGAGGTCGTCGTCGGTGAGTTGCGTATAGGACGTGTAAGGCATCGCCGGATAAAGGCGCTTGCCGTCCTTCGACTTGCCCTCGCGCACCGCGCTCATGAAATCCGCGTCGCTCAGGTCGCCGATGCCGTAGGTCTTGTCGGGCGTGATATTGGTCGAATAGATCGTGCCGAAAGGCAGATCGAAGGGCACGCCGCCCGCATAGGGCTGCGCCTTGTTCGACGTGTGGCAGGCAATGCAGTCCGCCGCGCGCGCGAGATATTCGCCGCGCTTGACGAGCGCGGCGTCGGCGCTGCTGCTGGCCGCGTGCGCGAACGTGCCGGTCAAGAGTCCGCTCAAGGCGAGCGCGCCCGCGGGCAGCCATTTGCGCAATGCGCCGAAGCGTTGGCGTGTCGTAGTGTTGTTCGTTTTCATCGCACTCGCCTCACGCATGCTTCATTTCGTCGATCAGCTTGTCGGCCAGTCGCATGGACAGCGCGCACAGCGTGAGCGTGCAGTTCACCGTGCCCGCGCTCGCCATCGTGCCGCTCGACGCGATGAACAGGTTCTCGTGATCGTGCGAACGCAGATCCTTGTCGACGACCGAATCGCGCGGGTCGTCGCCCATGATGAGCGTGCCCATGATGTGGTTGTTGTTGAAGTACTTGTCGTCGTAACGCACTTCGGTGCCACCAAACAGATTGGCGATGTTCGCGTAGTGGCCGCGCGCGACCTTCGCCGCCTTGTTGATGTAATCGTCGATGCGGTAGTGCACTTCCGGGCGCGCAATGCCCATCTTGTCCTTGAACTCGGTGCTAGCCGTGATGCGGTTTTCCGGGTCCGGCAGGATGTCGAAGAAGCTGTTCACGACGACCCAGCGCGAGGCGTATTCGCGAATCTTCTCGTCGAGTTCCGCGCCGTAGACGCCCTTCGAAATCAGGTAGTCGGTCACGGCACGCATCGGCGAATAGTTACCGACGTTGAGCTTCATCGCCGAGTATTCCGAGCGGAATTCGCCGTCGCGCAGATTGTTGATGCACGACAGACGCATCGGGCCACGGCCCGGCCACATGGGTTCGGCGGACAGGAACGTGACCGTCGTGCCCGGGTGGTCCATCAGGTTGCGGCCCACTTGATCCGAGCTGTTGCCGATGCCGTTCTGGAACTTGTCGCTCTTCGAAATCAGCATGAGCTTGGGCGTCTCGATGGCGTTCGACGCCAGCACGAAGATCTTGCCGGTCACGCGCTGCGTGTTGCCATCCGGGTCCTTGTAATGCACCGCGACGATGCGCGCGTGCTCGTCGTGCTCGATGCGATAGACCACGGCGTTGGGCAAGAGACGCGCCTTCGCGGCCTCGGCCTTGCGGATCGCGGTTTCGCCCGTGTATTGCGCCTCGATCGGGCAGATCGGCATGCAGTTGCTGTTGCCGCAACATGCAGGGCGGCCGTCGAACGGCGCGCTGTTGCGCGCGGCCGGCTCGGTCACGTGCTTGTAGCCGGCCTTTTCCACCACATCCTTGAACTTCTGGTCGAAGTCCGAGAGCGGCAGCGGCGGATGCGGATAAGGCTTCGAGCGCGGCGAGCCCAGATCGTCGGGACCGCCCACACCCATTTCGACTTCGGCCTCGTAGTAATACGGCTCGAGATCGTCATAGCTGATCGGCCAGTCGCGGCCCACGCCGTACAGCGTCTTCAGCTTCATGTCGTTGGGCAGCAGACGCCACGATTGCGCAGACCAGTGCCACGTCGTGCCGCCCACCATGCGCAGATAGCCGGCCTTGTACTGCTCCGGGCCGCGCTGCACGAGATAGTCGTTGTTGGGCGAATACTGCGGATGCGGCGCGTACTCCGTGGGCGGATACGGCGACTGGAAATCCGACTTAAATGGACTATTCCGGTAATTTTCGACGATGCGCCAGCGCTCGATGCGCGGGCCTGCTTCGAGCATGAGGACGTCGATGCCCGCCTTGGCGAGCTTCTGCGCGATCTGACCGGACGCGATACCGGCGCCGACGATCACGACGTCGGCGGATTGATTCGTTGCCATGGGTGTTCGGGGCTCAGGAATGGGACAGCACGGGCGGCTTGGCCCAGTAGCCGGGCACGCCACGCGCGTAGCTCGGCATGACGATGACGTCCGCGATCGGCGGATACATGAGCGCCTGTTCGTAGGCGACGGTGCGGGCATTCTTGCCCGTGCCGACCACGCCCAGATACCACGCGGTCACCACTTTTTTCGGCAGGCCCGCTAGCGTGGGCTGCGACGCGTCGAGCACGCTTTGCAGCGTATTTGCAGGCGTATTCGTGCGCGCGACGAAATCGTTGAGTTGCGCAATCATGGCGCTGGCGTTGGCGTCGTCGCCGCGCAGTCCCGCGAGGATCGCCCGGCCGATTTCGACGTCGAGCGCGGTCTTGCCGGTCAGATATTGCGAGAGGCGCATGAACGCCGCGAAGTCGGCGTCCGCGCTGGCAGCGGCCGCCTGGGCATGCGCGGCGCTCAGCGCGCCCAGGCCCGCCACGCTCAGCGATGCGAGCAAGGTGGTGCCGATAAGAAACTGTCGGCGCGAAGGCGCAAACAGGGGCGACGGGGGTTGTTGTGAGGACGTCATGTCGTTTCCAGGTTTTGCGTGCGTGTCGCTTGGCGGCGCGTCGATCGCGTGCCGATCAATTCAGCAAAATCTGTACTAACTAGTTAAAAACGGACGCAGTGTACTTGATGTGGCGTATTGGCGCACGCCCCCGTTGTCAGAAAAGACTAGTTCAAATCCGGCAAAGCACCAAACCACGCACCGCCCTGCCCGGATTGAGGCCCAACCCGACGCGCACGCAGCTTTGTCAGCCAAACGCAACATCGCCGTAATCATTTGCGCCGATACAACACGCATTGGCGGTAGGTGATAACCCGTAGTAGCATGCGCCACTCAATTAATAATGATTCTCGTTACGCTTGGGGTTTCTTTGATGCGTCACCGCCAGATCCACGCTGCACTTCTGCTCGCCTTCTCCGCGGCACCCACGTTCGTCTTCGCGCAAGCCGCCAGCCCGGATGCGGCGGCGTCCACCGCCGCAAGCACCACGAAAGGCACTGTAAGCAACGCCTCGACTGCCAGCACGGACAGCACCGCCGCTTCGACCGAATTGCCAGCGGTGAAGATCAGCGCCAGCAGCACGCCCAGCACCGCGTTCGACGTTCCCAAGACCGCCCAGGTCACGAAATCGTCGGTGCCCCTGAGCGAAACGCCGCAATCGATCAGCGTGGTGACGCGCGACCTCATGGACGCGCAGCAGGTCCAGACGCTCAACGACGCGCTCCACGACGTGCCCGGCGTGATCTCCGGCACCTACGGCCGGCGCGGCTGGGACGACTTCATCATTCGCGGTCAGACGGCCTCGGATTCGGTGTACCTCGACGGCCTGCGCACGGCCATCAACAACCGCTTCGCCGAAGAAGTCTTCGGCATGCAGCAGATCGAAGTGCTCAAGGGACCGGCCACCCTGCTCTCGGGTCTCGTGCTGCCGGGCGGCATGGTCAATATGGTCAGCAAGCGCCCGGAAGCCGACACCTTCGCCGACGTCGACGCCACCGTCGGCAGCCACGGCTACTACCAGGGCAGCGTGGACATGGGCACGCCGCTCTCGGCCGACGGCAAGGCCGCGTTCCGCATCAACGCACTCGCGATGAATTCGAACGACCAGACCAATTACGTCTGGTCGCGCAATCGCTATATCGCGCCGTCGCTGTCGCTCGATCTCGGTCCGCGCACGGAATTCACCATCCTGACGAGCTACCAGGAACGCAATTACATCCGCCAGCAAGGCCTGCCGTGGTCGGGCTCGGTGCTCGCGAACAAGAACGGCAGCCTGTCGCGCGACACGTTCACGGGCGAGCCCGATCAGCAGCCGTATTCGGGCCACGAGGCGCGCGTGGGCTACAGCTTCGCCCATCATTTCGATTCGGGCTGGACCGTCAACCAGAACTTCCGCTGGCAACAGTTCTCGCTCGGCGGCCAGCTCGTCGCCAACGGCAAGGTCGCCTCGAACGGCTACACGCTCAGCCGCACGGCCACCGATTCGCAATGGTCCGGCGACACCATCTCGCTCGACAATAACGCGCAGAAGACCTTCGACACCGCGCTCGGCCGCCACGAGCTGACCTTCGGCATCGACTACATGCGCGGGCGCGAGGACGCCGCGTCAACCACCTGCACGGTCGGCTCGATCGACATGTACGACCCGGTCTACACGGGCACGATCACCTGCCCGTCCACGCCGAAAACGCACACCTATTCGACGATCCGCGATCTGGGCTTCTACGCACGCGACCAGATCCAGCTCGCCCAGCGCTGGCACGTGCTTGCAGGCGTGCGTTACGACAGCGCGTCGAGCGACGTGCTCAACGAACTCAACGGCACGCGCAGCGGCAATCCGTCGAGCGCGACGACCGGCTCGGTCGCGCTGCTGTACGACTTGTTCCCGGGCGTGCACCCGTATGTGAGCTACGCGACCTCGTTCTACCCGAACAGCGGCGCCAACGTGAGCGGCCAGGCGTTCGATCCGGAAACGGGCAAGCAGTGGGAAGCGGGCGTGAAGTTCGATATCGAGAAGGGCCGCACGAGCGTGACGGTCGCGGCGTACGACCTGCGCCGCCGCAATGTGCTCGAAGACGACCCGAATAACGATGGCTATAGCATCGCCGTGGGCGAGGAGCATTCGCGCGGCCTCGAATTCAGCTTCAACACCGCGCCGACGAATCATCTGAGCATCACGGGTGGCTACGCCTATACGTCGGCCGTGATCGCCGACGACGGCGGCCAGACGCCCTCGACCGATGGCGAGCGCATCGCCAACGTGCCGCGCCACAGCTTCAACGTGTTCGCGCGCTACAAGCTGCCGGGCGAGCTGTATCGCTGGGAAATCAACGGCGGCGTGCGCGGCCAGAGCAATCTCTACGCGTATGGCTACACGATTCCGGGATTCGTGGTCAGCGACGTGGGCGTGGGCTACACGGCGCCGCGCTGGCATGCCGCGCTGCGCCTGAGCAATATCTTCAACAAGCACTACTACACCGGCGGCTTGAGCAACGCGGTGGCGCTGGGCGACGACCGCTCGGTGATGTTGACGCTCGGCTATAGCTATTGAGTGTTGCGGGGCGCGGGGCGGGATGGCTGATCGGCCGTCTCGCCCCGCACGCTTCAGAACATGTGACGCAAACCGACCATCATCCCCAACTGCGTCGAACCCGCGGCCGAACTCAGGCCGCAATAGCCTTGAAGCTGAGCGCCGATCAGGCCGCCGCGATACAGCGAGTAATCGCCTTCGGCATAGACGTCGGTGCTTTTCGACAGGCTGTAATCGGCCATCAGCTGAAACTGCGTCGCGTTGCCGTCGTTGCTCGCGGTCTTGCCCTCTTGCAGCGTGCGCCAGACGTTGGCCGAAAGATGCGTCGCACTGCCCACCGCCTGGGACACCCCGCCAAAGAACATCACACGCGACGAGAACGTATTGAACTTGAGCGCCGTGAGTTGAGCGGCGGTGAACGGCCCATTCGGGAAGTTGCCGAGGAAGCCGCGATCCTCGCGGTTCTGCGCCCAGCCGAAATTAACCGTCGTCCTGCCGAACGTATAGGCGCCGCCCGCGGTCCATGCCTTGAAGTGCGCCGAGGTGTTCACGGCATCGCGCGAATCCAGGTACGCCGCCGCCAGACGCAAGGGCCCTTGCGGCACGTAGGCAATCGAAGCCCCGATCTGACTGCCCGCGCCAAACGCACCGGCCTGCCCGCCCATTGCATAGGAAACCTCAAGGGTAATGTCGTGCCAGGTGGCGGCGTACTTGGCCATGCTGCTCGTCCACACGCCCTGAGCCATGTTCACTTCCGGCCTGAACTCGTAGACGGTCGGCAGCCAGCCCGCGCTCACGTAGGTCCGCAGCACCGCATCGGCAAGCGGATTGACCTGACGACCGAGCGTGAGCCGCCCGAACGTCGACGACTGCAAGCCGACGAATGCGGTATTGAACATCGGATACGCGGGGTCGATCGCGCCGCTATTGGAGAAGAACTTGTCCTCCAGCTGGAATACGGCCTTGTTGCCGCCGCCCAGATCTTCCACCCCGCGTACGCCCCAGATACTTTCGGTCGCCCCGCCGTTGGCGAGTTGAAGCTTGTCGTCGCCCGCCGCATTGGCGTGCGTGGTATAGCGGATCGCCGAATCGACGATGCCATAGAGTGTGACCGACGATTGCGCGTGCGCCAACGCGCCGTATCCGCCGATAGCCACCGCCAGCGCCACACGCGCCTTTGCCCTGCTGCTTGCTGCCTTGTTACGTTGCATCTTTGTCCCCGTCTTCTTTTGGAGTAATCGGCCTTAAGCCGGATAAGTCATCGTGCTCAATCTGTAGGTAGCGTGCCGGGACCGCTATGCGGTCACACGGCGCGAAAGCCGCTCGAGCGAGCGCTCCGGATTGAGCACCTTGAGCCCCGCCGCCGCCAGCACGACAAGCAAGGCGCCGGTCAGCAACAGCCCCTGCTCGAATCCTGCCGCCACGTTGTTATGGGCCGCGCGGATCATCCAGCCGACCGCAGGCGGCGCAACGATGCCGGCAATCCACGCCACGGAATATTCGATCGCGAGCGCCGAGCCCCGCTGCGCGGGCGGCGTGATCTGGGCGATCATCGCGGGCCCGAGCGAATAGACGATCGGCGTGGTGGCGATGGCGAGCGCGATCAGCACGACCTTCACGGCTGGCCCGCAATCACAGACCGCCGTGGCGATCAGCAGCAAGCCTCCGGCGCCAAGACAAGCGCACACGAAAGCGCCACGGGCGAGACGCGAAGCGACGCCGCGCGCCATCATCCGCTGCGACCAGCCCGAGAGCAGCAGGCTCACCGGCGCACTGGTGACGAGCACAGCCGCGAACACGGCGCCGGCCTGGCGCGGCGCATAGCCCAGGCCCTCGCTCAAGTACGCGGGCAGCCAGGTAAGCACGAGCGCCAGCGTGAGAAAGGCCGCGAAGTGCAACGCGATGATGGACAGCACGGTGCGATCCGTGAGCAGCACGCGGTAAGCCACGCGGCGCGTTGGTGCGTTTTCCCCGCTTGCGGGCGCGGCATCGTCGCCCGCAGAACTGGTTGCGTGCGCATCTAGCGAACCTTCGCGCCCGAACGCGAGCCACAACACGGCCCACGCGAGACCGAGCACGGCCAGCACGACGAAGTTCGTGCGCCAGCCCCACACCGCGTCGATCCACGGCACGGCGATGCCCGCGACCACCATGCCGAATACGCCCCCTTGCTGAAACACGGAAACAGGCAGATTGCGCCGCGCGTCGGGGAACCACTTGTAGCAGGCGTGAATCGCGATGGGCTGCGCGGGGCCTTCCCCCGCGCCGAGCAGCACGCGGCACGCAATCAAGGTTGCGAGGGACGAACCATAGGCAATCGGTAACTGCACGAGCGCCCAGACCACCGCCATGCCGAGCAGCAGCCAGCGTGTGGGCCAGCGGTTGGCGAGGAATCCGCCTGCCACGCCTGTCACCGCGAACAGAAAGAAAAAGCTGCCCGCCAGCAAACCGTATTGCGCTGGCGAGAGCGACAGCTCCTTCATGAGCGGCGCGGCGACAAGACCGAGCACGACCTTGTCGATGAAATTGATCGCCACGAGCAGAAACAACATCGCGGTCGTCAACCAGGCTCGCGCCGGTTGATAGGGTTGATTCATGGTAGGGATTCCGAATCAATGATGCGAATAGCGTGGAGTAACCCGCGCAATCGGTAAGGCGGCTTGAGTCGTGGTTTATCCACGCGATCCGAAGTACCAGCGCATCACGGCACGCTGGACGAATCCGCCATAGGGCGGATGAAACAGCTCGATGGGGAACCAGCGATGCTCGGTAAGAACGGCTTTTGCATGGGACAGTTCGCGAAAACCCTCTTCGCCGTGATAGTTGCCCATGCCGGAATGGCCCGTGCCGCCAAACGGCAGCGCATGGTTCATCGCATGCCAGCCCCAGTCGTTGAGCGTGACGCCGCCCGAATGGGTCTCGCGCAACACCCGTTCGCGCTCAGTGGCGTTCGTGCCGAACCAGTAGAGCGCGAGCGGCCGCTCGCCGGTGCGTACATGCGCCAGTGCGTCGTCGAAACGGTCATAGACGATTACCGGCAGCAACGGCCCGAAGATCTCCTCGCGCGCAATGCGCATCGACGGACGAATGCCCGTGATGATGTGCAGCGGCACCTGTCGGCCCTGCTGCTTCTGCTTCTGCTTCTGCTTCTGCTTGTGCTGCGCATGCGAACCGCACACGGTCACTGTCGCGCCAAGCTTGCGCGCATCCTCGACCAGATCGAGCATGCGCTGATGTGCGCGTTCGTCGATCATCGACGTATAGGCCGCCTCGCCGCCCGCGAGCGCATCGAAGGCCTGCGCGGCGGCGGCCACGAACGCGTCCTGCAACTCGCGCGGCACGAGCGCGTAGTCCGGCGCGACACATATCTGCCCGCCGTTGACAGTCTTGCCGTGCACGATGCGCCGTGCCGCGCGCGCCAGATCGGCTGTACGCGAGACGAGCGCGGGCGATTTGCCGCCCAGTTCGAGCGTGACCGGCGTGAGGTTCTCAGCGGCGGCGCGCATGACCTGACGGCCCACCGCGGGCGAGCCCGTGAACACGAGATGATCGAACGGCAACGCGCAAAAGCGCTTCGCACACTCGGCATCGCCCTCGACCACGCAAACCTCATCGGCGCCAAAGACATCGGCAAGCAGCGTACGCAGCGCACGCGACGCATGGGGCGCGTACTCCGACGTCTTGATGAGGCAGCGATTGCCCGCCGCAATCGCGGTGGCGAGCGGCCCCAGCGCGAGATAGAAGGGAAAATTCCACGGCACCACGATGCCGATCACACCCTTGGGCTGATACACCACCTTCGCGCGGTTCGTTTTGAACAGCAACTCGGTCGCGCGGCGCGACGGCCGCATCCAGCGGCGCAGATTGCGCAACAGATGGTCGATATGCAGCAGCGAAGGCAGCAGATCGACGAGCATCGTTTCGTCGGCGGCACGCACGCCGAAGTCCGCGCTTGCCGCCACGGCGCACTCACGTGCATGCCGTCGCAACGCCTCGCGCAGCGCGAGCAGACGCTTGCGCCGTTGCGCGGCGTGTGGATACGGCGCGGCCGCGAACGCCGCCCGCATGGCATGGAATTGCGCCGCGACGGGATCGTTCGTGCCTTGTATCCAGGACCGTTCCTGTTCGATCAGCTTCATGGGATTTCCCTCCTCGCTTTCGTGCCGGTTCGTGCCGGTTCGTGTTCAAACGTGCTTAAACCGGCACATCGCCGATGATCGTCGCGCGCAACATGCGCCGGCGCGCCGGGAAGTAGTCCTGAATAGCGTAATGCTGGGTCGAGCGGTTGTCCCAGAACGCGATGGTGTTCGGCCGCCACTTCAGGCGCACCTGATACTCGGGTGCAGTGGCCTGGCGATAGAGGTACTGGAGCAGGTCCATTTCCGCGAGGCGGAAGTCGAAGCCGAAACGCACATCGTGCTTCTCGATGTAATTCGCCAGATGCGTCGTGAACGCTTCGTTCACGTAGAGCACGCGCTCGCCCGTCTCGGGGTGCGTGCGCACGACCGGATGCATCACCGGCGGGAACGCGGCGCGGCGCGCATCGCGCTCTTGCGGCGTCATGCGCGTGCCGAAGGCGGGCAACAGATCGTGCACGGCGATCAGGCCGTCGAGCGAATCGCGCACCGCTTCTGGCAGCCGCCGGTACGCCTCGGCCATGTTGACCCAGAGCGTGTCGCCGCCCACGGCTGGGCACTCGATGCAGCGAAGCATCGAGCCCATCGAGGGCCGTGCGCGCCAGCTCACGTCCGAGTGATAGATGTTCTCGCGCCCGGGGATCTTGCTGTCGCCCCCCAGCACGACAAGTTCGGGATGGTCGGGGTGATGCGGAAAGACCGGATGCACTTCGAGCTCGCCAAAACGCTGCGCAAGCGCGACCTGCTGCGCGGCGGTAATGTTCTGATCGCGAAACACCAGCAGTTTGTGTTCGAGCAAGGCCGCGCGCAGCGCCTTGTACTGGTCGTCGTCGAGCGGCTGCGTGAGGTCGATATGGCCAATTTCCGCGCCAATGCTCGGCGACAGCCGCTCAATGCTGAACGACGTCTTGAGGGTTGCCGACCGGACGATCGCAGGACTTTCCGCACTGTTTTGCACGACTCTCTCCTCGAAAAAGGGAAGCACGGGCAGGCTCGCGAAGGGCTTCGCGGCGCGCCTACCCACAAAATGATACTCCAAGGTATCGTTTTAAAAGATGCTATTGGGTATCATTTGTCGGGTCAACCGAGGGTTTTCCCATGTCAGAAGCTAATCAGGCGCCGTTGTCGCAGTCGCTGGAAAGCGGGGACGGATTCGTCGCGCCGCGTTACCGGAGCGGGCAGCGCTCGGCCGACGCGCTGCTGGAAGCCGGCCGCATGCTGCTTACGCAGATCAGTTACGAGGGCTTGAGCGTCACCGATCTATGCAGTCAGGCGAATCTCACGAAGGGCGCGTTCTATCGGCGCTTCGAGACTAAAGACGCGTTCTTTCTCACGTTGCAGCGGCTGGCGCTGGACGACGCCTTGCGCACGCAGGCGATGCTCGCCGAGATGCATCGGCGCAGTGAGCACGGAGAGGATTTTTCGGCCAACGCGCGCGCCATCGTGGAAGCGATGCGCGCGTGGCACCTGAAGCACTGCGGGGTCTTGCGCGCGTCACTCCAGCGCCGCGATCACACGGCGGGCGGCTGGCAGCCGTTCAAGGAATTCGCGCGCGGCTTCGTGGATGAACTGGCCGCGCGCCTCGCGGGCACGGAGGCCTTGCGCGACGACGCAAGCGCGGCGATGCGTCTGCGCTTCGGCTTCCAGATGGTGATCGGGACGATGATCAACGCGGCGCTGAACGACCCCGGCCCGCTGCAACTGGCCGATGCCGCCATGACCGACGAACTCGCACGGATGCTGGTGCTCTACGTGCGTGGAGAATGAGGGGAAGAGTTTCGTCAGGCAGCCTAAAGAACAGAAACGGCCGTGCCGCCCTCGCGGGCAGCACGGCCGTCGTCCTGTTCACAGGCTCACACGTTCACGCGCTTACGGCGCCGGCCGCGGCGTGACGATCG
The DNA here is from genome assembly GCF_905220265.1 of Paraburkholderia sp. J67. Classification (NCBI taxonomy): domain Bacteria; kingdom Pseudomonadati; phylum Pseudomonadota; class Betaproteobacteria; order Burkholderiales; family Burkholderiaceae; genus Paraburkholderia; species Paraburkholderia sp. J67. The sequence continues at coordinate 105,141 of NZ_CAJMZK010000006.1, forward strand.
GGAACAGCGGGTTGAAGCTGTCGGTCAGCGACAGGAGTTCGGTGATCTTGCCGCGATCGCCATCCACCTTCGCGCGCCCGGCCTGCACTTCCTTGTCGAGATTGGTCTGGTGCAGCATGATGTTGTCGAGGCTCGACTTCGGCAGCGAAAGCGTCACATCGGCGTTCTGGATCTGCTTGCCCTCGTTATAGACGAGCACGGAGTTCTCCAGCCGCACGGCGTACTGCTTGTGAATATCGGGGAAGACCCAGTTCACCGAAATCGTCTTTCCATCCGCCTTCTCCCCGTCGATATGCATCGAGAGGAATTCCAGCGCCATTTCCGGCGACATGGCGCGGATCGTATCGGGACTCGCGGTCTGCACCGCCGGCACCTTCGGGATGCCGTTGCGCAACTCATACGCGCCCATCAGATAGACGTCGCGCCACGGTCCGGCTTCCGACTGGTAGCCCAGTTGCTCGAGCGCATCGGCTTCGAGATTCTTCGCCTCCTGGTTATCCGGCTCGGCATACACCGCCAGATTCATGACCTGCGCCACCCAGCGATAATCGCCCTTCGCATAGGCATCGCGCGCCTTCTTCGTAACCGCCGGCACGCCGCCCATGAAGTCCATCGTGCGCTTGGCGGTATCCACCGGCGGCAGCGGGTGCAGGTCGGCCGGATTGCCGCTGTACCAGCCCATATAGCGCTGATAAACCGCCTTGGCATCGTGCACGACCGTGCCGTAGTAGCCGTGGTTGTACCACTCCTTGTCGAGGCTCGGCGGCAGCTTCACCATGTCGCCGATCTCATCCATCGTATAGCCCATGTTGAGCAGTCGCAGCGACTGGTCGTGCACATACTTGTAGGTATCGCGCTGCTTCGACAAATAGTCGTTGATGCGCGCGTTATCCCACATCGGCCAGTGGTGCGAAGCAAACACCACCTGCACCTGCGGCCCGAACATGTCGATGGTCGTATCGAGCGCCTGCCACCACTTGTTGGCGTCGCGCACCTGCGCCCCGCGCAGCGTGTAGAGATTGTGCAGCGTGTGCGTGGCGTCTTCGGCCGCGCATAGCGCGTGATACTTCGGGAAATAGAACAGCATTTCCGCCGGGGCTTCGGTGCCGGGCGCCATCTGGAACACGACATCGAGACCGTCGATGGTGCGCTTTTCGCCGGTCTTCTTGATGATGTCGGTCGGCGGAATCAGGGTGACGGTGCCGTTCGACGTCGTCTTGCCAAGGCCGCCGTCAATCTGCCCCTTGTCGCTGCGCGGCAGCAGCGACCCATACATGTAGATGGCGCGGCGGCTCATGGCGTTGCCCGCGAAGACGTTTTCGCTCACCGCCTCTTCCAGGAAGCCTTCCGGTGCGTAGATCTTCACCTTGCCGGATTTGACATCCGCCTCGCTCACCACGCCCTTCACGCCGCCGTAGTGATCGACGTGGCTGTGCGTGTAGATCACGGCCACGACCGGCTTCTTCGGCCGATGCTGGTAATACAGGTCGAGACCGGCCTTCGCCACTTCGGTCGAGATGAGCGGGTCGATCACGATGATGCCGTTGTTGGACTCGACGATCGTCATGTCGGACAAGTCGAAGCCGCGAATCTGGTAGATGCCGTCGGTGACCTTGAACAGGCCGTTGTTCATGTTCAACTGGGCGTTGCGCCAAAGGCTCGGGTTGATCGACGCCGGCGCGTTCTGGGCCTGGAGGAACTGATAGCCGTCGAGGGTCCAGACGGTCTTGCCGTCGGGCGTCTTGACGTCAATGTTCGGCAGCGTGGCGATGAAGCCGCGCTTCGCGTCTTCGTAGTCCTGACGATCGCTCATCGGCAAGGTTTTGAGCAGATCGGCATTCGCCTGCTGCGTGGCGGGCGTCGCGTCCTTGTTGGTTTCGGCGGCAAGCGTGGCGCCAAGGCACAGCGGAACGGCAACGAGTGGCAGGAGAAAGCGGGCTTTCATGGTCGACCTCACGTGGTGATCTCGGGTGTTGAACATCGTTGCTGGATGGATTGCCGACAATCGAACCTCAAACGCCGCGTGGCGGCGGCTCGTTGCCCGGCGCCTCGCAGGGCGGGCGCTGAGCAATTTCCTCCGTCCGGTCATCGGAAGAAACGGTGTACGCGTGGCCGGGTTCGGCGATCCTCAAGAGGCGCCCGGCATTGGCCAGCACGATAAACGTGCCGATGTTATGTAGCACTGCGATCCATACCGCTGAAGCCAGACCGAGTGCCGCGATGGCAATGACCGCCGCGGTCCAGGCCACGCCGATCATGGCGTTGACCGCCGCCGTGCGCCGGCAGCGGCGTCCGAGCTTCACGCAGGCCGGAATGCGCCGCAGATCGTCGCCGAGCAGGACGACGTCGGCGGACGCCACAGCGATATCCACGCCCCGGCCACCAATCGCAATGCTCGTCGCCCCGGCCTTGATGGCCAGCACGTCGTTGACGCCATCGCCCACCACGAGCGGATGGCGGCCTTGCGCCAGTTCCTGTTTGACGAATTCGAGCTTGTCGTGCGGCAACGCATCGGCGATCACCTGGTCGATGCCCACGCTTGCCGCCACCGCGTGCGCGACCGCCTCGCGGTCGCCGGACAACAGCGTTTGACGCACGATGCCGAGCGCGCGCAGTTCGGCCAGCGCTTCGGGCGCTTCGGCGCGCAGCGCATCCGCGAAAACGAACCACGCCAGCAGCCGCCCGTCGAGCGCAATGCCGGCCACGGAACCTTCGTGACGTAACCCGGGTAACGCGAACTCGCCCACATGCTTGCGCAGCAGCGCATCGCGGCCGAGCACCGCCAGGCCCTCGGGCGTCTGGGCGGTGATGCCCAGGCCGCGCCACTCGCGAATCGCTTCGTGGGCGTCGGGTTGATCCGGCTGATGGCCGCGTTCGCGCGCGTATGCACTCAACGCGCGGCTCACAGGATGGGCACTGCCCCGCCCCAGTCGCGCGGCGAGCGACAACGCACGCGATGCATCGACGCCCGGCTGCAACACCACATCGACCACGCGCAGTTCGCCATGCGTGAGCGTGCCGGTCTTGTCGATGATGAGCGAATCGAGATCGGCCACGCGGTCGAGAAACGCAGCATTGCGCAGCAGCAGCCCGTGCCGCGCGCCCACGGCGATACCTGCGATGGCGGTGGCGGGCGCGGCGAGCACGAGCGCGCACGGGCAAGCCGCCACGATGACGGCGAGCATCGCCGAGGCGTTCTCGGAGACGAACCAGACGAGCGCCGCGCCCAGCAGCACGAGCGCGAGGTAGCCGCCCATGTAGCGTTCGAGCGCTTCCGTGATGGGCGGCTTCGCACGTTCGGCGTGCGCTAGCAACTCGACGATCTTGCCCAGCGTCGAATGCTCGCCAACCTCGGTCACTTCCACGCGCAAGGCGCCCTCGATATTCATTGCGCCGCCATAGACCGCGTCGCCCGCCGCGACTTCGAGCGGCAGCGATTCGCCGGTGATCGGGCTGTTGTCGACCGCCGAACGACCGCCTCTCACCACGCCGTCGGTGGGAATGCGCGCGCCAGCCGCGACTTCGAGCACGTCGCCGCGTTCCAGCGCTTCGACGGCCACGTCCTCGACACCGCCATCGGGGCGCACGCGCATCGCGCGCGTGGCAGCCAGTTTCGTCAGCGCGCGGATCGCTTCCTGCGAACCGAGCACGCTGCGCTCTTCGAGTGCGTGCCCGAACGTCATCACGACGGGCAGCAGCGCCGCCGTGGCCATATCGCCGGTCGCCCAGGCCGCGAGCATGGCCAGCGCGATCAGCCGATCGGTCACGCCATGCAGACTCGGGTGCCGCAGGCTATGCCACGCGCCCGCGAAAACCGGCCCGGCGACGAGCAACGACGCGAGACCGGCCAGCACATCGGCGAGCGGCGCACCTTGCACCGTGACGTAACGGCACAACAGCGAAAGCAGTAGCAGGCCAGCGGCCGCGAGCGCAAGAACGATGCGCCGCGAAATGGCGGCGCGCTCCTCGGGCGCCAACGCAACGCCGGGCAAGTCCGCGATATCGGGCGCGGCCGCCTCGCTCGCAGGCTGCACCGGCTTGCGGCTCACGTCATGAGCATGGCCGTCATGCGCGCCGTGGGCATGGTCATGATGGTGTTCATGCGCGCGCGTCAGCGCTTCCACATTGGCATTCATGGCGCCTTCCCCGGCAGCACGAGACTCGACGTGTCGTAAGGGTCGATCGTCGTGACATGGCCCGCTTTCGAAAGAATCTGCTGGATGCGGTCGCGATACGCTCTCGCCAGCAGCCCCTGGTCGCTGTTCGCGCCCAGCGGCGCTTCCAGTTGCAGGATCGTCTGCGTTTCGGTCTGCGCCCGCGTCACGCGTTCCGTCGCACTGGCCTGCGCGCTTTGCACGATCTGGTCGGCGTGCTGCTGGGCCTCCTGACGCGTCGTCTCCGCGGCCGTGCGGGCGTCGGCCACCGCGCGTTCGGCGCTTTGCAGCGAGCTGAGCACCGAGTTGAACGCGTCGACGGCCGCCGCCGGCACCGTTGCCTGCACATCGATGCGCGAGACCTCGATGCCAAGCCCCGCATGCCGCGCTTCGAGCGCGTGCAGCCGGCGCTCGATCGCACGCGCGATGTCGTCGCGCAGGCGCTCGCGGCGCGCCGCCATTTGCGTATCGGCGGCCAGCAGTTCGGGCCGCGCGACGAGAATCGTATCGAGATCGCGCGATGCGCCCACCTCCGCGACCGCCGAAGCCGTGAGGCGCTCGATGGCGGGAGCGAGGAGCGCCTGCTGCAATACGTAATCGTAAGGAGAACTGACGCGGTAATAGAGCGTCGCGCCGAGTTGCACGACCGCGTCGTCGCCGGTGAGCACGTAGCCTGAGCCCGCGAGCGCGTCGGAGAGCGGCGAGCCGTTGGTTCCCATCGCCGCGTCCGGATGAAAGCCCCAGGAAGACATGTCGTTGAATGGCAAGGTGGTATCGGTGGGCGGCGCGTTGGGTGCGGGATCGAGCGCACGGGCGCGCGCATCGCGATCGAGCGACGCGATGCGCTGTTCCAGCACGCGCGCGGGTCCGGGCAACAGCACGACAGTTTCGAACGGCCGCGGCCACGCGACGAGCAGGCCCGCGCCCTGAATGCGCACGAACTTGCCAAAGCGCATGACGACCGCCTGACTGTCGGGCGGCACGCGTTGGACATTCGAGAACATCCACGCCAGCGCGGCGAGCACCGTGAGCGCGGCAACGAACCAGAACGCGGCCCGCACCGCCTGGGTGCCTGGGCTCGAGCGCGGCGATGTCGAGGCGAGCGTGCTCATGGCCGACGGCGCGCGGTGGACGGCGCAGTGGACGGTGCGGTCACGGCATCGAGCCCGGCAGGCCCCTGCACGAGCACGCGGAACGGCGCAGCATCGGTGCGCACGATCAGATTCGTGTTGCCGTTCACGACGGTGGACAGCGTATCGAGCGAGCGCAGCATCGTGTAGAGCTGCGGATTGCCCGCGTAGCTCTTGCCATAGATCGCGGCGGCGTCGCGCCGCGATTGCGCTTCGATGCCGGCGGCCTGCGCGCTGGCATCGGCCACGGCGACGCGCGCGTCGCGATCGGCATCGGAGCGCACCTGCGCGGCTTCGAGCTTGCCCTGTGCCGTGCGTTGCGCCGCGACTGTCTCGCGTTCGGCGCGCATGCGCTCGACCGTGGCGGACAAGGTCGCGGCGGGCAGCGTCAGGCGTTCTAGTCCGACCTGAACGGCGTGAACGCCGTAGGTCGCGTAAAGCTGCGCGTCGATCTGGCGGCGCAGTTCGTCCTCATAGGCTTCGAGCTTCACGTCGTTCGCATCGGTGTTGACGAGCGCCGAGAGATCGAAGCCCGACGTGATGGTTTGCAGTGCCGAGCCGAGCAGCGAGCGGATCTGGCGCGCCGCTTCGTCGGGTTCGTTGCGCACGGCGCGCACGAAGTGGCCCACGTCGGCCGCGTTATCGGGCACGCGCCACGCCACGTAGGCCTGCACGAGGATGCGCAGGCCGTCGCGCGTACCCACGTCCTGCAGCCCGCTCGACGTCGTGTGCAGGCGCAGATCGACCGGCACCGCGGTTTCGATCGGCGCGGGCAGCCGCCACGCGAGCCCGGGGTCGAGCACCACACGCACCGGCTCGCCAAAGCGCGTGACCACGGCGGCCTCGCCTTCGTGCACCTGCACGACGCTCGCAATCGCCACGGCAACCAGCACGCACAGCACCGCGAGCGCCACGCGCCAGCCAAAGCCGCGCCCGCCGCCACTCGCGCGGCTCTCGTCGTGGTCGCCGTGATGGTGGTGTGCGTGGCCATGATGCATGTGAAGATGTGAACCGCTCAAGGTCTGCTCCTCAAGATCAGGACACCCTATCAATTCAGCCGATCAATACAGCCGCTTCGCGCCAGCGGCGTCGCCGGTATTGAACGAGCGCAGGTCGATCGTCGCGCGCTTGTCGCTCACGAGGCGATCGTCGATCACCGTCAGGTTGGCGTTCTGCAAGCCCTGCTGCAGATTGCGCAGGTAGTACTCGAAGGCAAACGCGGGGCCGCCGGCTTGCTGGGCGGCGATATCCGCGTTGAACGTCGTCTGCTGGATATGCGCGGCCGAGAGCGTTTCCGCCGCATTCGCATTGGCCTCGGCCACGCGGGCCTGGGCCTGCTCCCGCGCGGTGCCCACGAGCGTCGCCGCGAGTCCGTGCGCCTCGGCCACGCTCGCCGCCGTGCGGATCTGCGCAGCCTGCACGCCGTGCCACGCAGCCGACGCGCCAGCCGGCGGGTGCACGCTTTCGATCACCACCGCCACCACCTCGATGCCACTGCCGAGCCGGTCGAGTTGCTGCTGCGTCGCGTGGCGAATCGCATCAGCAATTACGGTCTGGCGTGCTTCGACGAGGGCTTCGAGCGTGTGCGAGGCCAGATAACGAACGATCTCGCGATTCGCAATCGAGCGCACCACAGCGGGCACATCGGTGGCGCGATAGAGCGCAGCCCGTGCCGCAGCGTCGCTCGCACCGATGCGGTAGTCGAGTCGCACGTCGGCACTGACGATTTCGAAATTCTGCTGCTGTGCATTGGCCCCCGCGATCACCTGGCTCGTTTCCCACGGATGCGCGACATCCCAGAGCCGGTCGAGTTGCTCGGGCGCGCGAGCGTCGGCGGAGATCAACGGCGCGGCGACACTCGCGTTATCGGCGTTAGCGGCGTTGTCGGCAATATCCGAGACCACGATCTGATGCACCGCGCCGTTGTCGAGTTCGCGCGCGCGGCCGAAGGGCCAGGGCAGCCCGACATGCAGCCCCGGTTGCCAGACGGCGGCCGGCGCGCCGAAACGTTCATAGACCGCGCGCTGTTCGGGTTGCAGGATCGTGACGCCGCTCAAAAGCCAGCCTGCCGCCACGAGCGCCACGCCCGCGGCAGGCAGCATGCGCAGCGTGCTATGCACGACCCAGCTCTGGCGCAGGTCGATGCCGAAGCGCTTGCGCAGCGATTCGCGAAGTTCGGCCGGTGAAGCGGGCGGACGCATGAGCCATTGCACGACCACACTGTCCACGAGCGCGACCGCAGAGGCCGACGCGCGAGGCGGCGTGAACCAGGCGAGCATCGCGCGCAACGCGTATTCGCCCGCGACCAGCGCCGTGAGCAAGGCCATCGCGATCGCCAGCCAGCGGCTATCGACGCTTCGCCAGAGGTAAAGCGCAGCACTGCCCGCACAGGCCAGCGCGACGACGAGCGCGATGCGCAATGCGCCGGACAGAACGGCATCGGCATGATGCAGCGCCGCCCGCGTCGCGACCCCGCGCTCGAACACCAGCGTGACGAAAGCCAGGGCGAGTGCGGCGCCGCACGCCAGCGTCATGACATTGCGGACCTGCGAACCAGCCGCCGCTGCGTGCCGGTCGAATACGAACGTTGTGGCCACACACAACAGCAACGAAACCAGCGCGCCCGCCAGAACGCACCAGGGCCACCAGCGCACAGCGCGCAAGCCGCCCCACGTCCATACGGCCATCGCGCGCCACCACACTCGCCTGAACGGATTCCAGCTCGTGGGACGCGCCTGACGCGCCGACGATGCGTGATCCGCACGGCTGCCGCTCCTGCCAGCCATCTGGCAACCCAGCGCAACGAGCATGACGTTGACAGCCGTGGCGGCAAGCGGTGCGGTCCATCGCAACTCGGCCCAGCTCGTGCGCAGGAAAAGGCAGCACGCCAGCGCGCAGGCGAGCAGCAGGCCTGCGCCTGCGATCTGCCAATACGGTTGCGCGAGTGGCGCGCGAGCGCTACCGCCAGAATATCCGTTACCCATTTCGCAAGTGTGTTGCCTCGAGTGGCCCGGAGTCGTTGTCAAGCGACGCTGTCTACCGCTATCGCGCTCAGCGCTTACATGCTCAGCATGCCGAAGTGAATGCACTCACGAGCGAGGCGCTCGCCGTGAGCGCCGCCCGATTGCAAATCGACGAGCGCGATCCTGTCTACTGCGATCGAGTATCTTCTGACGTGTTGGACGCCGCCATAGGGACTTGGGGCAAAGCGCATTGCCCTTTCGGGCAATTTGTATTCGACGCGGCGCCCAGGCGTGCGAGGACTCGCGAAGGCGCGGGGCTACCTGGCCTGCGAGAACCACTTGCCGTAGATCTGCTCGTAGGTGCCATCCTCATACATGGCGAGCAGCGCTTCATTGAGGGACTTGCGCAGCGGACTGCCGTTCGCAACGGCGATGCCGTATTTCTCGGGACGGAACACCGCTCCCACGACGCTCACCGTCCCGTTACCGCGCCGTGCCGCCCAGTACTGCAAGGTTGGTGCGTCGTAGACGATGGCCTGCACGTCGCCATTCATGAGCATGCGGAATCCGTCATTGGCATTCGTCACATCGACAAACGGCAAGCCGCGTTGCGTGAGATATTGCGCCGCGACGGTGTCGGGCACCGTGCCGATCTTCTTGCCGGGTAAATCGTCTGGACCCCGTATGGTCGATTGCAGACGCGCCACGGTCTGCGACGACGTGACCGTGGCGGTGAGTTGCGCAATCAGCAGCACGCCAATCAGCCACATGGTCGGCACCAGTACGCGCTTGAAGAGCCCCGGCGTCTCGCGCTCGCCATGCTCGCCCGTGGCGATAATCAGCATGGTGACCCAGATGCCCTCGCCAATCGAGCGCCAGTAAGGCTTCTGGAAATTGGCGTCGCGCTTGCGCTCCATCAGCCACACAAGGTTGGCGAGAATAAAGACGATGCCGATCGTGATCGCCACGAGTTGCGCAATGGCGAGCCAGGGCACGGATTGCAGCAGGGCCATCACCGAGCTGTCGTTTTGCGCGCGCACCATGATTTGCAGGCCGGAATCGAAATACGGCAGCGAAAAATCAACCGTCTTCTCGCGCTCCGGCGTCATGGTGATCGCGGCGATGGCGACATCGGCATCGCCATGCTGGAGCGTGCGAAGCAATTCCGCTTGCGTAGCGAGCGGACGCCAGACGAAATCGACATGCATGCGTCGGGCGATTTCGTTCCAGATGTCGATGCTGAAGCCTTCGGGCGTGGCGGTCTGCGGGATCACGAAAGGCGCGACCGGTGCGATCGCCACGCGTAGCTGGCCTTGCGCGTCTGGCGTGGCGCTTGCCACCTTACTTGCCACCTTACTTGCCGCGTCACTTGCCACCGCACTTGCCGCATCACTAGCGGCAGCCGCTGCTGCGGGCACAATGAGCACCGCCAACACGAACAGCAAAGCCAGAAAAAACTGCCTCACACCTGGCTTGCGCATCGCCCTTTCTCCCGAGACCGCATTGAATACGCAGGGAACCCATGAACCGGCCGGCGTGCAACGTTGCGGGTTGCCGCGCGCGCGATCAGAAGCTGAGCGCGAGCCCCAGCGATGCGCCCGTGATGTCCTTGCCAAAAGCATAGCGCGCCACGATGCGCAGACGCGAGAACAGCTTCGTGATCGCTCCGGTATCGATTTCGAGGCCCGCGCCCAGCGACGTCAATTGATTGAAGCCGAGAATATCGGCCTGGCTGCCCAGATAGGTCGAATGCGAAAGTTCGAGCACGTAGCGCAACGGCCGATGAAACACCAGCAAGCCGGTGGGCGCACGCCAGCGCGCGTAGAGGTTGGTCGATTCAGCATTGGCCGAACCGCGCACGGCGCTCGACGAGCCAAAGCTCTGGAGATAGATATCCGTGTAGCGCAACTCGAGATCGAATTCATAGGGTTCCTTACGAGGATACCAGCCGATCATCAACGAGCCGCCGAGGCCGTAAGCGCTCATCGAGCCGTCACGAATAAAGTCGATATTGCTGTCGGTTTTTCGGTTGATCAGGAACTGCGCCGCGCTCGCGTCGCTCAGGACTTCGCCCAGAGAAAAATTGAAGATGGGCCGAATGACCAGGTCTTTCTTTTCGTTGAGCGGGAAATCCCAGCCAATACCGCCGGTCGCCGCCACGTTCGTCCAGCGTGTGGGCAGCGCGCGCTGCTCCTGCCCGTCCGAGACCACGAAGGTGGGATCGTAGCGCGATCCGCCAATCGCCCCTTCCAGATAAAGCGGAAAGCTCGGGCTCAGCGTGAAGCCGCCGCCCACCTGGGTCATGTTGAGCGAGGGATCGCCGGTCGCGCCGTTGCGGATACCGAGCGAGCTTGCCGACAGATCCGGCGTGACGGTAAACGACAGCATCGCCAGTACGCCGTTCGCACGTTTCTGAACGTCCGGCCCGGTCCAGACCGGCGTACTCTGCGCGCACGCTTCGATCGCCACGAAGCACTGCACAAGCGCCACCAGCACGACGCTAGCAAGAAACGGGGCCATTCTGCCGGGACGGCGTTGAGAGACATCGTCGGATAGCTTTTGCATGCTCATCCTTTTAGTCCGGTGGCGCGCCCTTCGCACTCTGCCCGGACACCAGTTTCACGAGGGCTGCGAGCTTGCCGTCGTGGCCCGCTGTGGCCATCTGCAACTGCGTAATGTAACAACCGCGTGTGGCGATTAAAAGGCCATTGCCCCGAATTGCCCCAAAGGGCAATCGAATTGCCCTAACTCCCTATCGATTGCGATCGCGCCCTGAACGACACTCTACAAGGCAAGCTCAGACTGGAATGACACGCGAAATCCGGGTGCTAGACTGAATCGCACGGATGCCCTCATCGAGGGTCCAACGCAGATCGACGTTCCGAACGACATAGCGGAGCACATCATGGCAGAAATCGAAACGCTGGCTCGGCGGCAGGAAATCGGGCGTGAGGCACGCGAGCGCGCGAGGCGCTCCCAGCACGCCGAAATTGGCGACACGAACCGGGACCCGGTCGAGTTGCTCAAGCAAAACAGCGCCGGCCGCGTGAGCGCGCTCGTTCCGCTTCGATACGGCCGCATGGGCGTCTCACCGTTCACGTTTTATCGCGGCAGCGCGATTATCCAGGCCCACGATCTCGCGGGAACGGTCAACACCGGCATCACCTTTCCGATTTGCGGCGATGCCCATTTGTCGAATTTCGGCGGCTTCGCCACGCCCGAACGACAACTGATCTTCGATCTCAACGACTTCGACGAAGTGGCGCCCGGGCCGTGGGAATGGGATGTCAAACGCCTTGCCGCCAGCTTCGTGATCGCGGGGCAGCACATGGGCATCAGCCGCGGTCCTATCGCCGATTTCGTGGCGACGGTCGCGCACGAATATCGCGACCGCATGCATGCGTATTCCGAATGCAGCACGCTCGATCTCTGGCACGACATCGTCACGTTCGAGCGCATGATCGACACGGCTGCCACCGACGAAGGACGGCGCCTGTTGCTCAAGACCAAAGAAAAGGCCGCCACGCGGACCAACGAAAGCATGCTCGCCAAAATGGCGGTTCAGGAAAACGGCCGCTGGATGCTTCAGGACGCACCGCCCGCGCTGTTCCATCCCGGCGGACCCAATACCTTGCTCGGCAAGGAAGAAGCGTGGACCGACAAGAAGGCCTGGGAAGGCAAGCTCGCCGCCGCTTTCGACGAATATCTGCGTACCCTGCCGGCGGATCGCCAGGCGCTGATCGGCCAGTTCCAGCTCCAGGACGTGGCGTTCAAGGTCGTTGGGGTTGGCAGCGTGGGCACCTTCTGTCTCGTGATGCTGTTCGTGGACAGCCACGGCGCGCCGCTCTTTCTCCAGGTGAAAGAGGCGCGCGAGTCGGTCATCGCGCGCTACTTCGCTTCGCAACCGATTCCCCATCAAGGTCAGCGCGTTGTCTCCGGACAGCGCCTGCTGCAAGCCGCCAGCGACGCGTTCCTCGGCTGGACCACCGGCCCCGCAGGCCGCGAATTCTACTTCCGGCAATTGCGCGACATGAAGGTATCGGCTGAAGTGGAGCGCATGAGCAACACGATCATGCAGGGCTATGCGCGCATCTGCGGCTGGGCGCTGGCCCGGGCGCATGCGAAAGCGGGCGGCAAGTCGGTGGAAATCGCCTCGTATCTTGGCAACGGCGAGCGTTTTTCCGACGCGCTCACCGAGTACGCCTTCGCCTATGCCGAGCAAAATAATAAAGACTACGATGTATTCATGCGCGCCTGCCGCTCAGGCAAACTCGAGGCGCGCACCGACGAGGACATGGCTGCGGATTTCCGCATCTGAGCGGCCGCTGCCTTCGTACGTGCCTGCCGTGCAGCGCGGTCGTGACAAACACGACCGCGTTGGCTCCGCACACTAAGCGCTAAAGCGCGCTACGCACTGCGCCGAGCAAATCCCGCCCGAGAAATGGCTTGGCCAGCAGGATCAGGCCGCCCGCGTTGGCGACCGCCTGCCGGGTGGCCGCTCCGTCGAAGGCCGTCACGAAGATCGCCGGTGGACGCGCTAATGGCAGTGATTCATAGAACGCGAGCCCCGACACACCAGGCAATTGCACGTCGATAATCAGGCAGCGCGCAGACGACGCCCACTGTGCGGCATCGGGATCTTCTGCACTGTTAAATGCCTGCGTGCTGAATCCCGATAAACGCAACAGACGCTCGACAGCGCGTCGCAATCCCGCGTCGTCCTCGATAATCACGATCAACTCGCCGTTTCCATCCATCATCCGCCCAGCGTTCGTTAGCTCAGCGTTATGCGACTCTTGCCGACGCAGTGACGCCGTGGTGCCACGCCCTGTCGCCACAAGACATTTGCTTACCACGCGTCGCCGGCGCTCGCGCTTACGAGCCGCGTGGCGGCACCTTACGTTTGCTGTATTCACCCAGTCTTGCCTGAATGCGGCGAGACATCCATAGGGACTCGGGGCAATCGCATTTCCCTTTTGGGCAAAATCGGGCAAACGTCTTTCCTTTCGGCGCGCTGGCCACTACATTACGCACAGCAACGGCACTTCGCACTCCGCTACGCACTCCACTTCGCACTCAAGCAAGACCGCTTAAAGCATCAATGTGCGTTCTCATCCCCCTCGCTCGCGCACCGGGAGAATACGATGAAGAGAAGGGCTTTATGCATTGCGATCCTCACAGCAACGCTCGCGGCGCCCCAGGCTCACGCGCAAGGCGCGGCTTCCGCACCGCAGGCCGCCAGCAGCGCGGCACCGGCCGTGGACCCGTCGGCTGTCGAAGCGCTCAAGAAAATGGGCACGTATTTGCAGTCGCTCAAGCGTTTTAGCGTATCGACCGAGTTGACCGGCGAACGCGTGCTCGAAGACGGCCAGAAACTCCAGCATTCAGCCAGCGCCGATCTCGACGTGGACCGTCCCAACCGCATTCGCGCCATCATGACGAGTGCGCGCAGCAATCGCGAAATCCTCTACGACGGCAAATCGGTCACGCTCTATACGCCTACCCAGCGCTACTATTCGACGGTGGCCTTCGACGGCACCATCGGAGCGTTGATCGATCGCCTGCATGAGCACTATGGCGTGGAGTTCCCGCTCGCCGACCTGTTTATCTGGGGCACGCCCGCCGCGCCGGTCGATCAGTTCGAGTCGGCGATGTTCGCCGGCGAAGACTATGTGGAAAACGATCTTTGCGATCACTATGCATTCCGCCAGAAGGATCTCGACTGGCAGATCTGGATCGCCGCCGGCGCGCATCCGTTGCCGCGCAAACTGGTGATCACGCGCCGCGACGACGACGCACGTCCGCAATCCGTTTCGATCATCAACTGGACAACCCGCCCCGATTTCAGGGACGCGATATTCACCTTCAAACCACCGTCGGGCGCGAAGAAGATCGAGTTCGTCCCTGTCGCAACGAACAAGGGGTAGGCCCATGAAGATCCCGTTTCAGCGCCATCGCGCCCTCTTCCTTCCGGCCATCCTGATCGTAGGTCTCGCCGTGTCGCATGCGCCCAGTGCAAACGCAGTGGGCCGCGGCGGTGGTGGCGGCGGCGGCCACGCCGCGATGCAACGCCCAGCCGGCGGCGGCCCGCGTGGCGGCGCTCAGATCAACAGCGCGCGCGCCGACGACCGCACACGCAACGTGCGCAACACGAGCGTCAACAACGTCAACCGCAACGTCAACGTGAACCGCAATGTCAATGTGGATGTGCACAACGACTATCACCACGGCGGCTGGGACGACGATTACCATCCGGTCGCCACGGCCGCTGCGGTCACCGCGGCAGTGGGCGTGACGTCCGCCGTGGTGGGCTCGATCGTGCGCTCCGTGCCGCCCAACTGTGCGCCTGTCAACTATCGGGGCATGGTGTACCAGCAATGCGGCAGTACGTGGTATCAGCCACAAGGTTCGCAGTACGTAGTGGTCAACGCGCCATACTGATTCGGGACAGGAGGGCACCATGAGCGCGGTTGTCGAAAAGATCAAGGAAGAGTTCATCAAGGTCCTGCCGCCTACGATCTTCTTTTTCATCATTCTTCACATCGTCGCGCTGATTCGCGCGCTCATGGTCCGGGAGGCCGGCATCTCGACCGAGACCACGGCGTCGGTGCTGATTTCATCGCTGATTCTCGGCAAGTCCGTGCTGCTTGCCGACATGCTGCCCTTCATCAATCGCTTCCCCGATAAGCCCCTCGTCTGGAACGTTGCCTGGAAAACGCTGATGTACGCGATCGTCGCACTCGTCATTCACTACCTGGAGCGGCTGTATGACTTCTGGAAAGAGGCAGGCAGCTTCGGGGCAGCGAATCAGGCGTTGCTCGCCCATATCAGTTGGCCGCGTTTCTGGGCCGTGCAGATTCTGCTCGTCACGTTGATTTTCAACTACTGCGTGATCGCCGAACTTGCCCGTGCGCTCGGTAAAACCACGCTCAAGCGCATGTTCTTCGGGCCGCTTCCTCCACGGCAAGGTTGAACGCCGCATCGGCACGCAGATCGACACACTCAATGCGTGCCGCGCGGCAGCCACACCACAAACGATGTCGCGCCGCCTTCGCGCGATGCGATGCTCACGCGTCCGCGATGCGCTTCCACAATCGAGCGCACAATCGAAAGCCCGAGCCCCATCCCATGCGGCTTGGTGGTATAGAACGGCTCGAACAGGCGGTGCGCGAGCGCCGCATCGATGCCGGCCCCACGATCGGTCACGCTGAACTCGACCCCATGCGCGAGCAGCACCGATTCGAGCGTGAGCACGCGGCGCCCGGGCTCCGTATCGTGCATAGCGTCCATTGCGTTGATGGCGAGATTGAGCACGACCTGCTGGAGTTGCACACGGTCGCCCATCACCTCCACCTGTTCGGCGCCAAAGCGCGTATCGACCGTGATATTGCGGCGCCTCGCCTCGGGTTCGACAAGCGTGAGCGCACAGCGCAGGGTGGCGTCGAGCGGCAGCGCCGCGAACGTCACGCCCTGCTTTTGCAGCAATGCGCGCAGGCGCTGCACCACTTCGTTGGCGCGAAGCGCGTCGCGTTTGACGTCGGAGAGGATCTCCTCCAGTTCCGCGTGATCGACACGCGAGGCTTTCACCAGCAGTTCGGCGGCGTCGGCGTTGCTCAGGATCGCGCCGAGCGGTTGCCCGACCTCATGCGCAATCGACGCGCTCAACTCGCCCACGGTGGCAAAGCGCGCGGCCCGCGCGAGTTCGCTGCGGCGCGCGACGGCCTCGGCTTGCGCACGCCGGCGCGTACGGCGCTGCGCGAGCAAGGCGAGAATCGTGGCGCCCTGCGCCAACAGCACGACCAGTGCGCTCAACGCCACGCCACGGTATTCGCGGAACACGGAGCGCGGCAGATTGCGCAACTGGCAATCGGGCGGCAGTGCATCGACGGCAAGGCCATAGCGTTCGAGTTGCGCCACGTTAGCCATGCAGCGAGCAGGCCAAGCCGCGAATTTGAGCTTGTCCACGGGACCGCCATCGCGCAGGATCGTGAGCGCTGCGTCGGCCGTCAAACGGCCGTTCTCAGCGAAGTCATAAGCCGCGCCTGCCACCGCGCCCTGCTCGATATAGAGGGAGAACAGGCCGTAGATGGGGGCGTGCGAAGCGGCGACCATCGGCGCGACGAGCTGGTAGGGAAAATAGCGCCTGCCTTCCCGGTCGCGATGCTGGGTCGTATAGATCACGGCCGTGTGAAGATCGAGCGTGGCGAGCCGCGCCTGCAGATCACGCAAGGTCAGCCCTTGCCAGGCTTCGACGGACGGCCAGCGCAAGCGGCGCGCAGCCGCCGCCTTCACGACGCGATCCGACTGGGTGCTATCCGCTGCACCCGCTCCGCTCACGACGACCAGTCTTCGCGCGTCGGGTTGTAACGCCTCGGCGATATCAAGCGTCTTCACGCTATCGACATCGAATGGCACGTGCGCAAAATTCGCGGGCACGGGGTGCTGCGCAAACCATTCGTCCGGCACGGCCGACAGCAGGACGGGCGCGCCTGGCCAGATCTGCGTGTGGTAGGCGGACGCGAAATCCGCCGCGTGACTGCCCAGCCCCACCACGAGATCGACACGTTGATGGGCGTACTTCTTTTTCGTCAACGCGAGAAAGTCCGGCATCAAATCGTCGACGCCAAAGCCCGAGCCGTCGAGCACGTCCAGATCGACCTCGGCGCCCCGGGAAAACGCCGCCGCGAGCGAACTGCGCAGCGCGTTGATCTGGACGTGCGCGGCCGGCTGCACGGGATCGAATCCCGTCAGCAACACGACGTGCGCAGGCGGCGGTGCCGACGCACCAGACGCGCCCATGCTCCACAGCACGAGCACGCCCGCGCGCAGCCAGGCGCCCATCAGGCGCCTGTATCCCCTCGCTCCTCTCATCACACCCCAACCCAGCCGGAACCCTGCACACAGCCCGTCTCGTGACCGCCCATAAACACGCCCTGTGGTTCGAAGAAAGCGCGGCCGCTCTGCGGCCAGCGCGCTATGCCGCGTAAGCGAGTGTCTGCGCGTGACGCACCAGATCGGCCAGCGAAAGCGCACCGAACTTGCGCATCAACCCGGCGCGGCAAGTCTTGATGGTTCGCTCGGAGAGTCCCAGATCGGCCGCGATCTGCTTGTTGCGCCGGCCTGCGACGATGCCGCGAAGCACGCATTTTTCCCGCTCGCCCAGGTCGTACGCGATCGCGTCGTTGGACGGCTCGGCGATCAGCACGGCGTGACCCGGGGCGCTCGCTGACTCCACAGCGCCCGCCGCGCCTGCAAGATCGAAGGCCATCGCCAGCGCATCCAGCAAGGCGTCGCGCTCGATGGGCTTGACGAGAAAATCCACCGCACCGGCTTTCATGGCCTGCACGGTTTGCGGTATGTCGCCGTACGCGCTCATGAAGACGATCGGGAGCGCGCGAGCCTGGCGCGACAACACCTGCTGCAATTCGAGACCGCTCGGGCCGCCCAGCACCAGATCGAGCAGGAGACAGCCGGTCCAGTCGTGGGGATCGCTCACGAGGAAATCCCCCACCGACGCGTATTCCTTGACTAAATAGCCGGAATGATTGAGCACTCTACCGAGCGCCCTTCTCATGGACGCATCGTCATCGACCACATGAACCAGTTTGTTTGCAGATTCGCTCACGGTTTACTCCATTGTTTCAATAAACGAAACCGGACAGAGGTCTGCAGTCCACCACGCATTCGCACGTTGTTTTCTCTTTTCGCGCCCCTCCCTCGACCCTCGGGGACTGTGTGCAGATGAGATGCTTTATAGCAAGTTAATTGAAATGATGGAGTCTGGCTGTCCGAATACCGCGCATAGGGCTTTCAGAGTTGCCATTTCGTCTGAAATGAATGCTTAACAGTTAATTCGTTTTCAAACATGCCAATTGAATTTCATCCACACTTTGAGAAATTCGATTTAAATCAGGCTTTAGCTATGGGTTGTCCGTGATGGTGTAAATTCCTTCAAAGAACGATTAATAACGAATGACATCCGGAAACCTCTATGACAGCGCTCATCCATCACCCGCTCGTTCTCTTCGTTGTGCTGGTCGTACTGCTCTCGCTCGCTGCGTCGCTCGGCGCGCTCGTCTTGCACAGGATTTCGCCGCTTTCCGAGGAAGCGCGCGAGAACTTCAATATCGTGCAGGGCGCCACGCTCACGCTGCTCGCGCTGCTGATCGGCTTCACGCTGTCGATGGCGGTGAGCCGCTATGACCAGCGCAAGAACTACGAAGAGGAAGAAGCCAACGCGATCGGCACGGAATATGTGCGCGCCGACCTGATCGGAGCACAGGGCGCCGCAACGATCAAGCCGCTATTGGCCCAGTATCTACAGGTGCGCATTGACTACTACACGACGCGCGATGCGCGCGAGCTCGAAGACAACAACCGCAAGACGGCGGATCTTCAAGGGCGCCTGTGGGCAACCGTGCGCGACGCCGCCCTCGCCCAGCCCAACCCCGTGACGGCGCTCGCGGTGGCGGGAATGAACGACGTACTTAACACCCAGGGCTACACGCAGGCGGCCTGGCTCAACCGCATTCCGCTCTCGGCATGGGGGCTGATGATCGTGATCGCCTTTTTCAGTAACCTGATGCAGGGCTACGGCGTGCGGGCGGGCGGCGGGCGCCGCGTGCTGCTGTTCGTGCTGCCGTTTACCGTCTCGCTCTCGCTTTCGCTGATCGCCGATATCGACAGCCCGCGCGGCGGTCTCATCCGCGTGGCGCCGCTCAACCTCATCAGCCTCCAGCAATCGTTTTCACCGTGACACGCAAACGCACTGCTGGCGCTAGAAAGCCTTGCGCAATTGCAGCCAGCAGTGCACGGACGTATTGGCGCTGGCGCTGAGTATCTCTGGCACACGGCCGAACGGAAAAGCAACGCTTGCCGTGATGAGCAGCTTGTACGGTCCATTCCATTGCACGCCAAAGCCGGCGCTGCTCAACTGCCCGGTGTTGGGTCCGCTCAGGAATACGTCCTTGTACTGCTGCACCCAGCCGGTATCGACGAAGGCCGAAAACTGCCAGATGCCGGGGATCGACTGGAAGGTTGCGTCGTGCCGGTACTCGAAGGTCGCGAGATAGCCGCGCGAGCCCGACAGCACGCCCACGTCGTAACCCCGCACGCTGTCCGGGCCGCCCAGATAGAACTGCTCCGAGGTGTCGAGATTCTTGTTCGCCGTCTGGCCGGAAAAGCCCAGGTACAGCGCATCGTGCCGCGTAAGTTGCTGCAGGCGCGACAACGATAAGGATAGCTTGACATAGTGCCCCGCGGTATCGGCGCCCAGCTGGTCGACGATATCGGTTTGCAGGTTGTTGGCGGCGAGCACCCCATAGGTCACGGCGAGCCGCGCGTTGACGACGCCGCGTGAATCGAGTTCGTCGCCCGCCAGCGTGGTCGTCACGCTGTTCGTGTGGCGGTCGTTCTGCAGCCCGATCACGTCGATGTTGTCGTTCAGGCGGCGGAAATCGTATTCGACCTGACCGTAGAGATTGCCACGCGTATTGCGTATCAGCGGCTGCGCGAGCACCACGCCGCCCACGAAGGCCGAACCGTGCGCCTCCAGATCGGAGAGATCGCTGCCGAGGTGATAGTCGAGCCCCGACACCGTCGCGCCCAGCGTCGTGCCCTGGCCGTTGAGCAGATAGCGGTAGTCCATGCGCCCGTAGGTCATGCCGTGGCCCGAGGTCAGCGCGCTGAAGTCGAGCAGATCGCCCTGATTGAACAGCCCGTTGATGTTCAGGTTGCCGCTGCCGCGCACGCGCCCGCTATACGGGTCGCCGAAATTGTCCACGCCGGCGTCACCGGTCACACGTTGCTGCGGCGTCACGTCCACGAGCAGATCCGAGGTGCCCACCTGCTGTCCCGGCCGCAGCGTCGAGGCGACCACCGCGCCGGGAATGTCCTGCATCAGCAGAAGCGTGCGTTCGAGTTCGAATTCGCTCACGGGCTGCCCCGTTTGCAGCGCCGCCAGCGTGTTGCCGAGCACGCGATCCGACACGTTGCTCTGGTTGTTCATCGACACCGCGCCGTAGCGCGCCTCCGCCACGTCGATGCGCACCACGCCGCCGTCGATCGTCTGCGCGGGCACGTAGGCGGTCGCAAGCGGAAAGCCATGCTCGTGATAGACGTCGCTGATGCGATCGGCCAGCGCGTTCAGATCGGCGAGCGTGAGGTCGCGGCCTTCGCTCGCCGCCACCACGGCATGCAGCAGGTCGGTGGGCAGTTGCGTATTGCCGGTGATCTCGATCGTGCGCACGGGAAACGTCTTCGTGTTGTCGGCCGGTTCGTTCTTCGAAGGCTGGATCGTGAGGTCGAGATTCGAGGCAGGCGGCTGCACCGAAGGCTGCGGCACCTGCTGGAGCAACTGGCCGCTGCCGCTGTTCGCGGGCGCCGTGGCCCGCACCTGGGCATGCGCGGCAAGCGATGCGGCGGCGAAGGCGATGGCAAGACAGATCCGGGTTCTACGCAGGCGTTTCGAGCGCATCTCGATCATGGTCGCGGTTCGGAAGATGTCGTGGGTCGCGCTCGCGCGCGTGGGGGGCGTTGCGTGTCGTTGCGTATCGTTTTACGAGGCGGCCCGGGCCTTGCCGGGCTGCGCCGGGACTTCAGTTGGCCGGCATGCGCACGCCTCCGTTGAGCACCGTGAGCGCGAGGCCCGGATGGAAATCCTGGCGCGCCACGTTGCGCTGATTCGGCTCGTCTTCCTGCATCTGGTTGCCGGTGTAGTGGCCCTGAGCAGTGTCCGCGGCGGTGCCGTAAGGCGTCGAGAGACCGGACGCGCCCATGGGCGCCTGCACGCCCGCCAGCGTCCCTGCGGGCACGGGCGCGACCGGCGCGACGATGTCGGCGGTCAGGCCCGATGGTTGCACGAGCACATAGTTGCCCGCGTCGGGGCCGTCGATCGTCATCGCGGTGCGCACGGCCTTGTTGAAGCCGACGGCGGGATCGTTGAAGTAGCCCACGCTGTCGTTGCCGAGCGTCACGCCGTCGCTGCCCAGCACGCCCACGAGGCGCTCGCCCGAGAGCGCATCCTCCACCGTGCCGTTGTAGGGCCGGTTGGTCGTCTTCGTATCGGCGACAGTGAGCGTGGCGGGTGTGATGCTCACCCAGTCGACGCCGCCCAGCAGCGTGTAGTTGCTGGCGAGCGCCGCTGCGTTGCCGCTCAGCGTGTAGCCCGCAAGGCCACCCGCCGCAAACCCGTTCTGGTTGCCGACGTTCTTCGTCGCGAGGGTGCCCGTGCCGGAGAGCGTGAGCGTTTCGCCGTTCACGCCCTGGAGCACGCCGTTCGCGCCAAAGAGGCTCGCCGCCGCGCCCGGCGTCGCGTCGTAGACTCGGCTGCCCGTGAGGTTCAGCACGAAGGGCGTGATGGCGGCCGACGTGCTCGCCGTCGTGTTGAAGGTGTAGTTGCCCGCGTCCGCGCCGCTGAGTGCGATGCCGCTCACCGCGATGGGAATGCCGTTGCCCACGTTGGCCGTGGCGAAGCTGGCCGACTGCGCGCCAAAGCTCACGCTGTCGCCGCTCAGGATGCCGCTGCTGCCCAGACTCACCGACGCCGCGCGCGTGCCGTCGTAGACCTTGTTCGCCCCGGTCGCGCTCACGGTGATGGCCAGCGGTGTGATGCTCACCCAGTCGACGCCGCCCGCGAGCGTGTAGTTGCTTGCGAGCGCCGATCCATTGCCCGTCAGAGTCAAGCCGCCCAGGCCGCCCGCCGCGAAGGGCTGCTGCGAGCCGGCATTGCGCGTCGAGAGCGTGCCGGCGCCCGAGAGCGTGAGCGTCTGCCCGGCCACGCCCGTGAGCTGGCCGCTATCGCCAAAGAGACTCGCGCTCGCCTGGTTCGTGCCGTCGTAGACGCGACTGCCGGTGAGGTTCAGCACGAAGGGCAGGATATTCGCCGAGGTCACCGCCGTGGTGTTGAAGGTGTAATTGCCCAGAGCGCTGCCCGTGCCCGTGATGCCCGCCACATCGACCTCGATGCCGTTGCCCGCGTTCGGCGAAACGAAATTCGCGCTGCCGGCGGTGAACGTGGCCGTGTCGCCCGCCACCAGGCCGCTCACGCTGAGGCCGTTGAGGAGCGCCGTGGTCGAGGCGTCGTAAGTCTTGTTCTGCGCGCTGGCTGTGATCGTCAGCGCACGCGGGGTGATATCGGCGCTCGTCACCACTACGCGGCTGCCGAAGGTGTAGTTGCCGATGTCGGTGCCATTGCCGTAAAGGCCGACCGTGACCGGAATACCGGTGCCCACGTTGGCCGTGGCGAAATTCGCCGAACTGTAGCCGACCGTGGCGTTGTCGCCTGCCACGAGCCCCGTCACCGTGAAGCTCGCAAGTTGCGCCGTGGTCGTGCCGTCGTAGATCTTGTCGTCGCCGACGGCCGTGATCGAGATCGGCTTCGGCGTGATGCTGACCCAGTCGCCCACGCCGCTGCCCAGCGTGTAATTGCTTGCGAGCGCACCGTTATTGCCGGCGAGCGTGAAGCCCGCGATGCCGTTCGCCGTGAACGGCTGCTGACTGTTCACGTTCTTGCTCGCGAGCGTGCCGCTGCCCGTGAGCGTGAGGGTTTCCCCATTCACGCCGGTGAGCACGCCATTGTTGCCGAACAGCCCGGCGGCCGCGCCGGTGGTGCCGTCGTAGACACGCGTGCCTTGCAGGCTCAGCACGTACGGCCAGATATCCGCCACGGTCGTGGCGGTGGTGTTGAAGCTGTAGTTGCCCGCGTCCGCGCCGCTCGCGGCAATGCCGTTCACGCTCACGGTGATGCCGTTGGCCGCGTTCGGGCTCGCGAAGTTCGCACTGCCGAAGCCGAAGGTCACCGAATCGCCCGCGAGCACGCCCGTGGGCGTGATGCTCGCCGTGGCGGCCGTCGTACCGTTGTAGTACCGGCTCTGGGCCGTCGCGCACACGCTCACGGCGAGCGGAGCGATCGTGACCCAGTCGGAGCCGCCCGCGAAGGTGTAGTTGCCCGGCAGCGCGCCGTTGATGCCCGTGAGCGTGAAGCCCGCCAGGCCGTTCGCTGCGAACGGCACCTGGTTGCCCGCGTTTTTGGTGGACAGCGTGCCGCTGCCGGAGAGCGTCAGCGTTTCGCCGTTGGCGCCCGTCAGCACCCCGTTGTTGCCAAAGAGGCTCGCGTTCGCGCCGGTCGTGCCGTCATAGGTGCGCGAGCCGGTGAGGTTCAGCACGAAGGGCAGGATGTTCGCCGTGGTCGTGGCGACCGTGTTGTAGGTGTAGTTGCCCGCATCCGTGCCGCTCGCCGCAATGCCACTCACGGTGACGCCGATGCCGTTGCCCGCGTTGGGCGTGGCGAAGTTCGCGTTGCCGCTTGTGAAGCCGAAGCTCACGCTATCGCCCGCCAGCACGCCTGTCGTGCCGACACTGGCGGTCGCGGCCGTGGTGCCGTCATAGGTCTTGTTCTGCGCCGTGGCGTTGACCGTGATCGCCAGCGGCGTGATGTTGCCGGTGAGGCCCGTGGGTTGCGTCAGCACATAGTTGCCGGCGTCTGTGCCGCCGATCGTCATGGTGGCGGGCGTCACGGCCTTGCCATTGCCGACGTTCTTGTCCGCGAAGGTGCCGGTGGTGTCGTTGCCGAGCGTCACGCTGTCGCCCGCGAATACGCCGGAGAGCGCCGCACCGCTCAAGGTCGCCGCGGTCGTGGCGTCGTAGACCTTGGTGTTCACCGTCGTGCCGGTGACGGTGAGCGACGCCGGGGTGATCTTGACCCAGTCGTCGCCCGCCAGGGTGTAGTTGGTGCTCAGCGCGCCGCTATTGCCCGTGAGCGTGAAGCCTGAGAGGCCGTTGGTGGCGAATGCCTGCGCGTCGCTCACGTTCTTGCTCGCGAGCGTCCCGGTCCCGGAGAGCGTGAGCGTTTCGCCATTGGCCCCCGCGAGCACGCCGTTGTTGCCGAACAGGCTCGCGTTGGCGTTGGTCGTCGAATCATAGACGCGCGCGCCCTGCAGATTCAGCACGAACGGCGTGATGTCGGCGCTCGTCGTCGCGCTCGTGTTCTGCAGCACATAGTTGCCCGCATCGGCGCCGCTGATGCCGATGCCGTTGACCGTGATGACAATGGCCGTGCCCACATCCTTCTGGGCGAACGTGGCCGAGCTGTCGCTGAAGGTGACGTTGTCGCCCGCCACGACGTTCGGACTGCCTAGCGCCACCGTCGCCGTGGTGTTGCCGTCATAGACCTTGTTGCTGCCCGTCGCGTTCACCACGATGATCGGCAGCGCCGTGATGCTGGCCGTGAGGCCCGCCGGCTGCACGAGCACGTAGTTGCTCGCGTCGGTGCCCGAGATCGTCATGCTGGTCGTCACGGGCTTGGCGGCGCCCACGTTCTTGTCGTTGAACTGGCCCACGGTGTCGTTGCCCAGCGTCACGCTATCGCCGCTCAGCACGCCTTGCAGCGTGGCGTTCGTCAGCTGCGCGTTGGTATTGCCGTCGTACTGCTTGTCGTGCGCGACCGTGTTCGCCACGGTGAGCGTGGCGGGCGTGATCGTCACCCAGTCCGCGCCGCCCGTCAGCGTGTAGTTGCTCGCGCTACCCGTGCCGTCGCCGAGCGCCAGCGAACCAAGCGTCGAAAACGGCACCTGATTGCCCACGTTCTTGCTCGTGAGCGTGCCGGTGCCGGAAAGCGTCAGCGTCTCGCCGTTCACGCCGTTGATCGAGCCGCTCGTCGCGAACAGGCTGGAGTTGGCATTGGTGGTGGTGTCGTAGACACGCGTGCCCTGCAGGCTCAGCACACGCGGCAGGATATTCGCCGTGGTGCTCGCGTTCGTATTGAGGAGCGTGTAATTGCCCGCGTCGGCGCCGCTCAGGCCAATGCCCGTCACCGTGACGGGCAGGCCGTTGCCCACGTTGGCCTGCGAAAAGTTCGCGGTATAGCCCGTGTAGCTCACGCTGTCGCCCGACACGACGCCCGGGCTCGCGAGGTTGACCTGGGCGGCCGTCGTGCCGTCGTATTGCTTGTCGATGCCGGTGGCGCTCACGCGGATCAACGCCGCCGTGATATCGGCCGTGATGCCGGTGGGTTGCACCAGCACGTAGTTGCCCGCGTCGGTGCCCGAGATCGTCATGCTCGTGCTCACCGGCTTGGCCGTGCCGACGTTCTTGTTGTTGAAGGTGCCCGTGGTGTCGTTGCCGAGTGTCACCGCGTCGCTGCCCAGCACGCCTGCGAGCAGCGCGTTTTGCAGCGTCGCCGCCGTCGTGCCGTCGTAGGTCTTGTTCAGCGCCACCGTGTTGAGCACCGTGAGCGTGGCGGGCGTGATCGTCACCCAGTCGGTGCCGCCCGCGAGCGAATAATTGCTCGCGAGCCCGGTGCCATTGCCGAGCGCGAGCGTGCCGAGATTCGAGAACGGCACCTGCTTGCCCACGTTCTTGCTGGTCAGCACGCCAGAGCCCGAAAGCGTGAGTGTTTCGCCGTTCACGCCGGCCACTTCGCCCGCGCTCGAGAACAGGGTCGCGTCGGCCCCCGTGGTGGCGTCATACACCCGCGTGCCCGTGAGGTTGATGATCTTCGCCGTGATCTGGCCGAGCGTGCCGGTGGCCTGGGTCGGCAGGTTGTAGTTCGACAGGTTGGTGCCCAACGCCGCTGTGTAGTCCGAAGGTTCGAGCGTCGCGCCAATGCCGATGTTGGTGCCCACGTTCGGCGAGAAATAGCCGCTCGACGCCGTCTGCGTGACCGTGGCGCTCTGGTTGCCGATAAAGCCCGTGATGGCGAAGTCCGACGCGCCGAGCGTCACCGAAGTCGTACCGTCGTAGGCCTTGACCGGATTGCCCGTGATCGTGACGGTGAGCGGCGCGGGCGTAATGTTGGCGAACAGGTTCGAGGGTTGCGAGACCGTGTAGTTGCCGGCCTGCGCGCCGCCCAGCGTGAAGCCGCTGGCGGTGACCTGGAGGTTGGTGCCGGCATTGGCGGTGGCGAACTGCCCACTCGCGCTACCCGAGGCGAGCGTGACCGTGTCGCTGCCGAGCACGCCCGAGAGCGTCGCCCCGGAGCTGTCGATGGTGGCGGCGGTCGTGCTGTCATACACCTTGTTGTTGGCCACCGCACCGCTGATCGTGAGCAGCGCCGGCGTGATGTTGGCCGTGAGCCCGGTGAGCGGCTGCAACGCGTAGTTGGCCGCCGCGCTGCCCGAGATGCTGAAGCCGCTGGCCGTCACGGTGATGTTGTTGCCCACGTTGGACTGCGCGAACGTACCGGTCGTGGACGTGTTGAGCGTGACCTTGCCCGCATCGACCGCCACCACGCCCGAGAGCTGCGCGCTGCTCACGTCGAGCGTGTCGGCGGTCGTCGTGTCGTAGACCTTGTTGGTGGCGTAGGCGTTGAGGATATAGAGCGGCGCTTGCGTGATGATCCCCGGCCCCGAGGCCGTGGTGGGCAACAGGTAATTGCTGAGCAGCGTGCCGTTGTTGGCCGTGTAATTGCCCGGCACGAGCGCGCCGCTGACGATCCAGTTGCCCGCGTTGGCCGACGCGTAATTGAACTGCGCGCTCGGCGTGATGGTGGCGCCCTCGCCGCTCACGAAGCCGATGGCCTGGAGGTTGCTGCCGTTCACGCGTGCAATCGTGTCGCCGTTGTAGACCTTGCTGGGCAGGCCGATGATCGCGACCGTGAGTTGCGCGGGCAGGATGGTGCCGGTGCCGTACGCCGCGACCGGGAACGAGTAGTTGTCCAGATCGGTGCCCGGCCCGGCCGTGATGTCGGTCTGCGCGAGCGAGGCGCTCACGCCCTGCGAACCCGCGTTCTTCGTCGCGTACTGGCCGGTGATGGTATGCGAGACCGTCGCGCTGTCCGTGCCCACGAAGCCGCTGAAGGTGAAGTCGCCCGCGGGAATCGTAGCGACCGTGTTGCCGTCATAGGTCTTCGACGGATTGTCCGTGATCGAGGCCGCCAGCCCGCCGTCGATAGGCCGCTTCACGATCGTGCCCATGCCCGTTGCGGTGGTCGGCAACTGGTAGTTCGACAGCAGCGTGTTCGGGCCCGCCTGGAAGTTGCCGCTCGTGAGCGTCGTGCTCACGCCCTGGTAGCCGACGTTGGCCGTGGCATAGGACCCCGTCGTCGGGTACGGGCTCAGCGCGATCGATTCGCCGGGGATCGCGCCCAGCACCTCATAGTTGCCTGAGCCGAGCGAGGCCGTGTCGGTGCCGTCGTACACCTTGGTCGGGTTGTTGATGATGTTCACCAACACCGGCGCGGGCGTGATGACACCCGCCAGCGTCGATACCGAACTCGGGAAAGTGTAGTTCGACATCGACGTGCCGCTCGCCGCCACGAAATCCGATGGCGTGAGCGCCGCGGTGACGGTGATGTTGTTGCCCGCGTTCGGCGTCGCGTAGGTAGCGGACACCTGGCCAATGGTCGCGCTCTGGCCGCCCACGAAACCGGTGATCGTGTAGTTCGACTGGTTCAGCGTAGCGTTGGCGCTGCCGTCGTAGACCTTGGTCGGCGAGCCGAGGAAGGTGATCGTGAGCGGCGCGGGCGTGATGTTCGCGGTGAGGCCTGCGATCGCCGTGACGGAATAGTTGCCCGCCGCCGAGCCGCCCAGCGTCATGCCGCTGACCGAGACCGCCAGGTTATTGCCCACGTTGGACTGGCTGAAGGCGCCCGTGGCCCCGCTCGTGGAGAGCGTCACGTTGCCGGCGTCCGACCCCACGAGGCCCGTGATGGTCGCGCCGCCCAGATTGAGCGAAGCCGTGGTGGTGGCGTCGTAGACCTTGTCGTTCGCGCTCACGCCGGTGATCGTGATCGACTTCGGCGTGATATTCGCGGTGAGATAGGTGGGCACCGAAATCGTGTAGTTATTCGCCCGCGCGCCCGTCAAGGAGAAACCCGAGGGCACGACCGAAATCTGGTTGCCCACATTGGCCGTCACGAAGGTGCCCACCCCGCCGCTCGTATCGAGCGCGACCTGGCCGCTATCCGCGCTGATCACGCCGAATAGCGATGCCCCGCCGGAATTGAGCGTGGCCGCGCGCGTGCCGTCGTAGACCTTGTTGTTGGCGATGAGCCCGCTGATCAGCAGCGGCGCGGGCGTGATCGTGCCCGTGCCGGTGGCCGAGGTCGGCAAGGTGTAGTTCGCGAGATTCGTGCCGCTGTTCGCGACGAAATTGGTCGAGGTGAAGGCCGCGTTGACCGCGATGCCCGTGCCCGCATCGGCGCTTGCGTAGGATACCGAACTGGCCTGATTGACGCTGGCGCCCTGTCCCGCCACGAAACCCGTAAAGCTGTAGTTGCTGGCCGTGAGCGGCGCGGACGTGGTGCCGTCGTACACCTTGGTCGGATCGTTGACGATGCTCGCGGTGAGCGGCGCGGGCGTGATGGTGCCGATATCGGCCGAGGCCTGCCCCTTCGCCTGATA
The DNA here is from genome assembly GCF_905220265.1 of Paraburkholderia sp. J67. Classification (NCBI taxonomy): domain Bacteria; kingdom Pseudomonadati; phylum Pseudomonadota; class Betaproteobacteria; order Burkholderiales; family Burkholderiaceae; genus Paraburkholderia; species Paraburkholderia sp. J67. The sequence goes on from NZ_CAJMZK010000006.1 coordinate 133,727, forward strand.
GCCATACGCCGGAATGCCGCCCGAGGTGGTAACGACCACGCCCGCGAACGTCGTCGGCGAGTTCACGGTGATGCCGGTGCCCGCGTTCGAAGTCGCGTACGTGCCCGTTGCGCTCGCCACGACATCGCCGTTGACGAGCCCGGTGGTCTGCAGGTTCGCGTTGGTCAGGTTCGCCGTGGTGGTGCCGTCGTAGACCTTGGTCACGCTGCCGGTCAGGCCCGTGAGCGTGATCGTGGGCGCGAGGCTATAGAGGAAACCGTTGCCCGAGGCCGCGGGCGTAGTGCCGAACGGCGCGTTGTACTGGATATACGAGGCGACCAGTCCGCCTGGGGTATCGAGCCTGGGGTCGGTCGAGTAGATGCGCCAGGCCGCCGAGGTGCCGGTGCTCACGGCCGCGCTGCCCGCGTTGTTGACGAAGTTCGCCTGGGTGCCGAGCACCACGCCCGCCGCGCCCGTGATGGCCGCACCGGCGGCGATCGTCAGGTTGCCGGTGCCGGCCTGCATGGTCACGGCGCCCGCGCCCGTCACCGATGCGTTCACGTTGATGGCGTTAAGCGCCTGCAATGTGAGGCTCGCGGAGGCGTTGGTCCAGTTGATCGCCGAATTGACGTTGATATCGCCCGCACCGGGTGTCTGTTGGCCCGCGCCCGAGGCACCGGAGGCCGTCGTCTGCTCGACGACGTTGGTGCCGCCGTTCAGGGTGGTCGAGATCTGGCTGGCCGCTGTCGCGTCGATGGTGAGATCGGTCGGGTCGACGAGCCAGGTGCCTGCGCGCCCGAACGGCGCCGCAGCCGTGATGTGCGTGTCCGCGGCGATGTTGAAATGCGCCGCCGAGGTCTCGATCGAGCCGCCGTTGCCGCCGTTCGGCGCGCTGGCGTCCAGCGTGCCGCCCACGTTGACCGTGCCCGCTTCCATGCCGCCCAGCAGGACGATCTTGCCGTCGTGATCCGCCACGCTCTGCGCGCGGATCTTGCCCGTGTTGTTGACCGCGCTGGCGAGCAGCGCGTCCTTCGCGCCCGCCGTCATGATGACCTGGCCGCCGTCGGCCACCAGCAATTGCCGGTTCTCGGCCAGGTTATCGAGGGTGCTCGCGTCGACCTGGATCTGCACCAGTTGCGAGCCGTCGAACGTCAAGGTGGCCGCGCTGCCGCCCGCCAGCGCAATCGTGCCGAGCCGCGCGCTGATCACGCCTTGATTGGAAACATGGTTGCCGAGCAGCGCAACGTAGCCGCCGTCGGCGGCGATTATCGTGCCCTGATTGATGACCGCGCCATTGCCGTTGCCCGAGAAACGTCGTGTGTTGTTGTCCAGCGTGCTCGAATCGACATCGAGGGTGGACGCAACGATGCCACCGACGTTCACGCGCGCCGAAGGACCGAACAGCACGCCATTGGGATTGATGAGCCAGACCTGGCCATTGGCGTTCAGGTGTCCCAATATTTGGCTCGCCGTGCTGCTAAAGATGCGGTTGACCGCGAGCGCACTGCTGCCCGGCTGAACGAAGTTCACCGTCTGTCCCGCGCCAACGTCGAAACTGCGCCAGCTCAATTGCAAGGTGGGACTGCCCTGCTGGATGGTTGTGGTCGTGCCCGACTGACTGATCGAGCCGACGCCCGACACGATCTGGCCGCCGCTGGGCGCGCCCGCGGCAAACGCCGCGCCGCCCCAGAGCAGCGAGATCGATGCGAAGCATGAGAAGAGCAACGCTGCGACACGGCGCAGGCTGCCACGCGCACGCCCATCGCGACGGCTCTTTCCTTTTGACGGGCAACGGCGTGCCAGTTCAGATGCGACAACCCATTGCCTGAGGGTCGGATTCCAGCACAAGCGGTAAATGTGGTTCATGGCAACGCCCATCATCCGTTTGGAGAACGAACAACATCGGTCTGGCGTCGAGGGCAGAAATGCCTGGACGCGCAGCCTCTCGTGCCACGAAAAGCGCACACCCGGCCAGCGGGCGTGCTCGGAACGCTGACGCCGGGCGGGTCTTCCCGTAAGTTTTAGTAATTTGTCGGTCGACGACCATAGGGACAAAGGGCAAACGGATTGCCCTTTCGGGCAATGTTTGCGACACGGTCACCCAATCGGCCGGTTTTGCGTGAAGTCGGCGCAAAGACTTCCAGGAAACGGGGTGCTGGCGATAATGCCAGCGCGGTCGTGTTGTACGGGGTCCTGATCGGGTATCGAATGTTCCCGGAATAAGGACGTTAAATCGCACATGCCGTGAAACCGCCATCCTTACTATAGGTCACATAAAGTAACGCAAGGGAAGGCATGCGGCAATCGAATTGCAACCTGATTCGCCGCATGATTTTCCCGCAATGAAACAATCGCGCGCAGCATTTCATCCATCATTCAATGCGCGAAGCGCATCTGAGCCCATTGCACTTTGGGGCAATCGCGTTGCCCTTTATCCCGATAGCGAAAGCGCAGGCACGCTGTAATACTGACTTTCGCCGTTTCCCGCGCCGTCTCTCCACACGCAGCCCATCCCCTCGACCGATCATGGCCCTTTCTGTACGTGATGCAAACGACGGAACCCGTGTGGTAATCGAAACAGCGCCGCCAGCGGATATGGTGCCGATTCCCGGCGGCACCTTCCTCATGGGCTCGAATCATCACTACCCGGAGGAAGCGCCTGCGCACAAGGTTCGCGTGCGCGGATTCTGGATGGATCGCCATACGGTGACCAACGCCGAGTTCGAACGCTTCGTCCGCGCCACGGGACACATCACGAGCGCGGAGCGCCCCGCCAATCCCGACGATTACCCCGGCGCGCAGCCCGAGATGCTGGAACCTGCCTCGGTGGTGTTTGCGAAGCCAGCGCAACGCGTCGATCTGCGCAATCACTTCAACTGGTGGGTCTATACGCGCGGCGCCAACTGGCGGCATCCGCGCGGCCCGAACAGTTCGCTCGATGGTCTGGCCGATCATCCCGTCGTGCATGTCAGTTACGAAGATGCGGCGGCTTACGCCGCGTGGGCAGGCAAGGATTTGCCGACCGAAGCCGAATGGGAATTCGCGGCGCGTGGCGGTCTGGACGCAGCCGAATTCGTCTGGGGCGACACCTTCACGCCGGGCGGCCGGCACATGGCAAATACCTGGCAGGGCGAATTTCCCTGGCAGAACCTGGGCGAGGATGGTCATGAATGGACCGCGCCGGTCGGCTCGTTCGCGCCCAACGGTTATGGTCTCTTCGACATGGCCGGCAACGTGTGGGAATGGACCAGCGACTGGTATCAGGACCACGGCAAGATCGTGAAGACCTGCTGCACGCTGGACAATCCGCGCGGCGGCGCGCGCGAGGCCAGCGCCGACCCGCGCACGCCGCAGCTCGCCATCGCGCGCAAGGTCACCAAAGGCGGCTCGTTCCTGTGCGCGCCCAATTACTGCCGGCGTTATCGCCCCGCCGCCCGCATGGCGCAGCCCGTGGACACCTCCACTTGCCACGTTGGCTTCCGTTGCGTGATTCGCCATGACGCCCTCAATCCAACCCCACAGCAGTGATGGCCTCCCGCACACCGCACGACGACGGCTACGCGAGAGATCCGCTACCGGACACGGTGGCTCAATTCAAAGGAGTGTTCCATGACGGGCAAGAAGAAACCCAACTTCCTGATCCTGTGGGGCGATGACATCGGCCAGTCCAACCTCAGCATCTTCACCAAGGGGCTCATGGGCTACCGCACGCCCAATATCGACAGCATCGGCGAAGAGGGCGTGCTGTTTACCGATTACTACGGCGAGCAGAGCTGCACGGCGGGTCGCGCCTCGTTCATCACGGGTCAGTGCGGGCTGCGCACCGGCCTGACGAAGGTCGGTCTGCCAGGCGCGCCGCTCGGCATGCGCGCCGAAGATCCCAACATTCCCGAACTGCTCAAGGATCTGGGCTACAGCACGGGGCAATTCGGAAAAAACCATTTTGGCGATCGCGACGAGCATCTGCCAACGATGCACGGCTTCGACGAATTCTTCGGCAATCTCTATCACCTGAACGCCGAAGAAGAACCGGAACTGCCCGACTACCCCGATGCTCACGAGTTTCCCGATTTCCGCAAGAAGTACGGTCCGCGCGGCGTGCTGCACTGCTGGTCGGATGGCAAAGGTGGCCAGAAGATCGACAACACCGGCCCGCTCACGCGCGAGCGCATGAAAACCATCGACACGGAATTTCTCGCGGCGGCCAAAGCCTTCATCGAGAAAGCCCACAAAGAAGACAAGCCGTTCTTCCTCTGGTTCAACACCTCGCACATGCACTTCCGCACGCATATCGAGGACCGCATTCGCGGCCAGGCCGGGCGCTGGCAATCGGAATATCACGACTGCATGGTCGAGCACGACAAGCACATCGGCGAAATGCTCGCGCTGCTCGACGAACTGGGCATCGCGGACAACACGATGGTCATGTACAGCACCGATAACGGCCCGCACATGAACTCGTGGCCCGACGCCGGCATGACGCCGTTTCGCAACGAGAAGAACTCCAACTGGGAGGGCGCGTACCGCGTGCCCTGTCTCGTGCGCTGGCCAGGCGTGGTGCGCCCCGGCAGCGTGTGCAACGAGATCGTCAGCCACCTCGACTGGCTGCCCACCATCGTCGAGGCTGCGGGCGACCCCGACGTCAAGGAAAAGCTCAAGGCCGGCTTCAAGGCGAACGGCAAGGACTTCAAGGTCCATCTGGACGGCTTCAGTCTGCTGCCCTACTTCACCGGCAAGCTACCCAAACCGGAGCGCAAAGGCTTCTTCTATTTCACCGACGACGGCGACCTCGCGTGTCTGCGCTTCGACAACTGGAAGGTGGTCTTCATGGAACAGCGCGCAGCCGGCACGCTGAGAATCTGGGCCGAACCGCTCATCACGCTGCGCGTGCCGAAGATCTTCAATCTACGCACCGACCCGTACGAACGCGCGGACATCACGTCCAATACCTACTACGACTGGCTGCTCGATCACGTCTTCATCCTTGTGCCGGCCCAGGCCGGGGTGGCCGAATTCCTCACGTCGTTCAAGGAATTCCCGCCGCGCCAGAAGGCGGCCAGCTTCGGCGTGGATCAGGTGATCGACAAGATGATGGACGCCGCCGGAGGCGGGCACCGATAGCGGCGCGCCGTTCTGCTGCTGGCCTGTTGCGGGCGTTGCGCCGCCATCGCGCGACGCCCGGCATCGCCCTCTTTGGCCCACCTCATGCACCCTCGCGAAACTCCCGAACCTCACGATCCCTCGGGCCTCTACGCGCCGGTCCTGCCCGACGAGGGCACCTTGCAGACACGCATGCGCACGTCGCTTGCGGTCGAACGCACCTTTCTCGCGGTCGAGCGCACGCTGATGGCGTGGCTGCGCACCGCGCTGTCGATGATCAGCTTTGGCTTCACGCTGGCGAAATTCTTCGAGTATGTGGCCGGTCAACGCGGCACGCCGATCGTGGGCCGCTTCGGCGCGACATGGTCGCCCAAGGTCGTGGGCACGGCGATGGTGGTGATCGGCACGGTGGCGCTGATCGCCGCCATCGTTCAGCATCGGCGTCGTGTCAACGCGCTGCGGCGCGAAGGCCTTGTGACACAATGGAACCTTGTCTGGTGGGTCGCGATCGCCATTGCGGCGCTCGGCGCGTTTTCGCTCGGCTCGCTGCTGCTGGGTTGAGCGGCTGGATTGAGCAGCGCAAACCGCCCGTTCGATAAATTCCCTTTCCTTGCATTGAGCTTGCCCAGTGAATCAACACGTCATGTTGCTGGCTTTCGCAACGTGCGCGGCATTCGCCGCCACCAATGTCGATTCGGCCGCGCTGCTGGTCGCCTTCGCCACCACGGCGAAGCCCACCAAGGTCTTCGTCGCCTTTACCGCCGTGGGCGCGTGTGTGGTCGCGGCCAGTCTCGCCCTCAGTTTTCTCGCGAGTTCCGTGGACATTTCCGCGCGGCTCTTCGGTTTCGTGCCCTTGTTCGTGGGGCTTTCGCAACTCGTGAAGTACCTGAGGCACGGCGCCGGCGAATCGCTCGCGCCCGTGACGACCTCACTCGCGGCAATGATCGCCAGCTTTCTTTCATGCAGCGCCGATAACCTTTCGGTCTTCGTCGCGATGCTCGTCAGGAACGGGCCGCAAAACGCCCCCTGGACGGGCGGCCTGCTCGGCATGCTCTACGTCCTCGCGGGCCTCGCCGGCGCGACGGCGGCCAACGGCGCCATGCGCACGACCTTTCGATTGCCCGTGCTCGCCCCTTCGGTCACGGCTGGCGTCGGGCTCGTGATGCTGCTGCGTTGATCGCCCGTCGATAGAAAAAAGAAAATGGGCGCCGTACGGGCCACCCATTAAAGCCAGCGAACCGCGAAGCCCGCTGGTACGGGTAAAACGTCTGTCCGGCTGCGCACGCGTGCTGCTCGCATTCGCGCAGGTGTCCGAATCAAAATCCGATTGACTGGTGTCGATCGACAGCATCGTGCCGGATGTCCAGAGAGTCCATACACGTGTGCAGATACACAGCCTGCTGGCCCGCGCTGGCTGCTTGACACAACGATGTCTGGAGATCACACATCGCGAGCGTCATGTCGTACGTGACGTCGATGGATATGCGACAGTAGAGAGAATCCGCCGTGCGGCCAGCGTCCTGCATGCTGGCGCGCAACGGCGAGATAAGGTCAAACCTCTGGTCAAACTCGCACTAACCCCGTAGCTTATTTTTTTGCCCCGATTTATTTTTTTATACCCCGATTTACCTTCGCTTCTTTTTGCATCCGGTCTGTGCCGGTGCTGGCCGTCAGGTCTGCGATATCTGTTAAGTCCGTGATGTCGTCGATCTGCGTATCTAGTCCAAGGCAAACTCCGGGCCAGCTCTGCGAGAAGCCCGTCAATATTGGCTTCAGGACATTTCGGTCAGATTTTCCCGGCGCCCCCTCGCGATACAAATTGTTACCAGTTTGATACATGGGGGTGCCTGCGTCAGGCAGGTCCTCGGTGGCTGAAACCCTTTGTCGACAAGGCTTTGAGCATTCTTTCCAGGGCTTTCCCTGGGGCCTTGCGATGACGCGCTGCACACACTTTTTTTGCCTCCCCCCCGGAACGCGATCGCATTTGATGCAAGATTGAAACATCACCCGCGTTTTGGCGCTTCAAAGGTCTGCTAAATCGCCTGCCGCGCCCGTCTTGCGCGCCTCAAACCGAGGGGCAGGAATACGCGGGCTTGAAACGCGCGTCGATTTCTACACACAATTAAACGCAGGGACGTGCATGACTTGATGCGCGATCCATAGTGAGAAGCCACAGATTCAAATCGCACGACCGGAGGTCAATGCATTCCGGATCGGCTGAGCATTCGGGGGCAGGGAAATGGATATTCCAGTACGTTCGGCGCGCAGCGCTGAAGTTCGCGTTCATGGCTGGCTGACGAACGACCGGTTCGTCGCGTACAGTTTCCTGATGTGCGTGCTCTATGTGTGTTTCCTCTGGACCTGGGGGCGTGTCACGCACGGCTTCACCACCACGAGCTCGGCCCTGCCCGCTGGCGACTTCGCGGTGTTCTGGAGCGCATCGCACGTGATGCTGCACGGCACGGCCGCGCAGGTCTATGACTTCACAACGTTCTCGGCCGCAGAAAAGGCCTTGTTCAGCAGCTTTTCGAAAAGCACCTTCCTGCCCTGGCTATATCCGCCGACCTTCCTCGTGCTGGTGACGCCGTTGGCGCTTTTCCCCTTTCTTCTCTCCTTCGCACTGTTCATCGGCACGAGCCTGTTGGCATACGTGAAAGCCACGCTCGCGACCTCGGGGCTGGCCCGCTGGAGCGGCAACGCCCGCGTCGCCGTCGTTTTGCTGACGTGCTCGCCCTGTGTGTTCGGCGCGGCCCTGTTTGGCCAGAACTCGCTGCTCACCGCGGCACTGGCGGGCTTTGCCGTGCGCTGGATCGACCGTCATCCGCTGCGCGCCGGCCTCTGCATCGGACTGCTATGCATCAAGCCGCAAATGGCCCTCGTCTTTCCGTTCGTGCTGCTTGCCACGGGCGCATGGCGCGTCCTGGCCACCGCCGCCGCCACCGCCATCACGCTGACCGGGCTGAGCGTTGCCATCTGCGGCATGCATACCGTCAAGCTGTTCTTTCTCGCGACGGATCTCGCACGCAGCGTGATCCTCGAGCATGGCCCGATGTTCTGGTTCGCCTCGCCGACGCCCTTCGCCGCGCTACGTCTGAGCGAGGTGCCGCTGCCGCTCGCCTACCTGCTCCAGGGCACCATTGCCGCCTTGACGATCGCTGCGGCGTGCCATGTTTGGCGCCATACGCGCGATGCCGGCGCACGCGCCGCCATCCTCGCGCTCGCCACGCTGATCTCCAATCCCTATGTCTGGTTCTACGAGCTGACCTGGCTTGGCCTCGCGCTCGCATGGCTCATTGCTACGGGACTGCGCACCGGCTGGCTGCGCGGCGAGCAGACCATCGTCGTGCTGGCGTGGCTGTTGCCGCTCTACGAACTGGTCAATCGCTACGCGAAGCTGCCGCAGATCGGTCCTGTCGTTTTGCTGCTGGCGCTACTGCTCGTCCTGCGCCGCACGCGCGAGGCAAAGACGTCGCGCGCAACGCTCAGCACGCCGCTGCATGAACCTGCGCTGGCGCCCGCGCTGTTCGTCGCCGATCCAGACGCCTGGCGCAACCTGTAGCAGCATCAATCCTGACCTCGCGTACCCGCCATATCGGCCGTGCCAACCGCACCGACACCCGGCTCGCCAGACTCGTCGAGGCGAACACGCGTGGCGCCCGTTGCACGGGTACGCGCCATCTGCCGCTGGTCGCCTGAAGCGTTAATGCGATGTAGATGCGTACAATCGTTTATCCATCGCCGAGGATTTGTCAAAAGAATAAGTGCCATTTCCTGTACGTGACGACGCGAATGAAGAGGCGAACGCTCGGCGCGCTGCACGAAAACTTCATGCGGTTTTGATCTGATTGCAAGCGTGGCAGCCATCAATTAAGGTTCTTGTGTGTGTGCCACCGCGCTTTCAGATTGAACCGGGTCAGCAGGATGGGATCGCACGGGGGTTTATAAAGCGTAAGCACATAATTGAACGCTTACAGCATTTTTTTCATACCATTGTTCATACCCTGGCGCTCGCCACAAGATGACCCGGCGCGAGTCCCACGGTTTGAGTCGATATGGCGAAAATGCTATCGGGGGGAAGACATGACTACGCTTTCGGCTTCACTCGGGACGGGGCGCTCAGTGCTTTACGTCTCCGCCAATCCGGACCCGCGTATTGTCGAATTACTCACGGCGGCCGCATGGCAAGTGGCGGTGGCAACGGACGCCGACGGCGTGCAGGACGCGTTCGGCCAGGCTTCGCCGAGAGTCGGCCTGATCGAATTGCCCGCCAACGCCACGCCTGACCAGTTGAGCGCACTGCAAACGTGTGCCCGGCGCGTCAAGATCACCTGGATTGCGCTCGCCCGCCGCGGTCATTCCGAAGAAGCCGGCGCGCGCCAGTTCATCGTCGATCATTGCGTCGACTTCATCACGTGGCCCTACCCCGAGCAAAGCCTGCTGTTCGCCATCGGCCACGCGTATGGCCTTGCGACGCTGCGCGATGCGTCGAAGGCGTCGAATGCATCGAGCGCATCGAGCGCACCGCCCGTCGTGGCGGAAGAACCCAAACGCGCGTCCAGCAAGCGCTCGCACGGCCAGTTCGACATGATCGGCGAATGCGAGGCGATGCAGGAGCTTTACCGCGGCATCCAGAAATGCGCGCGCAATTCCGCCCCGGTCTTTATTCACGGCGAGTCCGGCACCGGCAAGGAACTTGCCGCGCTCGCCATCCATAATCGCTCGTCGCGTGCGCGCCATCCCTATGTGGCGATCAACTGCGCGGCGATTCCCGCGACGCTGCTGCAAGCCGAATTGTTCGGCCACGAACGCGGGGCGTTCACGGGCGCCATGCAGCAGAAGATCGGCCGCATCGAATCGGCGGCACACGGCACGCTCTTTCTCGACGAAATCGGCGACATGCCGTATGCATGCCAGGCCGTATTGCTGCGGTTTCTCCAGGAAGGCACGTTCGAGCGTCTGGGCAGCAACACCCCCATCAAGGTGGACGTGCGCATCGTCTCCGCCACACACGTGGATCTCGAAGCCGCTGTGGCGCAAGGACGCTTCCGGGCCGACCTCTATCACCGGCTCTGCGTGCTGAAGATCACCAAGCCTGCGCTGCGCGAGCGCGGCGCCGACATCGAACTGCTCGCCCACCATGCGCTGTCGCTCTACAAGAAGGACGCGCGCCACAAGATCCGCGGCTTTTCCGCCGATGCGCTGGTGGCGCTGCGCCAGTACGACTGGCCCGGCAATGTGCGCGAGCTTTTCAACTGCATCCGGCGCACCGTGGTCATGATCGAAACCCCGGTCATCACCGCCGCCGACCTCGGCTTGCGCGTCATACCCGAGTCGCTCGGCGACGCCTTGAGCGCGGCGCGCAAGGAAACCCCGGCGCCGCCCGCGAGCGGCACGGCGGACCCTCCGCCGATTGCGGGGGACCCGCCCGCGAGGGGAAAGAAGCCCGCTCGATCCGGCTCACCGACACATGCCTGAGGCCACTCGCTTCAATTCGCTTTAGCACAGTCGTTGCGGCAGCAACGAAGCACCCATCAGCGGGCCGGCCCTCGTGAGAGGCCCGCCATCGCTTCGTCCATCTTCTCCGTGAGAAATTCGGCGAAGACCGCAACCGCCGGCGGAATGGGCGGACGGCTCGTGTACACGAGTTGCAGGCCCAGTTCCGTATTCGCACGCCCCCAGGCGGGCAGCACCTGGACAAGTTGCCCCTGCTCGATGAGCGGCTGCGCCATCAATTGCGGCAGCAGCGCGATGCCCAGTCCGGCCACGCAGGCCTGGGCCAGCACGCGCATGTCGTTGACGGCGAAGCGGCTGTTGATGGCCACTTCCTGATCACCGCGATCACCGCGATTCCCGCGCGGTCCCTGCAAGCGCCACGCGTTGCGCCCCTGGCGGCTGGCAATCGTCAGACAGTCGTGCCCGGCCAGTTCGCGCAGCGTGTCGGGCGCCGGACGCCGCGCGAGATAGCCCGGACTGGCCGCGAGAATCATGGCGTTTGGCCCCAGGCGCCGCACCTTGAACCCGCTGCTCGTGTCGATGCCCATGCGCAAGGCCAGGTCGATGCGCTCGGCGATCAGATCGGTCGGGGTGTCGTCGAGCAGAAACTCGACGCTGATGTGGGGATAGCGCGCATAGAACTCGACCAGCCAGTCCATTTGCAGGATTTCGAACAGTCCGGCCATCGCGGTCACGCGCACCGTGCCGGACGGCGCCTGCGCATCTTCATGGCTGCGCTGGAGTTCGAAAATCTGGTCCAGCGCCGGCGCGTAGCGCTCGAACAGCACCTGGCCTTCCGTGCTGAGCGCGAGTTTGCGGGTCGAGCGATGCAGCAGACGCGTGCCAAGCTGCCCTTCGAGTTGATCGATGCGCCGGCTCAACGTGTTCGCGGGCATCCGCATGCGCCGCGCCGCCTCGGAAAAGCTGCCGGCCCGGACCACCTGCACGAACATCGCCAGATCGTTCAGATCGAGCATCCCATTTCTCCAAAAATGGATGAATTCAATCGAATCCTACCATCTAGTGCTGGATTCGCCGGATCGCCATACTGGGGGCATCGCACATCGGGCACACCACGCGGCGGATGTTAGACCGCGCCGGATCCCCCCGCCCGATGCCCTCGAGCAAGCCTACCGTTTGGAGACTATTCTCATGAAATTGCTACACGTCGATTCCAGCATTCTCGGACCCGGCTCGGTCAGTCGCGACCTTTCCGCCGACATCGTTGCGACCTTTCAGGGCCGCCGCACGGACGTCGAGATCGTTCGTCTCGATCTGGCCGCCACGCCGATCGGCCATCTCACTGCCGCCCACCTCGCGGCCGCGCAAGGCGCACCGGTGGACGACGCATTGAAGGCCGACCTTGCGGCAGGCCAGGCCGCGCTCGACGCGTTTCTGGCCGCCGACGTGGTGGTCATCGGCGCGCCGATGTACAACCTGGGCGTGCCTTCGCAGCTCAAAGCGTGGATCGACCGCCTCTCGGTGGCCGGCAAGACGTTCCAGTACAGCGAGCACGGCCCGGTCGGACTGTGCGGCGGCAAGAAGCTGATCGTCGCCTCGTCGCGCGGCGGCATCTATCGCGAAGGCTCGCCCGCCGCGTCGTTCGATCATCAGGAAACCTATCTAAAGGCGGCTTTCGGTTTTCTGGGGATCACGGATATCACCTTCATTCGCGCGGAAGGCGTAGCGATGGGGCCGGAATCCCGCACTACGGCCATCGCGCTGGCCAAGCAGGAAACCACGGCGCTGGCCGCCTGATCGAGCGTTCATCACGGACAAAGGAGCCCTCAGCATGACCCGCCCCCTTCACGGCAACCCACGCTGGCTGGCGCTGATCGTCCTGTGCCTCGGCATGCTCATGATCGTGCTCGACACGACGATCGTGAACGTGGCCTTGCCATCGATCGCCGCCGACCTTGGCTTTAGCGAAACCTCGCTGGTGTGGGTCGTCAACGCCTACCTGCTCACCTATGGCGGCTGCCTGCTGCTGGGCGGCCGTCTGGGCGATCTGTACGGCCACCGCAAGCTGTTCCTCGGCGGCATTGCGTTATTCACGCTCGCCTCGCTCGGTTGCGGTCTCGCACATTCGCAAGGCCTGCTGATCGGCGCGCGCGCCGTGCAAGGGGTGGGCGGCGCGGTCGTCTCGGCGGTCTCGCTCTCGCTCATCATGAACCTCTTCACGGAGCCCGGCGAGCGGGCCCGGGCGATGGGCGTGTACGGTTTCGTCGGCGCGGGCGGCGGCAGCATTGGCGTGCTGCTCGGCGGGCTGCTGACCCACTTGCTGAGCTGGCACTGGATCTTTCTCGTCAACCTGCCCGTGGGTATCGTGGTGTTCGCGTTGTGCGTCGCGCTCCTGCCCGCGGCGCGCGGTCACGCGCACGGCGAACGGCTCGACGTGGCCGGCGCGGTAACGGTCACGGCGTCGCTGATGCTCGCCGTCTACGCCGTGGTGAACGGCAACGAAGCCGGCTGGACTTCCGTGCAGACGCTCGGCCTGCTGTTCGCCGCGCTGGCGCTGCTGGTGCTGTTTCTCGGCATCGAAACGCGCGTGCAACATCCGTTGATGCCGCTCGGCCTGTTCCGTCTGCGCAACGTGGCGACGGCCAATCTGGCCGGCGTCCTCTGGGCGGCCGCGATGTTCGCGTGGTTCTTCGTTTGCGCGTTGTATCTGCAACGCGTACTCGGTTTCGATTCCTTGCAGGTGGGTCTCGCGTTTCTGCCCGCCAGCCTGATCATGGGCTTCCTTTCGCTAGGCCTGTCTGCGCGCATCGTCATGCGCCTGGGCCTGCGCTTGCCGCTCACCGCCGGGCTCGTCGCCGCCGCCTGTGCGCTCGCGTGGTTCGCACGCGCGCCGGTGAACGGCACATTCGTGTTCGACGTGCTGCCCGGCATGATCCTGTTCGGCATGGGCGCGGGCCTCGCCTTCAATCCGCTGATGCTGGTCGCCATGAGCGACGTCGACGCGCGCGATGCGGGTCTTGCATCCGGCATCGTCAACACCTCGCTCATGATGGGCGGCGCGCTCGGCCTCGCGTTGCTCGCGAGTCTCGCGGCCGCGCGCACCGAGGCGATGCGGGCGTCCGAAAGCGCCATCGCGGCACTCAACAGCGGCTATCATGTGGCGTTTTTAATCGGCGCGGTCTGCGCGGCGGCGGCAGCGGGACTGAGCGCTGCGTTGTTGAAGCGCGACCGGCCTGCGCGCGGCGCACAAGCCGATACCGACCGTCAAGGCGTCGCGCCACCCGGCAAGGCTGCGGCGACGGAACAGTCCTGAGCACACCCGCAGCGCCGATCCGTTGAACAGGAATGCCCATGCCAGATGTCACGCCCTCCAGCCGCCGTATCGGCCCGCTGCTCGCCCTGAAACCTTTCCTGCGCCCCTATGCCGGGCGCTGGGCGCTGGCGTTTCTGGCGCTGGTGACCTCGGTGAGCGCCACCCTGGCGCTGCCGGTCGCGTTCAGGTTCCTGATCGACCACGGCTTCGCCGGGGGCGACCGCGCGCATATCGACCGCTACTTTCTGGCGCTGTTCTTCGTGTCCGTGGTGATGGGCGGCGCCACGGCGCTGCGCTTCTACCTCGTCTCATGGCTGGGCGAGCGCGTCACGGCCGACTTGCGGCGCGCGGTCTACGACCACGTCCTGCGCATGAGCCCGCAATTCTTCGAGACCACACAGACCGGCGAGGTGCTGTCGCGGCTCACCGCCGACACCACCTTGATCCAGGCGATGGTGGGCACGAGCCTATCGCTCGGATTGCGCAACCTGTTCCTGATGATCGGCGGCGTGGCGATGCTGGTGGTGACGAGCCCGGTGCTATCCGGCTACATCATCGTGACGCTGGTTGGCGTGGTTGCGCCGATGGTGATGTTCGGGCGGCGCGTGCGGCGGCTTTCGCGCGCGAGCCAGGACAAGCTCGCCAATACGAGCGCGTTGGCGGGCGAGATTCTTAACGCCATGCCGACCGTCCAGTCGTACACGCAGGAGCCGTTCGAGACGCGGCGCTATGCCAGCGCGGTCGAATCGGCCTTCGACACGGCGCTCACGCGCATTCGCGCCCGTGCGTGGATGACTGCGCTCGTGATCGTGCTGGTGTTCGCGGCGATCGTTTTCGTCCTGTGGATCGGCGCGCAGGCGGTGCTGGCCGGGCGCATGAGCGCCGGTCAACTGTCCCAGTTCATCCTCTATGCCGTGTTCACGGCGGGCGCCGTGGGCGCGCTCGCGGAAGTCTGGGGCGATCTGCAACGCGCCGCGGGCGCAACCGAGCGTCTGCTGCAATTGCTGGCCGCGCGCTCGCCGGTGGTGGAAGCGCCGTCTCCGGTCACGCTGGGCGAGCGGGCCGCAGGAGGCGAAGGCATCCGCTTCGACAACGTCGGTTTCTCGTATCCCTCGCGCCCAGGCATTGCTGCGCTCAGCGCCCTCTCGCTCGATATCCGCGCGGGCGAGCACGTGGCCCTGGTGGGCCCTTCCGGCGCGGGTAAGACCACGCTGTTCCAGTTGCTGCTGCGTTTCTACGACTCGCAGTCGGGACGCATTCTGATCAACGGCGTTCCGACGCGCGATGTCCCGCTCGTCGAACTGCGCCAGCAGATCGGCGTGGTGTTGCAGGAGTCGGTCATCTTCTCAGGCAGCGTGCTCGACAATATCCGCTATGGCGCCCCCGATGCGACGCTCGCCGAGGTCCAGCAAGCGGCTGAAATGGCAGCCGCGGCGGGCTTTATCGACGAACTCCCGCAAGGCTACGACACGTTTCTGGGCGAGCGCGGCGTGCGGCTCTCCGGCGGACAGCGCCAGCGCATTGCGATCGCGCGCGCGATCCTGAAGAATCCGCCCATCCTGTTGCTCGACGAGGCCACCAGCGCGCTCGACGCGGCGAGTGAACGCCTTGTCCAACGCGCGCTGGACAATGCCGCGCAAAACCGCACCACGCTCGTGATCGCGCATCGCCTCGCGACAGTGCGGCAGGCCGACCGCATCGTCGTGCTGGAACACGGGCGCATCGTCGCGCAGGGCCGGCACGAAGAACTCCTGCAAACCTCTCCCCTCTATGCCCAGCTCGCCACCATGCAGTTTGGCGAGCCGCAGCGGCAAACGGCGTAATCCGCCCCCCTCTCACTACGTTCAACTAACACGACCCGCCGCCGGCCAACGGCGCGGGTCGCTTCGTGACGCCCGCTAGCCGGAAGCGTTGCGTCGTCATGACGTTTTTCTTCTTCGGAAGATCGCCTGTTCCTCAGCGTTTCCCCTACCTCGACACTGCCATGCTCATTATATATCTTCCACAGAAGATGTTTTGAGACGAGAACGATCGAACAGGCGTACGTTGAAAATGGAATCTCCGAAAGATCACCGCGCGGCCCATACGACCGCACCATTGCCCTCTCAATCACCTGACGAAAACCGCTTCGTGTGGCGCGACGACTATGCAATCGGCCATCGCGGCATGGACGACACGCACCACGAGTTCGTGGAGTGCGTGCAGGCTTTGCTCACCGTCGAGGATGCGCATCTGGCGGCGGCGCTGGAGACCTTTGCCGGGCACGCTCAGCGTCATTTCAGCGAGGAAGACGATGCCATGCGCGCGAGCGCTTATGGATCGGCAGGCTGCCACATCGACGAGCATGCGGCCGTGCTCAAGTCGGTGGACGACGTACGCGAGGCATTGGCCAATGGACGAACCGAGGTCGTGCGCACCTTCGCCCGCGCGCTGGCGGACTGGTTTCCCGAACACGTGCGCGTCATGGACCAGGGCCTCGCCCGCTGGTTGATCCAGCGCGAGCTGGGCGGCGCGCCCGTGGTCATCCGGCGAACCTTGCCCATCGCCGCTTGATGCCGAACCTACTTTTACCTGGATGTCCTCATGGAAATGCCTACCTCGTCAGTCAGCTCTTCATTGCAGGTTCGCGTTGCGGCCAGAACCTGGCTCGCCGACGATATTCTCGGCGTCGAACTCACACCGGTCGCGCATACGGCTTTGCCCGCCTTCGAAGCGGGCGCCCACATCGACGTACAACTGCCTGGCGACCTCGTGCGCCAATACTCGCTCTATCAATTGCCGGGCGACACGCCGCGCTACCGCATTGCCGTTCTACGCGACCCCAGGTCTCGCGGCGGGTCCTTTGCCCTCCATGAACACGTGCAAGAGGGCGATATCCTGACGATCAGCGCGCCACGCAATCACTTTGCGCTGCATAGCGGTCCCGAGAAGTCGATCCTGTTTGCGGGCGGCATCGGCATTACGCCTATCCTGTGCATGGCCGAACAACTTGCGCGCGATAAGCGGCCTTACACGCTCCACTACTGCGGCCGCGCTTTATCGCGCATGGCGCTGATCGACCGTATTCAAGGCATCGCATCGCCCGACGCTTCGCACGCGCACGTGCACGTGGATGACGGCCCGACAGAACAACAACTCGACGCCCGCGCCGCCATCGGCGCACCGTCCGCCGGGCATCATCTTTATGTGTGCGGGCCGACGGGATTCATGGACCATATCCTCAACACCGCGCGCGAACTCGGCTGGCAGGAGACGCACCTGCACCGCGAATACTTCGCGGGCGCGCCCATCGAAACGTCCGGAGACGAACGCTTCGACATCGAGATCAAGAGCACCGGCGAGGTGATCGAGGTTGCCGCTGGCCAGAGCGCGGCGCATGCCCTGCTGGATGCCGGATTCGATCTGCCGCTGTCCTGCGAGCAAGGTGTCTGCGGCACCTGTATGACGAAAGTGCACGCCGGCGTGCCCGACCATCGCGACCTGTATCTGACTGACGAGGAACGGAATCGCAACGATTGCTTCCTGCCGTGCTGCTCGCGCGCCAGGACTTCGCGACTCGTACTCGACCTTTGAACCCGCCCGACATGTAGCATCCAATACTCCATTCAGGGGAGACGTTTATGCTGAACAAGCAGGACAACGAATTGATGTGCCGTACGGGAGCCGGCACGCCGTTGGGCGACGCCATGCGTCGTTTCTGGCTGCCCGTGATCCAGTCCGCCGACATGCCGTCAGCCAATGGCGACCCGAAAACGGTCGAGCTACTGGGCGAGCGGTTTGTGGTGTGGCGCGACGAACAAGGTCGCCCCGGCCTCTTCGCCGAAGGCTGCCTGCATCGGACTGCTTCCATGCAGCTCGCCCGCGCGGAAGGAGACGGTCTACGTTGCATCTATCACGGCTGGAAGTTCGCGGTGGACGGCACCGTGCTCGAAACGCCGAACGTGGAAGACCCGCGCTTCAAGGAGCGAATCAAGGGGCGCACGTATCCGGTCAAGGAAGCGGGCGGCATTGTATGGGCCTATCTGGGTCCGCAAAACGAAGCACCGCCGCTCCCCCAATGGGCGTTCATGGATCTGCCCGATGCCCACCGTATCAACGCGCTGGCCGTCGTCAACGCCAATTTCGTGCAGGTGATCGAGGGGCTCGTCGACTCTTCGCATCTGACCGTGCTGCATAGCTCCGCGCTGGCCAGAACGAACGACTCCGGTCTCGACTATGCGAAGAAAACCTCGCATATGCAGTTCGACTCCGCGCCACGGATCGAAGCCGACGAAACGGACTTCGGCTTTCACTATGTCGCCATTCGCCAGACCGGCGGCAAGCGCATCGCCCGCGTCACGTCCTTTATCGCCCCGTGCTTTGTCGCCAACGCGAACGGCGACATCTGGCTCGCGATCGTCCCGGTCAACGACGAGCGCTGCAATCTCTATCACGTGTGGTGGGACGCTGAAAAACGCGTTGGCGAAGAGCCCTTGCGCAGCGAACAACTACTGTTCGTGGGTCTCGATGAACCGACACTACGCAAGTACGGCATGACGCCCGACACCTGCGACTCGCCCGCCGCCATGTCGCTCGCCAACGGCTTCGGCCAGGACCGCGTGCAACAACGCGCCGGCCATTTCACGGGCTTTGACAGCATCACGCAAGAGGACGCCGCCTGCAGCGTGTCGAGCGGCACGATACGCGATCGCTCGCTGGAAATGTTGTGCCCGGCCGATATCGCCATCAGCCGCCTGCATCGAAGCCTGCTGTCTTGCGCGCGCGCGGTGCGCGATCAGCGCGAACTGCCCGCGCTGCGCGCCGACGCCGGACGCGCCATCGGCATCTCTGCGGAAATCGGCCCGGATGACGACTGGCGTGGTCTCGTGCCCCATCACCGGATCGTTTCTGCGGCCGGTTCGCGCACGGAACGCAGCCAATAACCCTCGACACCCTTAAGGAATCCTCCATGTTGAAACATGAAGATAACGAGCTGCTTTGCCGTGTTGGTCCGGGAACGCCGGGCGGCACGTTGATGCGGCGGTTCTGGCATCCGGTCTGCACCTCGGCGCAACTGCCCCATCCGGACTGCGCGCCTTTGCGTGTGCGTCTGCTGGGCGAGAACTACGTAGCGTTCCGCGACACCGCTGGGCGCGTAGGC
The DNA here is from genome assembly GCF_905220265.1 of Paraburkholderia sp. J67. Lineage (NCBI taxonomy): Bacteria > Pseudomonadati > Pseudomonadota > Betaproteobacteria > Burkholderiales > Burkholderiaceae > Paraburkholderia > Paraburkholderia sp. J67. The sequence goes on from NZ_CAJMZK010000006.1 coordinate 152,713, forward strand.
TTTCTCGAAGAACTGTGCATGCATCGGGGCGCGTCGCTGGCGCTCGGCCGCGTCGAGGAAGGCGGCATTCGCTGCCTCTATCACGGCTGGAAGTTCAGCGCCACGGGCAGCGTGATGGAAACCCCCAATCATGCCGATCCGAAATACGCCACACGCCTGAAAGCGCCCGCTTTCCCGGTGCGCGAAGAAGGCGGCATCGTCTGGGCCTATGTGGGGCCGGCCGAACAGGTCCCCGCGTTCTCGCGCTACGCGTTCATGGACACCGAACCGGCTCATCGTGTCGTCCTGCGCATCAACGTCGCCTGCAATTATCTGCAACTGGTCGAGGGCGGCGAGGACAGTTCGCATGTGGGCGTCCTGCACACCAACATGGCTCGCCCCGGCTGGAAGGAAAACGAATTCACGCGCAATACCGATGTCGTCAATCCCGCAGCGCTGGCGTCCAACGATCTCGAACCGGTACTGAAGATCGAAGAGACCGCGTTCGGCTTCCACTACGTCGCCTTGCGCAAGACCGACGACCCGACGATCCGCAACGCCCGTGTGGTGCCGTTCATCGTGCCCTATGGCCGTATCATTCCCGCACCGGCGTTTCTGTTCACCGTGCTCGAAGTGCCCGAAGACGACACGCACACGAGCACTTATATCGTCGTGCACGGCAACGCGCCGGTGACCGAGGAAAAGATCGTCGAATTGCTGGGACTCAACGATCCGGCCTACTACGACCGTACACAATGCACGTTCAAGGCGAACTGGTCGAACGCGTTCGGGCAGAACCGCGAGTTGATGAAGGAGAACTGGAGCGGATTGCGCGGCGTGGAAGTCGAGGACGCCACCATCGGGCTCTCGCAAGGCCCGCTCTACGATCGCTCGCGCGAGCACCTCGTCCCGGCCGACCAGGCAGTGGTGCGCGTGCGCCGCGTGCTGCTCGATGCGATCCGGCGCGTGGCGGCCGGTCAGGAGCCGCCTGCACTCGGCCTCGATCTGCGCGGCGTCGGCGCGTGCGATAGCGCACTGGAAGAAGGGGCGCCGTGGCAGGACCTGCTGCCATCGCACCGCGAAGCGACCGCTGCCTGAGGACGCGCGCCATGTCAGCCACCTCATCCGAATCTCCTATTCCGGACTACTTATCGCTTCTGCGGCTCGACGGGCGCGCAATCATTGTCCTGGGCGCCGGTCAGGGTATGGGCGAGCAGACCGTCCACGCACTCGCGCAAGCCGGCGCACGCGTTCTGTGCGTGGACAAGGATGCGCAACTCGCCCAACGTGTCGCCAGCGCGGTCGGCGGCATAGCCTGCGCGGCGGACGCCACGTCGCGCGCGGACATGCAGCGCGTATTCGATACCGCCCGCGAGCAGTTCGGACGCGTGCACGGCGTGGTCGACATCATCGGCGTCGCGGGCATCAAGCCCCTGGCGGCCGTCGACGATGCCTCGTGGAGCCAGCAGTTCGATATCGTGCTGCGCCACGCGTGGCTGGCGATCCAGATTGGCGGCGAGATGATGAAGGCCGATGGCGGTGGAACCTTCGCCTTCGTTGGCTCGCTCGCGGGCGATCGTGCGGTGCCTAACGAGGTCGCCTACGCCACGGCGAAAGCCGCGCTGCATCATCTGGTGCGCTGCGCGGGCGCCGAGTATGCGCGCCACCATGTGCGCATCAACGCGGTGTCGCCGGGATTCGTGCGCACGCCACGGCTCGTACAGCGGCTAAGCGATGCCAACTGGTCGGCCATTGACGAAGCGATCCCGCTCGGCCGCGCCGCGACACCCGCCGAGATCGCGGGCCACCTCCTCTATCTGAGTTCGGATCTGAGCGCGCATATGGCGGGGGAAATCATCAACGTCGATGGCGGCATCGGTGTGCTCGCCGCCGTGCCCGAGTTGAACTTCGCGCCGTCGGCAACGCCCACGCCCTGAGGGCAACGCGTTGAGGCGCGTTTGATACGGCTCCAGTGTTCTCCGCGTTTTACGGTCTTTTCCATTGAAGGCAGGAGGACTTGACATCCCGCCACGCAACACGCGTGGCGGGACTTTTTCGTTCGTTCAACCGAGCTTGAGCAAATTCTGAATGGCCAACTGGCCGCCGGGGATCTGGAACAGCGGGCCGCCAGCCTTGATCGAACCGAGGTCGATACCCACGAATCCCGCCTGCCCGATCAGACGCGACACGCTGGCGTTTGCTGCTGCATCGTCGCCCGCGAGGAACAGCACACGCCGCGCGCCTTCAACACCCGTATCGCTGGACACCAGTGCGGCGGGCAGGTGATTGAGCGCCTTCACGACACGCGCGCCCGGCACGAATTCCGCAAACACTTCGCTCGACGTTTTCCCGTACAAGTCGAATGGCTTGAATTCTGGCGCCTCGATCGGGTTGTTTGCGTCGATCACAATGCGGCCGCCGAAATCGGGCAAACCAGCCAAAGCGGCGGGCAGCTTCGACCACGTCACCGCAACCAGGACGATATCCTGTGCCGCCGCTTCTTCTCGGGTGCCGGCCTTGATGGTGGGGCCGAGTTCGCTGACAAGATCCGCGAGCGATTCCGGTTCGCGGCTGTTGGCGATGACCGCCTTGATGCCTTTCTGCGCCAACGCTTTTGCAAAAGCGGAGCCAATTGCGCCCGCGCCAATAATGCCGATCGTTTCCATGAAACTATTCCTGTTTGTCCGTGATGGGGTGTAGGCATATTGCCGCCGTTGCCATCCAACGAATAGACACACAGCGCTTGAAGCATTTTCAACCAATGCTTGAAGATTCGGCCAACGTGGCATGCCCCGCAAACGACGATCAAACCGCGGAATATTTCTGCGCCAGTTGCCGCTGCCTGAAGGCCTCGGTCATGAAGTCGGCGAATGCGCGCGCTCTCGCCGGCAGCAACGTGCGCGAAGCGTAGTAAATCGAAATCGAGCCAGCGTCTGCGTACCACTTTGGCAGCACGCGCACGAGCGTGCCAGCCTCGAAGTCGGCGAGCACATCGGGCAATGCCAGCATCGCGACGCCCAGATCGAGTCGCGCCGCTTCGCGCATCGCGCCGGGATCGTTCATCACGACGTCGTCGCTGAGCAGTGCAGTGGCCTCGCGCCCTGCTGCATCGCGCATCGTCCACTGACGAACGCGGCCGGTGCTGGTGGCCCGCATCGTGATGCCCTTATGTGCAGCGAGCCCTGCCGGATCTTCGGGCGGAATATGTTCATGCAAATAGTCTTTCGATGCGACCGCAACGATATGCGCAGGCGCAAGCGTTCGGGCGACGATGCCCGGCGCGAACGCGAATCCGCCGCCAATGGCAAGGTCGTACCCTTCCTTGACCAGATCGACCCGGCGACTTTCGAAGTGCCATTCGGGGCGAATGCGCGGATAGCGCTGCAGGAATGCCGGCAATAGCGGCAGGACATGCGTCAGACCGAAGGTCGTGCTCAAGCTCACCTTCAGTACGCCGGCGGGCTCGGGCGCATCCGAGGATGCCTCCTCGATCGCGGCCTGCAATGCATCCAGACTGCCGCCGATCGCGTGCAGCAGGCGCGCGCCCGCCTCCGTGAGCGTGAGCTTGCGCGTCGAGCGCTGAAAGAGCCTCACGCCGAGGTTGCGTTCGAGCATCGCCATGTTGCGGCTCACGGCCGCAGCCGTGAGCCCCAGACGCCGCCCCGCTGCGGCAAAGCTGCCATATTCGGCGCTCTTCACGAAGCTTTCCAGATTGGCGAGGGTTTCCATCGGCGCCTTTAATGGTTGTTCGCGCAAGCATCGCGCAAGTGCTCGATCAGCCATCGGCCAGCCGGACCTGGCGGCGCGGCCGAGGGGTAGACCGCCAGCATGGGGAGAATGTGCCCGCCCGGAGGAACGTCTTCGATCTGCAACTCGACAAGCTGGCCAGCGCGAATATCGTCCTGGATGGTGTGCACGGGCATGCCGCCCCACCCCAGCCCATGCAATAGAAAAGCGTGCTTGGCGAACAGATCGGCCACGCGCCAGGTGTCCGCCGACATCACGCCGAATTCGTGACCGGCGGACAGGTCGGTGCGATCGGTCAAGACGATCTGGGTGTGACGCGCGAGTTGATCGCGGGGAATCGTCACTTGCCAGGCGGCAAGCGGATGCGTGCGCGCCGCGACCATCGTGAATGCGATGTCGGCCAGCCGCTCATGCGCAAGCCCGGGTGGAACGAAAGGCAGCGAGCCCACGATACCCAGCGCGGCCCGCCCGTCCATGACGGGCTGATATGCGCCGCCAAGCGCTTCGGCGTAGAGCCGCAACGGGACAATCGGAAAGCGCTCGCGAAAGGCTTTAGCGGCCTCTACGACGACGTGAAAGGGAAAAAAGACATCAAGCACGACGGCAAGCTCCGGCTCGAGACCCGACGTCATGCCCTTCGCGCGCGCTTTCATCCCGTCCACGCCCGAGAGAATCGTGCGCGCGTCCGCCAGCAGAACGCGCCCCTCTGACGTCAACACGGGATAGCGGCCGCGCCGGTCGAACAGGCTGACGCCGACTTGCCCCTCCAGATTCGACACCAGTTCGCTGACCATCGATTGCGCGCGGCGCAGCTTGCGCGCCGCGCCGGAAAAGCTCCCTTCATCGGCAGCGGTGATGAAGGCGCGCAACTGATCCAACGATACGCCGTCCAGCATGGCGTTCTCCTGAGCTATCCGCGACGGTCGTATGCCGGCCTATGCGGGCATAGGCCGGCGCGGAACCACCGCATTAACCTGCGCTAGCCGGAACGAGTCCCGTACCCGCACGCCCACGACGCTGGTCGAGGCTATAAGCGCCCGCGCCAAAGTAGGCGATTTGCAGCAGGCCACCCGCCATCATGACGTTCTTCAGGAAGTGAATCATCTGGTTCTGGTCGGCGAAATTGTGGTGGAAGAACACGGCCGTCGCCAGACAGAACAGCGCCATCACCACCGACGTGAGGCGCACGCGATAACCCGACAGCAGCAACAGGCCGCCGCCCAGTTCGATCAATACCGACACGGCGAAGGCGAGCGGCGGCAGCGGCAGGCCAACGGCCGTGATATAGCCTACGGTCGCGGCATATGCGCCAAGCTTGCCCAACCCGCTCATGACGAACGGCGCGCCCAGCAGGATGCGACCCAGCAGCGGAAGAAATTTGTATCGTTCCATGACGATCTCCTCAATGACATTCACGTTGGTGGATCGGGATAAGGAACTCGAACTGGTTTCCACCCACACCAGTCCAGAGTATTCAGAGGCGCATTTCGTCGTACTGCAATTCCCCTCACGACCTGCACCTGTTCATTGCCGCCATACTAGTTGCGCAACGATCGGCTGCCTATCTCCCGAATTGCAATGAAACTTTGCGCGTGATAGAACGTTGAGGTCTTAGCGCGGGCGCCGAAGAACCCGATCACCGATCTCAATGACCTGCGCCTGTTCGTCGAAGTCGTCGAACAGGGCAGCTACACGGCCGCGGCCCGCACGCTTGGTCTGCAAACGTCGAAGCTCAGCCGGCGGGTTCGCGCACTGGAGGAAGAACTGGGCGTGCGCCTGCTCAATCGCACGAGCCGCAGCCTCTCGTTGACCGAAATCGGGCGGCGCTTCCACCAGCACTGCGTGGCGCTCGTGGCGGAATCGCGGGCGGCGCGGGACATCGTGGACCAGACGCGTTCGCAACCGCAAGGAACCCTAAGGATCAGTTGCCCGGTGGGAATGTTGAGCTCGGGCATCACGGCGATCATTGCGCAATATCTTCAGGACAATCCTCAGGTTCAGGTGCTGATCGATGCCACCAACCGCCGCGTGGATGTTGTCGAAGAAGGTCTCGATTTCGCCATCCGGGTACGTCTGCCGCCGCTGGAAAACACCGACCTCGCGGTGCGCCAGCTTGGCCTCTCCGCACAGGTGCTCGTTGCGAGCCCGAAGCTCGTCGCACGCCATACCACGCCCGCTTCGCTGGCCTCGCTCGAATCCTGGCCGACCCTTGCGATGGCGAGCAACAGCGAGCGCTTCACCTGGCACCTGGTGGACGCCGAAGGCAAGACCGCGTCGTTGACCCATCAGCCGCGTCTCGCGACGGACGATCTCGCCAGCCTGCGCATCGCCGCCCTCAACGGGGTGGGTGTGGCCGTGCTGCCGCGCGAGCTGGTCGACGCGGACCTGCGTGCGGGTCTGCTGCTGCACCTGCTGCCAGACCTGACGACCGCGCCCGGCCTGATCCACGCGATCTTTCCTTCGCGTCGCGGCATGGTGCCCGCCGTACGGCAGTTGCTCGACGCACTCGTGGCCGGTTTCGAGGCATTGAACCAGAAGCGTTAGACCCCATGCCGCCAGCGGGTGCAACGCCCCTGGCGCACACGAACGCCCTCGCGGCTGCCTGGCCGCGTTGAACATCGTCCCCCCCTTTTGCACCTTCGATCCGGCGCTCGGGTGAGCACCTCGGGCAGCGCTGCGCGCTGCGTTTTCGCGTCCGCCGTCCTGTCCAAAACGTGTTGACACCTCCAGTTTCGCCACCTAACATACAACAATACTGCATGCATTCACTATTGTTGAATATAGAAACCGCAGATGTGACGGCGCTGGATCCGTCATCCCTGTCCTGAACCAGGCGATAGCTTCGGGCGACGCAACGCCCTGAAGTCCAGGAGGAGACTTGATGAACCTGATTTCGTACGAGCGCGGCACACGCGCGCCAACGTTGATCGACAAGCCAATTGGCGAGCACTTCGATGAAATGGCCGCCAGAATGGGCGACCATGCCGCCGTAATCAGCCGGCACGAAGGGATCCGGCTGAGCTACGCCGAACTTCGCGAGCAAAGCGACGCGCTGGCTGCGGGACTGCTGGCATCCGGGCTCCAGCCCGGCGACCGGATCGGCATCTGGTCGCACACGAATGTCGCCTGGCTGCTCATGCAACTGGCCACCGCGAAGGCGGGCCTGATTCTCGTGAATATCAATCCCGCCTACCGGATCGCGGAACTGGAGCACGCGCTCAATCTGGTTGGCTGCAAAGCCATCGTGACGATGGTGCGCTATCGCACGAGCGAATATCTGGGCATGTTGACGGAGCTTGGGCGCGCGCGTTTGCCCATGCTTGAGACGATCTGGTGGATCGACGAGCCCGATGCGCAAGGCGTACCCGCCGAAGCCGGCGCGCAGCGTTACTCCGATCTATTCAACATCGCACCGGCAGGCAAGGCCTTGCTCGAGCGCGTACGCCCGAACCCGGACTACGCGGTCAACATCCAGTTCACCAGCGGCACGACAGGCTTGCCCAAGGCCGCGACGCTGAGTCACCGCAACATCCTGAACAACGGCTATTTCGTCGGCGAGTGCATGAAGCTGACCGAGGCGGATCGCGTCTGCGTGCCCGTGCCGATGTATCACTGCTTCGGCATGGTGATGGGCAACCTGGCCTCGCTCACGCACGGTTCGACCATCGTTTATCCCTCGGTGCGCTTCGACGCCGAAGCCGTTCTCGACGCCGTGCAGGCGGAAAAATGCACGGCATTGTTAGGCGTGCCGACGATGTTCATCGCGGCCCTGAATCATCCGCAGTTCGCGACCTACGACACGCGCAGTCTGCGCACCGGCATCATGGCCGGCTCGCCCTGCCCGATCGAAATCATGCGACGGGTGATCGACGCCATGCACCTGCCTGAAATCACCATCGCGTATGGCATGACGGAAACGAGCCCGGTGAGTTGCCAGAGCATGACGCACACGCCGCTCGAAAAGCGCGTGACCACCGTGGGCCAGGTCTTGCCCCATCTCGAAGTGAAAATCGTCGACCCGCTCAGCGGCGAAACGGTCGAGCGCGGCCGCTCCGGCGAGCTTTGCACGCGGGGTTATTCGGTGATGCTCGGTTACTGGAACCAGCCGGAAAAGACCCAGGACGCCATCGACGCCAAAGGCTGGATGCACACCGGCGACCTCGCCACGATGGACGCGCAGGGCTACGTCAATATTGTCGGGCGCATCAAGGATATGGTCATTCGCGGCGGTGAAAACCTTTATCCACGCGAAATCGAGGAATTCCTGTACAGCTGCCCCGGCGTGCTCGACGTGCAGGTGGTGGGCGTGCCGGACGAGCGCTTTGGCGAAGAACTCTGCGCATGGATCGTCACTCAGCCGGGCGCCTCGCTCGACGAAGAAGCGGTTCGCGAATTCTGCAAGAGCCGAATCGCGCACTACAAGGTGCCCCGCTATATTCGCTTCGTCGAATCGTTCCCGACCACCGTCACGGGAAAAATTCAAAAGTATTTGATCCGCCAGATCATGAGTGAAGAACTGGGCCTCAAGGAAGCCCATACGGCGTAATGCTCGCCGCGTTCCAGAGCACGCCTATTCCGCCACTACCGCTTACTGGAGTCACCCCAATGGTAGAAGTCGACATGCAATCGGTCTATATCGTCGCGAAAGATATGGACCGGCTCTCGGAGTTTTATCGCTCCGCCCTGAACCTGCCCATGCAGTTTCGCGATGCATCCAGGTGGACGCAGTTCCGGCTGCAACGCAGCGCATTCGCACTGAGTTCCGTGGAAGAAGCGGCACAAGGGGCCACCGGCGCAGTGCCCGTTTTTCAGATCGCGGGCGAGCACCGGGACGACATGGAGCAGAAGATTCTGGCCGCTGGGGGCCAGCTAATCGGCAAGCGCGACATGGGCTCGCACGGTTCCGTGTCCACGTATCAGGACCCCGAAGACAACCTCTTTCAGGTATTCAGCAAGGCTCCCGCACGCGAAGCCTGACGCTTACCTTATTCACTACTGGAAAAAACATGAAGTTCGGCATCTTTGATCAAAACGATCGCAATGGTCTTCCCATCAATCAGCAGTACGAAGATAGACTGAAAATTATCGAGCTTTACGACCAGCTCGGTTTTTATTGCTATCACATGTCGGAACACCACGCCACGACACTGAGCGCCTGCCCCTCGCAGAGCGTGTTCCTTGCCGCCGCCGCGCAGCGCACCCGCAATCTGCGTCTGTCGCCGCTCGTCTATATTCTGCCGATCCATCATCCGCTGCGTCTGGCCGAAGAAATCTGCATGCTCGATCATCTGAGCGGCGGCCGCTTCGAATACGGCGTGGGCCGGGGCGCGTCGCCTCACGAGATCGCGGCGCTGGGCATCGACCCTTCGACAGCTCAGGCCCGCTATATCGAGTCGTACGAAATCATCAAGCGGTTTCTCAGCTCGGACACCCTCAACCATGACGGGCAGTTCTGGCAATTCAAGGACGTTCCGGTCGAGATCAAACCGCTGCAATCGCCGCCTCCGACCTGGTATGCGCTTGCGTCGCCGGAATCGACGGTCTGGCCCGCGCAGGAAAAGATGAATATCGTCTGCGCCGGTCCCGTCCAGCGCGTACGGGCGATCACCGACCGTTATCGCGAAGAATTCGCGAAACGTCATCCGTCGGCCGCCGAGCCGCTCATGGGCGTGAATCGCTATATCGTCGTCGCAGAGACAGACGAGGAAGCCCTGGAGATCGGCAAGCGCGCGTGGTCCACCTTCTACCCGAACTTCTTCAAGCTCTGGAAGAAGCACGGCACCGAACCCGTCAACCAGAAGCTTCCGCCGAGCTTCGAACCGCTCGTGGAATCCGGGCTCGCCGTGGTGGGACGACCGGAAACCGTACGTGAAAAGCTGCTGGAGCAGGCGCATGACGGCGGCTTCAACTACCTGATCGGCACCTTCGTGTTCGGCGATATGTCGATGCGGGAAGCGAGGACTTCCATCGGTCTCTTCCACGAGTCGGTCATGCCCGCATTCAGCGAAATGGAACAGGTGCTGTCATGAATGCCCCCACGTTGTCCGCGCACGAGCAGGCCGCGATCGAGGCGTTCGACAAGCGTCAGTTGCGCAGCGTACTGGGTTCGTTCGTCACCGGCGTCACCGTGGTGACGACGCGCGACGCACAAGGGAAAATGCATGGCCTCACCGCCAATTCGTTTTCCTCGGTTTCGCTCGATCCGCCGCTTGTCTTGTGGAGTCAGGCCACGTCCGCTGGAAGCCACGCGGCGTTCAACGAGTCGGAGCGCTTCACGATCAATATCCTGGCGGAGGACCAGCATGGCCTCGCCAATCACTTCGCCACCCGAACGCCCGACAAGTTCGCGGGCATCGACTACGACGAAGGCATCGCCGGATTGCCCGTCCTGCGCGAGTGCAGCGCATGGCTGGAATGCAAGGTGGTCTCGCGCTTTCCCGGCGGCGACCACGTGATTTTCGTCGGCTCGGTGGAGCGCATCCGCCAAAGCGAACGGCGTCCGCTTGTGTTTGGCGGCGGCCAGTATCTCGTGGCCGATCCGCATGATCTCGGTCGCGCGCCAGTCGGCACGCAGGGCGCCATGAAGTCCCAGCCGCATGCGATGCGTCTCGCGAGCCGCCACATGGTGCGGCTCGCGCAGACGCTCGACAAAACGCTTGCGCTGGTGGCCTGGGGCAATCATGGTCCCACCGTGGTCGCGTGGCAGGCCGCCCGGACACCCGTGGCCGCGGATCTGCCGCTCGGACTCGTGCTGCCCGTGACATCCTCGGCATCCGGGCTCGCGCTCGCCGCCTTTCTGCCACCGGAAGCCATCGAGCGATTTGTTGCCGCCGAACTGCGCGAAAACGCACGCAATGAGTCGGCGGATCTGCCGGCTAACGCCGGGTCGCTTTCCGCGTTGCTTGAATCGATCAGGATAACGTACAAAGCGACGAGGCGGCCCGGCCCGTTCCATGGCGACCGGGTACTCGCCAACGCCGTCAGCGTGCCCATTCTTTCGCCGGACGGCGTGGCCGTACTGGCATTGACGGCCATCGGTCCGGCGGAACAGTTCGATGCTGCAACGGAAGCCTCTTGCGCGAACGCCCTCAAGGCGGCAGCGGAAGACATATCCGCGGCGTTGAAGGACGCCGCCAACGAAAACTCGCCCGTTGCGAGATGACTATCCGCCCCATTCGATCATGACTGAAACCGATAACCGTCTACTCGACACAGCGTTGCCCGCTGTCGAACAGATCACCTTGAATCTCGACGCGCTCGACGGCAAGCGCGCCATCTCGTACCGCGCGGCCGGCGACGTCAACGCGCCGCCCATCGTGCTGCTGCATGGCATCGGATCGAACTCGGCGGGCTACCGCGCGCAATTCGCCGGACTCGCTGCGCACCATCGTGTGATCGCCTGGAATGCGCCAGGCTACGGAGAAAGCAGCCCGTTCGCGATCCCTGCCCCACGCGCCACGGACTATGCCGAGGTCGTCATGGCGCTGATGACTGCGCTCGGCATTGCGCGCGCAACCCTCGTCGGCAGCTCGTGGGGCAGTGTTATCGCGGCGACGTTCGCAGCTCGATACAAGCGGGCTACGCACGCGCTCGTGCTGAGCGCCCCCAATGTGGCGCGCGGACATCTTGCTGAGGAGGCGCGGGCAGCAGCGCGCGAAGCGTTGATGAAAAGCGGCGCGGCCCAGTCGCCCGAAGCGCGCGCCGCCGTGGTCGACGCCCTGGTCGCGCCGCATACCGATCCTTTGGTGCGCGCGCTAGTGGCGCGACTGCGGGACGCCGTGACGCCCGCGGGTTGGCGACACGCGGTGGACATGCTGTTTTCGGCGTACACGCCAGCGGTCGTGGCTTCAGTCGAGGCGCCGGTCTCCGTGATCATCGGCACACTGGATCGCATTGCGCCGATCGACGAGCATGCGCGTCCAATTCACGCGGCGGCGCCCGGTTCGACGATGCATGTGCTCGATGGCATTGGCCACATGCCGAAGCTCGAAGCGCCGGATGCCTTCAATGCCATCGTATTGGCCGCTGCGGCTGGAATGGAATGAGTCGAGGTGGGCGTCATGACAGGTCCGTCGCGTACAGCGGCGGACCCTCGCGATGGGCCCGCGAGCGTGGCGCTTACGCGATCCTGCGGGACACCTTGCCCCCCAACGCCGTCGTGGCACGCAGCGCGCTATCGAGCAGCGCCTGGATGGCGTTGCCCTCGCGATCCGTATCCAGCGTGGAGGGCGTGCCGATCAGGCTGATCGCGAACTGGAGATGGCCATCGCGATCCCAGATCGGCGCGGCAACCGACACGTAGCCAAGATTGCCGCGATGAACCGTTGTAAAGCCCAACTCGCGCAATTCCGTGCTTGCCTCTTCACGCAGCGCGGCCGGGTTCCAGTCCCGCTCGGCCGACATTTCGCGCGCCATGAGGTCGTCGGTGCGACTGGCAGGCAGGCAAGCCACGAAAAGTTTGCCCGCCGCCGTCGTCACGAGTGGGATCAGGCCCGTGCGCAGTTCGAGGATGCTGCGCGCTTCGCCTTCCTGCTTGAAGAGGCTGACGGGTCCGTCGTCGGTCCAGGCGGTCACGGCCGCCGAGCTCAAGGTGGCGTCGCGCAAGGCCACCACTTCACGGCGCACGATATCGAAACCGTCGAGCTGGTTAATGGCGCTCATGCCCAGCGCGAGCGAGGCCGGCCCGAGTTTGTAGCATCCGGGTTTTTCGTCGGCGGATACGAGACCCGTGCGCACGAGACTAATCATGTAGTTGCTCGTAGCGCTCGGAGTCAGATCGGACAGCGCCGCAATCTCCTTGAGCGGCAATGCCCGCACACTGGTTTGCAACGCCGACAGGATCCGGAACGCGATCTCGACGGACTGAATGCCACGCCGCGCACTCACATTGGTCATTTTTCAGCCGTATTGAAATTGAAAATGAGGTCGAAAGTGAAGTCGATGAAATCACGCCGCCCCGGGTTTCTCCGGACAGCGGCTTTGTTGACACCCTTAGGGGCCATCCCTATAGTGTTCAACATAGATTCTGCCATTCATTATTGTTGAATGCAACACCCCGAGGGAGCGGGGAATCATAAGCTGTCGCCGCATGGCGGCCCCAGGGTTGGCGTTTCATATCTTCAACTTATTTAGCATTACTACTTTTTCGCGTCTCTCAACCCACCACCAAAACAATAACAACCGCTTCGGAGTCAGAGCAATGGCCTTTCTTGGACGTACGACGGCAGGAACCCTCGCAGCATTGTCAGTAGTCGGCATCGCACACGCGCAATCGAGTGTCACGTTATATGGCATCGCGGATACCGCTGTGCAGTACATCAGCAACGTGGGCGGACACGCGCTCTTTCAGGAAGGCAACACGCATTCACCCGATATTTATGGTTTGAAGGGCGTGGAAGATCTCGGCGGCGGTCTGCGCACGATCTTCGATCTTCAGGGCGAGTATTTGCTGAACAACGGCGAGTCGCTCGTGCCCGGATCGCTGTTCAATCGCAAGGCTATCGTCGGTCTGCAATCGGATTCTTATGGCACGCTGACGTTCGGGCATCAGCCAAGCTTTATGTATGACGTTTTGACGAACTATCAGACGCCCTTCCTGCTCGGCAATATTCTCTCGCTGCACGTGGGCAATCTCGATGAAGTCGCGAACTTCTATCAGTTCAACAATGCCGTGAAATACGTGAGCCCGACGTACGGCGGTTTTTCCGCCGGCGGCGAATTTGCGTTTGGCAACGTGCCCGGCGCATTCGCCGAAGGCCGCAACTATTCCCTCTTCGTCCAGTACAAGAACGGGCCGCTCAGCCTCGCGGCCACCTACGCGAACGAGAACAACCGCTATCTTGAACTGTCGAGTTTCATCGGCCTGCCGTCCCTGTTCGGCACTGCGCTGCGCCAGGGCGAAGGCGTGGTTGCCAACAAACTCGTCGACTGGGGGCTGGGCGCCACGTATCAATTCTCGCGCGTATTGCTGCACGCCACGTTCACACAGTCGCGCATTACCCTGACTACGGGCCAGGGGACCGCCAATACTGTCGACGCGGGCGCGAACTGGACGTTCAGACCCGACGACATCATTGCGATTGGCGGCTGGGTCGAAAATCTCGATGGCGGCAACTGGAAGACCATCACGGTATCGAACACATATCTGTTCTCGAAGCGCACCTCGGTCTATCAGCAAGTCACGTATCAGCACGCCTCGGGGGCGAATAGTTTCGCGTCGCTCACGGGGGCGGGCGTGGCGTCCGGCCGATCGACCACCGGCGTTTCGATCGGCATCCAGCACTTCTTCTGAGCCTTACACGCTTTTGCCCCTGCTAACACTCGCGCGGCGGGGAGCCACCCTCCGATGTATCGCTCCCAGCGATGGATCGCATCAAGAAATACAGGCTTCCCGCAAGGCGCGCTGGCGAATACCCTAAGGCCATATCCTCAGCAGCCTTTGGCAACCGAACATCATGTCGCTTCAAACAATTCCATTAGATACTGCATCGCCCGACATTCAACCTGCTCAAGAGCGAACGATCATGCTTCGCACGACGGGACATCAGCACGGTCCCGTGATCCGCATGGTCAGTCCAGGCGACCTCGGCGAAGTCCTGAAACCTTTCGTATTCCTAGATTATTTCGAAAGCTCGGCAGCCGCGGGCTTGCAGTTCGCCATGCATCCTCATTCGGGCCTGGCCACCACGACCTTGCTTCTGCAAGGGGAAGTGCAGTATGCCGATACGACCGGTGCGTCGGGAACGCTGCCCGCGGGCGGCGTGGAGTGGATGAACGCCGGTAGCGGCGTCTGGCATGGCGGCGGCGCCAAAGGCAGTGGCACCGTGCGCGGTTATCAGTTGTGGACCGCTTTGCCGCCAGCGCTCGAACTGGGTGCGCCTGCCAGCCAGTATCTGTCTGCGAAGGACGTGCCCCAGGTCGGCCAGGCGAGCCTGATTCTCGGTAAATACAAAGGCGTCACCAGTCCCGTCATGGCGCCGCCGGGTATCAACTACCTGATGGTGCGATTGTCAGCCGGCGAGCAATGGCAATACACACCGCCAGCCGGTCATACCGTTGCGTGGCTCAGCGTCCAGCGCGGCGCCGTGCATATCGGTCAGGAGCGCGTCGCGAATGAACTCGTCATCTTCGATAAATCGGAGCGCATGTTGAGCATTTCAGCCGACGAGGCAACCGAGTTTGTCATCGGCTCAGCTATTGCGCATCCGCACCCACTCGTGCTTGGCCATTATTCGGTTCACACCACAAGCGAAGCGCTGCGCGTGGGCGAAGCCCGGATCAGGGACATCGGCGCACAGCTTCGTCGTGCCCGCTAGTTTGCACCGCGTCCTTCATCATAGTTGTCCCGCCTCGAGATTTAGCCCATGAGTTCCGTGCGATTCCCAGCCAATGATTTACGCGCGCTGGCCGCGCGGCAGCTTTTCGCGGCGGCATTTGTCGCAAGCGGCATCGACAAGCTGTTCTGGCCGCTCGCAACCGTCGAGTCCTTCAGGTCACTCGGCTTGCCCGCTCCCATGCTGGGGTGTGTCGGCTCCATGCTGCTCGAACTCACATGCGGCGTGCTGCTCGTCGTGGGCTACCGCACCCGCGCCGCCGCAAACCTGCTGGCAGGCTGGTGCATCCTGAGCGCTGCGCTTTTTCATCATGGCTTGGCCGATCACCATCAACTGAGCGAGTTTCTCAAGAACTTCGGCCTGGCAGGCGGGCTGCTTGCGCTCTCCATTGGCGGCGCCGGAGCATTCAGTCTCGACCGCATGATGGTCGACGACGCCTTCGCGAGTACGCCGGCCAGGTATTGACCAGTCAGGAATCCTTTATGTTTAACGTTCAAGCGGGCGATGCCGCCATCCCGGCCATTGGCTTCGGCACTTATGGCGTCAGCGACGCGGAGATTCACCGGCTTCTCCCTGCCGCCATTGAGGCCGGCTTTCGCCATATCGATACCGCGCAGATTTATCGCAATGAGGCCGCTATTGGCGACTGCGTCGCCGCTTCCGGGATCGCAAGAAATGAATTCTTCCTGACCACCAAAGTGTGGGTCAGTCATTACGCCGAGGCATTCTTCGAAGCCTCCGTCAACGAGAGCCTTCGCAAGCTCAAGACTGACTATATCGATCTATTGCTGCTGCACTGGCCGGGTTCGGATGTCCCGCTCGCGGAACAGATCGCCGGGCTCAATGCCGTGGTTCGCGCGGGCAAGGTTCGGCATATTGGCGTGAGCAACTTCAACCGGGCACAGATGACCGAGGCCATTCGCCTTTCCGCCATCCCGCTCGTGACCAACCAGTTCGAATATCACCCGTATTTGAATCAGTCTCTGCTGATCGACAGTACGCTCGAGGCGGGACTGGCCGTGACCGGCTATTGCGGTATGGCGATCGGCCGGGTTTTTGCGGACCCGACGTTGAAGGACATCGCCGGCAGTCATGGAAAAACCATCGCGCAGATTGTGCTTCGATGGCTGATTCAGCAAGCGGGTGTCGTCACGCTTTCCCGCACCACCCGGATCGAGCGCATGGCGTCGAACCTCGCGGTGTTCGACTTTGAACTGGACGGTGCGGAGATGGCAGCCATTCACGCGCTGGCGACCAACAACAGCCGGATTGTCGATCCGCCTGGATTCGCGCCGGTCTGGGACAGCACCCGCGCGTAAAACCTTCGCGCGCCGTCCGGTTCCAGTGAGAACCGGCGGCGCGCAACGCGCTGCGCGCTAGAAAACGTGTTTGATGCCGACGTCGACACCCACCGTCGTGCCCGCGACGCCGAAGATCGCACCGTTGATCGACAGCCCCGTATTCATGCGCCCGTGATTGTTCACAACGCCCACCTGGCTGTACAACGACGTCGCCTTGGAAAGCGAATACTGCGTTCCCACGGCCCCCATGATCGAATGGTTCGACGTATCGTTTCGATCCGAGGTGAACCAGACACCGCCATTGAGATTCAGCGCGGGCGTCACGTAGTATTCGAGTCCGCCGCCATAGACATTGTTGCTGAACGATCCCGCGACCTTATAGCTGGAGAACGAGGCCTTGACGACGAGCGTTGCAAACCGGTACGCAATCCCCAGCACGCGGCCGAAGAAGTCAACCGTCGTGGGCAGCGGAGTCTGCTCGGCGCCGCCCGAATTGGCGTTATAGAACGCGGCGTCGATCAGCAGGCTGCCGTTGTCGTATTTCAGATCCGCGGAATATTGCCGGCCGGCCGCGAAATTGCCCGCTTCGCCACCGAACGCGTAAAGCACACTCCCCTGAAATCCGGCAATGGTGGGCGAGGTGTAGGACACCGCGCTGGAACTAAAGACACCCGTTGCCGCGACATTGTCTACGTAGATGACCGCGCCGCTGGCAAAGGTCGACGTACTGCGTGGATCGATACGGTTAAGGGCTAGAAAGAAGGGAGAAAACTGCAACCCGACCTTGACCTCGCCATACTGACTATTGAGTCCCCCCCAGGCCTGACGCCCAAAGAAGTTCCCGTTAGAGATGCCGACGCCGCCGTTGGCGACGCTGATGCCGCTCTCCAGCCTGAATTCCGCCTTCAGACCGCCGCCCAGATCTTCAACGCCCTTCATGCCGAATTCGGACGGCGACAAGCCCGCGTCGATCAGCGAAAACTGCTTCCCCGCGTTCTGCCCCGTTTCGAGATTCAAGGTCTTGCTCGTGTAAAGCAAGCCCGCGTCCAGAACACCATAGAGCGTCACGCTGCTTTGCGCGTGCGCCGTGCTGGTCAATGCCATGATGATCCCGGCGGCTATCCCCCGGTAGGTAAAGCGCTTCTTTTGCTCGCCCATCTGCCATCTCCTCCGATATCCCGGCATGAATATAGTTTTACGTCGGCCTTCCCATAACATCAGCATTCCTATTTAACTGCGCGACAAAACCGGGGTTCGAACCGCGTCTGTTTTGCGGACGCCACCCCAATACATCTTCCGTGGAAGATACATTCGACATGACCTAAACGTCAACCTCGTTCCGGCCAGGTAGTTTCCCGAGCGCGCGGCCCTATCGGGTCGCCAGCCCGGCGATACAGGTTCGTCCGCATCGGGGGGAATTTTTCGTACAATAGGGCACGGTCGCATGCGGGGCAGGCCCCACTGCACATGGCCGGACCGCACGAACTTCCAGGGAAACCATCGAGATGAGCGCTGCCCCCGCGAAACGATCCGCGTCTGAGCGAAGCCGCAAGAACGCAGTACCGGAACCCTCCGCGCCCGCCGGAAAATCACTCACTCCGGGGGCCAGCCAGATTGAATTCATTACGGCGCAATGGCGGCATGAACACGGCGAGCTCGACCTCTCCAACTTCCTGCTCGCGATTTACTTCATGCGCATCGGCACGGTAGTCGAGCAGGCCTTCGACAAGATGTGCAACAGCCTGTGTGGGATCAGCGGCTCGGACATGCGGGTGCTGCTGGCGTTGCGCCGCAGCGGCCATCCCTACGCGAAGCGGCCAACGGATCTGTACCGTGCGCTGCTCGTGACGTCGGGCGCGATCACCAAGAAAATCGACCGGCTCGCGGGCCTGGGTCTGGTCGAGCGTCAGCCCGACCCCGGTCACGGCGGCGGCTTCATCGTCCACCTGACCAAAAAGGGCCTGGAGATCGTTGAGAAGGCGATTGTGAAGCTCGCGGAAGAATCCTCGCTCGCGCCGGCAATGGCGCACTTTTCCGAGGAGGAGCGCGCCGCAGGCAACGCATTCTGTCTGCGCACGCTAGCCTTGATCGAGGAACTGGTCCTGCCGGGTCTGGAGGAGACCGACGCGGCGCCGGAAAAAGCCAAAGCGGGCCGCACGCCTCGCCCCCGCGCTAAACGCGTATAGCGCGCATGACGCTACGCGCGGGCATGCCGCCGCGCGTAGCCATGATGAAACGCAATCAGCCGAAGATCTTGTTCGCCACCCCGGCGACCAGCGCGCCTTGATGACGCGCGCCTTCCAGTTCGATCGCACTCGGCTGCCGTTGCCCCTGGCCACCCGCAATGGTCGTGGCGCCATAAGGTGAGCCGCCCACGATCTCATCGAGCGTCAACTGTCCTTGATGGCTGTACGGCAAGCCGACGATGACCATGCCGAAATGCAGCAGATTGGCGATGATGGAAAAGAGCGTCGCTTCCTGGCCGCCGTGCTGGCTCGCCGTCGACGTGAATGCGCCGCCGACCTTGCCGTTGAGCGCGCCGCTCATCCAGAGACCGCCTGCCTGATCGAGAAACGCCGCCATCTGTGACGAAATACGCCCGAACCGGGTTGGCGTGCCGATCACGATCGCATCGTAGTTGGCCAGCTCCGCCACCGTGGCCACGGGGGCCTGCTGGTCGAGCTTGAAGTGCGCCGCAGTGGCGATGTCCTGCGGCACCGTCTCCGGCACGCGCTTGACGTCCGCGCTCGCTCCCGTCGAGCGAGCGCCTTCTGCAACCGCCTCTGCCAGGGCTTCGACATGCCCATAGGTGGAGTAGTACAGCACCAAAACCTTCGACATAGCAGACTCCTTTGCATGTTTCCGGCAACGCCGGGATGACGAGGCGCGTAACGCTGGCGATGGCAGCGCCACTCACCTCACTGACGAATGCTCAACGGTTTCGACCATCACCAGTTCCGCGTCTTCCAGCGCCACGATCTCGCTGGACGCCACGTCCGTAATGGCCACGCCATCCAGTGGCCCGACAACCTCGCCGTCGATCTCGATACGCCCCGAGGCGACCACCAGGTAAGCGCGACTCGCCTGCCCCCACGCCTGCACGATACGCTCGCCCGCCATCAGCGTGGCCCCGAGTACGCGTGCATCGGCGCGGATCGGCAGGGCGCCTTCGTCGTGCGCGAATCCGCTTGCGAGCACGGCGAAGCGCCCTGACCGGTCGGCCTTCGGAAACGAGCGCTGATGCCAGTAAGGCTCGCCGCCGCGTTCGCGCGGCAACAACCAGATCTGATAGAGCTTGAGCGGTACATCGCCCTTGTTGGACTCGGTGTGCCGGATTCCCGTGCCGGTGCTCATGACCTGCACGTCGCCCGCGCGAAGCGTGCCTTCCGAGCCTATCGTATCCCGATGCGCCAGCACGCCCGCCCGCACGTAGGTGACGATCTCCACGTCACGATGCCCGTGCAGGGGAAAGCCGCTCCCGGGCGCGATTTCGTCGTCGTTCCATACGATCAATGGACCCAACGCACCGTGGGCACGATTGCCGCCCGGATCGACGGCAAAATGGTATTTCGCGCGCAGCCAGCCGAGATTACCCTCATCCAGCGATGCCCAACGTCTGTGTGCAAGCATTTGCGCCTTCCTTTGCAAAAAATGAGCGACAACCAATGCTATATCGGCAAGGTTTTCGGCGAAATGCGTGCGCTTACAAAGCAACGTTGCGTCGGATAGAACGATCTCAGGCTACGCGAGCGATGCCGGTTCGCCAGGACAACAACGGAAGCCTCGCCGGCATCAGCCGCCCGATTTTCCAAGAGGATTCCTGATCGAATTCCCTGCCCGACCAGATGGCTTACATGAAGATGGCCGGATCGACGTTCGGGCAAGCGCGCCGTCCGCCAGCGGGCGGCGCGACAAACCGCGCTATGATGAAGCGCCTTCACCGCTCAAGGCAGCATACTGAAGCGAACCTGTAAGCCTTTCGTCCACCTCAACGTGACGTCAGGTGTTTGCAGGAAATGGCAGACGAGTGGGATTCCAGTCATTGTTCCAGTCACGCAAGCGATGAAACAACGTACATGGCCCAGATTCGCTACCAGCTGTTCCGTTCTGGCATCCGTGCCGTTAGCGGGTTGCGCCGCCCGTGGCGCGCCCGCCTTTGCACTATTCGGTGCGTATTTCCCCTTCTGGCTGATGAGCGCCATAGCCGGCGTCGTGGGCGCGCTCATCGCCCATCGCGTCTTCGTGGCGACCGGCTGGGTCCGCGCCGTGCCCTGGCAGCTTTCTGTGTGCACGGCGATCGGCATCGTCACCGGCGTGCTCGTCTGGCTAGCCGGAACGGGGCAACTCTGACATGAAAATGGCCGGCGCCCCTTCGTCCCCCGCATGGAAAGGCCGCGCGATCGCGGCCGCGATCATCGTGCTCGGTCTGGCGGCGCTCTGGTACGCGTACGACCGCTCGGCGCGCTTTCCCTCCACCGACGATGCAAGCATCGACGCAGATGTCGTGCACGTCGCCGCGCCCGTGGGCGGGCGCATCGTGCGGGTGCCGGTCGAGGAGAACGCCCGCGTAGCCAAAGGCGACGTGCTGTTCGAAATCGATCCGCTGCCTTACCGGCTCGCGGTGGCGCAGGCGCAGGCCGAGGTCGAACTGGCGCGCGCGGCGCTGGCGACGCGGCGCCGCTCGGTGATCGGCGAGACCTCGAATGCCGCCATTGCCGCCGACCAGACCCACCGCGCCAGCCACAATTACGATCTCGCGACACGCAGCGTCGAACGCTTGCGCCCGCTCGCCGCGCAGGGCTATGTGTCCGCACAGCAGTTCGACCAGGCGGTCGTCGCGCAGCGCGATGCAAGCGTCTCGCTGGCGCAGGCCAAGGTGCAGCAGCAGTCGTCGGCGCAGACCATCGGCGACGATGCCGACGCCATCGCCTCCCTGCACGCTCGCGAGGCGGCGCTCGCGCTCGCCCAGCACGCGCTCGACGATACCGTCGTGCGCGCGCCATTCGACGGCTACGTCACGGGGCTTTCGATACTCGCGGGCGAGACGGTCGCGCCCAACCAGTCCATCTTCACGCTGATCCACGCCGGCGAGTGGTTTGCGGTGGCGAATTTCCGCGAGACCGCGCTTGGCGCGATCGAGGTTGGCGACTGCGCGACCGTGTACTCGATGATCGACCGCAAGCAGGCGATGAGCGGCAAGGTCATCGGTATCGGCGCAGGTATTACGGACACCGATCGATTAAACCTGCCGCGCGGCCTGCCCTATGTGCAACAGTCGGTGAACTGGGTACGGGTCTCGCAGCGCTTTCCGGTGCGCGTGCGCATCGAGGCGCCGCCCACGAGGCTGGTGCGCATCGGCGCAAGCGCGATCGTCGAGGTCCGGCATGGCCAGTCCTGCCGCTGAGGTCGCAAGCGCGGTTTCCACCGACGTCGCTGGCGACGTCACCGCGCCCGGCCCTCGCGAGATCGCGCGTCTGCTCGCGCCGTTTCCGGGCCGCGCCGCGATCGTCACGCGCATCGCGCTGATCTGCGCGCTGACCGTGCTCGTCGCCAGCGCCTATGGCACACCCGAAGCCGCAACATCGGCGTATATCGTGTTCTTCCTGAACCGGCCGGATCGTGTGACGAGCGTCGTCATGTCGTGCGCTCTACTGCTGCTAGTGAGCGTGATCATCGGCATCGTCATGGCGGTCGCGATCGTCTGTATCGACCTCCCTCCATTGCGGGTCGCCTGCATGGCGCTACTATCATTCGGACTGCTATTCGTGACCTCGGCGAGCAAGCTGCGGCCGGTCGGTGCGATTGTCGCCATGATTGTCGGCTTCGGGCTCGACGAACTCGGGCTCGCGCCCATCGGCGAAGCCGCCACCCGCGGCCTGTTGTACGCCTGGCTCTTCGTCGCGATTCCGATCGGTCTGGCGATCGTCGTGAACCTGCTGATGGCGCCGTCACCGCGCAGGCTCGCCACGGCGCAACTCGCGCGGCGAATGCGGCTCGCGGCGCGCCGCCTCGCGAATACGGCCAGCGACGCCGAACGCGCCGCGTTCGAGACCAGCCTGCGCGAAGGCAATCACGCGATCATGACGTGGCTAAAACTCGCCAGTCTTGAAGGCACCTTGACGAAGGCCGATAGCGCCGCGCTGCGCCAGGCCACCGCGTCCACCACAGCGATCCTGATCGCGACGGATCTCAGCGCGAGCGAACCCGGCGCGCGGCTGCCTGTCGAGTATGCGGCGCAACTCGCCGACACGATGATGCAAATGGCCGCGATGCTCGACGCAGGCGGCTATCCGGTAGAGATCGCCGTGCCAGTGCCCTCGCCTGAAAGCGCCGCGCCGACGCCCCTCGCCGCGCTCGTGCTGGCAGACCTGCGCGCGGCGCTGGAGCAGTTCGCCGTACCGCCGCCCGCGAGCGCCCCTGCCGCTGAGGAGCACGCCCCCGCGCCTCGCGGCTTCTTCGACGCAGACGCCTTCAGCAATCCCGATCACGTCCGCTACGCGCTAAAAACCACGGCGGCCGCGATGTTCTGTTACCTGCTCTACCAGCAGCTCGACTGGCAAGGCATCCACACCTGTTTCATCACCTGCTACATGGTATCGCTCGGCACGACGGCCGAGACCGTCGAAAAACTGACGCTGCGCATCGCGGGCTGTCTCGTCGGCGCGCTGCTCGGCACGGCAGCCATCGTGTTCGTGACGCCGATGCTGACTTCCGCTGGCCAGTTGATGGCGCTCGTCTTCGTGGGTGCGTGGCTGGCCGCCTGGGTCGCGATGGGTTCGCCCCGCATCGCCTATGCCGGCATGCAGATCGCGTTCGCCTTCTTCCTGTGCGTGATCCAGGGACCCGCGCCCGCCTTCGACCTGACGATCGCGCGCGACCGGGCGATTGGCATCCTGATCGGCAACGTCGTGGTCTATCTGGTGTTCACGCGCGTCTGGCCCGTGAGCATCGCAAGCCGTATCGACAACACATTCGACGCGCTGGTCGCGCAATGGCGACGCATCGCCCGCGCCACCGACGCCGGCACACGCCGCACGCTCGTGGCGAATGCGCTTGCCGAGTATGGCGGACTGCGCCAGAACCTCGGACTGATCCACTACGAACCGTCGTGGGTCCGCCCCGCCGCCACGTGGATCGCCAGCCGACGACGAGCGCTAGCGGAACTCGGGGCGCTGGAAACGCCGTTGTTTTTCGCCGCAGGCCGGGCAGGCGCAGCAGGCGATGCGCGTCTTGGCGAACTCGCACGCCAGTTCTCGCCTGGTAGCGATGCTCATGCGAGTGCCATGAGCTCACCTACCGGGCCTGCCGCCGAAGTCGCAACGGACCCCGGCATCGACGCCTTACTGAACCTCGTCGCGCAACGCTACGCCGCAATCGCCCAGCCCGCAACGCCGAAGGAGACGAGCACCGATGCGCGCCCTTGAACCGACGCCCCGGATGATCGCGCTGGCCCTTGCCTTGAACGCGTGCGCACTCGCGGGATGCGCGACGTCCTCGCTCGATCTCGCGCCGCCTGCCGCCGATCGTCCCTGGCAGCCGCAGACGGATGCGGCCGGCAACATTGTCGCCGGGCCGCCTCGTAGCGCCGCCGACGCCGCGCACGAAGGCTACACCTTGCCACGCAGCGCTGTGCTCGCGAATATCGAAGCGGCAGCGCCACTCGATAAGAACCATGCCTACACATTGCCCGAATTGATC
This sequence comes from Paraburkholderia sp. J67, assembly GCF_905220265.1. Taxonomy (NCBI): domain Bacteria; kingdom Pseudomonadati; phylum Pseudomonadota; class Betaproteobacteria; order Burkholderiales; family Burkholderiaceae; genus Paraburkholderia; species Paraburkholderia sp. J67. The sequence continues at coordinate 176,771 of NZ_CAJMZK010000006.1, forward strand.
GATCTTGCGGAATCCACCAATCCCCTCACGCGCATCGCCTGGAACGATGCGCGCAACGCGGCGCTCGCTGCGGGCATCGCGAAGACCGCTTATCTGCCGCAACTCACCGCGACGGCGATGGGCGGCTACCAGGCCGCGAGCGGGTCCGCATCCACGCTGCTCGGCAATACCTCCACGAGCTCGGATATTCACGGCACGGTGTCGGTGCTGGCGCTGCAATGGTTGCTGTTCGACTTCGGCGGCCGCCGCGCGCGCGTCGACGCGGCGACCCAGCTTTCGCTGGCCACCAACATCGCCTTCACGGCGTTGCATCAGCAGATCATCCACGACGTCAGCATCGCGTACTACACCTACGAAGCCGCCGACGCGCGAGCGCGCACCACGCAACAAGCCCTCGACAACGCGGACGGCATCCTTGCCGCCGCACGCGCGCGCCTTAAACAGGGCGTAGGCACCGTCGTCGAACTCGCGCAGGCCACGCAAAACCGCGCGCAGGCCAACCTCGCGAAAGTGCAGGCCGATGGCTTCGTGAGCGACAGCTATTTGAGCCTCGTTTCGGCGCTCGGTATTTCGCCGTTGTCGAAGCCAGCGATTGCGCGGTTGCCAACGCGCACGCTCTCGCCGTCCATGCATCAATCCGTCGATCAAATCGTGGCCGATGCCATCGCACGACGCCCGGACGTGCAAAGCGCGTACGCAATCGAACAGGCAAACCAGGCAAAAATCCGCGCCGCCGAGGCGGCGTTCATGCCGAAGGTATTTCTGGCTGCGAACGCCGCGTACGGCACGGGCAGCACGGCGATCACGGCGATTCCGCCCATCGGCGATCAGGCGGCCACGGTGAATCTGAACGGCAGCCGGCGTAGCGGCAGCGTCTTTCTCGGCGTGACGATTCCGCTTTACGACGGCGGCTTGCGCTCGGCCGTGCTGATGCAGGCGCGCAACGACGCCGATAGCGCCGCCGCGAAATTGACGCGCACGCGCGACGAGGCGGTCCGCCAAGTCGTCGCCGCGCAGAATGCGCTCACCACGAGCCTGGCTTCTAACGGCGCTGCGAAGGCGCTGCTCGACGCCACGCAGACGACTTACGACGCGGCGTTTGCTGCATATCGGCATGGGGTTGGCTCGATCACCGATGCGCTGCTTGCACAGAACCAGTTGCTGGCCGCGCAGAACGCGTTTGCGGATAGTTATAGCGCGGCGTTGGCGGCCGCGGCTTCGCTTGCGTTGGCTACGGGGGAGATGGGGGGCGCCCCGGCGGAGAGTGGGGGGAGTGAATGGTGACAGGGCGACAGCAGGCGCGGTGAGTGGAAAACACCGCTGCCAGTCATGCGTAACACCTATCTAATTGGCAGCACCTTGGCAAGAGTCAGGGTTTGACGTGTTTCATCGAAATCGTTTGTCAATGTGGAGTAGCCTGAAATAGAACGGACACCAGAGTTAACAAATCATCATCTTGAGAAAATTGATCATCGCATGATGCACCGCATTAGAATTCCAGTGGCAGCACTACTTGCCTCTCTCACGAATCCCGCATTTTCTCAATCGATATATTTTGACGATTTCAACTATAATAAAATTGAATCATCATTTAAATATTTTTCCGAAAAATCGCCTGATAGTATAGCGAAATTCTGCAAATCACTGCCCCACGCATCACAAGAGGACATGGATCAATGCGGACACAGAGATTTTGAGCTAGCAGATCACGAACTGACCAATGAATTTGGGAAATTCATATCCAAATCTGAGAAAAATGATCTGAATTTGAAAAAAGATAGCGAACCCATATCTCTGCCTTATTTTATGAAATCGGAGGAAACGTGGTTGGCATATCGCGACAACTATTGCTATGGGGAAACGTATGGACTGGGGCAAGCGTCGATGCGATATCAGGTTTTTTGGAGTTGCATGACACGCATGACAAAAAACCGGCTGGCCGAACTGAAAAATCCCAAAGACTGGTAGCGCGGTAGCGACATGACCTGTTGGTTCGCCAATGGGGTTCGGCAGTCCGGTACGATTGCCGCTCGTACCGCATGCGGAGATGTCCCGCGACGGACGGCGTTTACGAAAACCTCGATCTAGCGCAAAGGCCGTCGCCTCGCTCCGTGTTATTCATCTCCTCACAACCAACAGGGTCGCTAACAGGCCATGGGAGGCAGATGAGCAATTTGATCCGGGTAGGAGACAGAACCGTAGTGGGTGGCGTCGTGGTTGACGGCGCGGGCTGTGTATCAATGGACGGGCGTGCTTTGTCGTTCAACGGTGCTGGCGTGTCTTGCGCTCAATGCGGGTCAGTGGGTTTCGCACGCAGCATCCTGCCACACTCCACGAATGTAGTGATGAACGGCAGGCAATTGCTGCAGGCGGGCGATCAATGCGTGTGCAAGTGTTCGTCGCCTGCCTTGGTAGCGTCCCAAGGCATCGTGTCCTTGAATGCAGGCAGCAGTTATCCGGTCGCCACCTTTAATGCTTCGGGTTCGATGTCACTTCGCGACGCTCAGCCGTTCGGGTACTACGAGGACATCCAGGATGGTGACACGGCGAAAGTAGCCGGCACAACAAACGAAAAATATGCCCGGAAAATGTTCGGCTATAGCAATTCCGCGTTCCGCGAGATGATCCACAGATTCAAAAAAACAAACGGAATAGGACCGAATGACGACCTTGAGTTTGAGGAGAACGGGGACATTTATTTCAATGGAGATTATATTGATAATTTTCATGCCTACGACAACTGAGGAATGGGAATGACGGAGAAATTGGCTGCAGCTAGCTTTACGATAACGGGCGATCGTGTTGTACCGGAGTGGTGGACGCAGTACTTCGGGGTGCAGCCGGATGTGTCTGTGACCAAGGGGGAGCCGCTTGAGGACCGGACAGGACAGGGTCGCTCTCTGGTGCGACGTACAGGGGTATGGGGCATCGACAGCGAAACGGCGGTGCACAGCGATCGATTGGAGCCGCATCTACGCTATCTGATCCAACGTCTGGCGCTGCCCCGGCAGGACTTGAAGGCACACATCGAAAGCGCGGGCGGGAAGGTGCGCTTTTTCTGCTATTGGGTCAATGAAGCAGGAAATCGTGTGCCCGATGTGCCGGACGATATCCGGACCATGATGGCAGTGATGGGGGGCACAATCGAGATTGATGAATACCAATAGCTCAACGATAGAGCCGACTCCCGCGCCCGTCCTATAAGGCACTTCAAAGCACATAGCCCAACCGGTGAGGACCAGACTATGCGCTTGAATCTTTAGGTGTCGGAGAGCCCCCACCCTCGCATCACGAATGCCCATAAATCGGCTCAAGCCCCACGACATCGTTTTGCGCGCTCTGCCCGTTGCGTACATCTGACGCCCCCGCCGCCGAACTCCCATTCGACCCCGCCCCATAAGCCGCAGCCACCGCACCGTTCTGCGCCTCCACACGCGCCTCGGCCGCTTGCAGATTCTGCGGATACTGCGTGTAATCGGCGGCCGGGTTATAGCCTGCCTTTTGAAGCTGCACCAGTTCCGCACGAACCTGGGCACGCGTAAGCGCCTGCTCCGGCTGGCTCGACTGAGCGAAAGCAACAGCCGGAACGACAACAGCAACGGCGACGAGCAGCGATTGAACGAGTTTCATGACTGACTCCTGCGAGTTGAAAAAGGGATCGAAGGTCCAGTCGGCTGGTTCATCGCCTTCGCGACGTTGCTGACTGGCATGGATGTATTTGAACGCGCGGACGTATCTCGCTTGTGTCTGCTCACCCGTGCTCTTGCAAGCGCACGTGTCTGCTAACACGGCAGATACACAGCGATACAAAAAGGGAAATCGCAGCGACGCCCCACCCCACATGACGAATTTGTAATCCACCCGTCACCCTCCGGAAAAGCCCCACCCATCAGACTGCGAACCTCCATACCGGCGCGCGCCGCGTCACCGCCTTCGACCTCACGAGGCAAAAAAGCGCGCCCTCACGCTCATACAGGTTCGTCATGTGGATTGTCCGGCTCGCCCTGCGCCGCCCGTATACCTTCGCCGTGCTCGCGATTCTTATCCTGATCGCGGGCCCGCTCGCCATCCTGCGCACGCCGACCGACATCTTCCCCAACATCGACATTCCCGTCGTCAGCATCGTCTGGTCGTATAACGGCTTTTCGGCGCAGGACATGGCGCAGCGCATCACCTCGAACTACGAGCGCGCGCTGACCTCGGACGTGGACGATATCGAACACATCGAATCGCAATCGCTCAACGGCGTCTCCGTGATCAAGGTGTTCTTCCATCCGGGCGCCGATATCAACCGCGCAATCGCGCAGGCCGCGAGCAATTCGGCGTCGATCCTGCGCGTGCTGCCGCCCGGCACGCTGCCGCCGAACATCATCACCTACAACGCCTCGACGGTGCCCATCCTGCAACTGGGCCTCTCCAGCGCGACGCTCGCCGAGCAGCAGCTCTACGACCTGGGCAACAGTTTCATCCGCACGCAACTCGCCACCGTGCAGGGCGCGTCGGTGCCGCTGCCGTTCGGCGGCAAGGTGCGCCAGATCATGGTCGATATCGACCCGCACGCGCTGCAGGCCAAGGGCCTCGCGCCGCTCGACGTGGTCAACGCCATCAATGCGCAGAACCTGATCCTGCCGGGCGGCACCGCCAAGATTGGCGCGCGCGAATACAACGTGCAGATGAACGGCAGCACCGACAGCATCGCCGCGCTCAACAATCTGCCCGTCAAGACCGTGAACGGCAGCGTGGTCTATGTGCGCGATGTCGCCCACGTGCGCGACGGCTACGCGCCGCAGACCAATATCGTGCGCAGCAACGGCACGCGCGCGGCGCTGCTCACCGTGGAAAAAACCGGCAATACGTCGACGCTGTCGATCATCGGTCAGGTCAAGTCGCTGCTGCCGCATATCGCGGCGGGCTTGCCCAAGGCGCTCACGATCACGCCGCTGGGCGACCAGTCGGTGTTCGTGAAAGCGGCCATCGGCGGCGTAGTGCGCGAGGCGCTGATCGCCGCGTGTCTTACCGCGCTCATGATCCTGCTGTTCCTCGGCAGCTGGCGCGCCACGCTCATCATCGCCGTGTCGATTCCGCTCGCCGTGCTCACGTCGATCCTCGCGCTGTCGGCGCTGGGCCAGACCATCAACATCATGACGCTCGGGGGCCTCGCGCTCGCGGTCGGCATACTCGTTGATGACGCAACGGTTGCGATCGAGAACATCACGCATCACCTGGAAAACGGCGAGCCGCTTTACGACGCGATCCTCAACGGCTCGGGCGAGATCGCGGTGCCAACCTTCGTGTCCACGCTGTCGATCTGCATCGTGTTCGCGCCGATGTTCCTGCTCACCGGCATCGCGCACTATCTATTCGTGCCGATGGCCGAGGCGGTGATCTTCGCGATGGGTGCGTCGTACTTTTTCTCGCGCACGCTCGTGCCCACGCTTGCGCTGTATCTGCTCAAGCCGCGCACGCCTGGGCAGCGGCCCGCGAATGCGCTGGTCGCACGCATGATGCGCTTCCAGGCCGGCTTCGAAGCACGCTTTGAGGCGCTGCGTCTGCGTTACCGCGCGGCGCTCGCGCGCGCCATCGCGCAGCGCCGCCGCTTCGTGCCGATCTTTCTCGCCTGTTGCGCGGCCTCGCTCGCGCTGCTGCTCTTCACGGGCCGCGACTTCTTCCCGAGCGTGGACACCGGTGAAATCCGCCTGCATCTGCGTGCGCCCACGGGCACACGCATCGAACAGACGGCGCGGCTCACCGATCAGGTCGAAGCGGCGATTCGCGGCGTCATTCCCGCCAGCGAGCAAGGCGCGATACTCGACAATATCGGCGTGCCGGTCAGCGGCATCAATCTCACCTACGATTCATCGGACCCGGTCGGCGCGGGCGACGCCGATGTGATGGTCTCGCTAAAGCCCGGCCATCGCCCCACTGCCGACTATGTACGCGAGCTTCGCCAGCAGTTGCCCAAAGCGTTCCCGGGCGTGACGTTCGCCTTTTTGCCCGCCGATATCGTCAGCCAGATTCTCAACTTCGGCCTGCCCGCGCCTATCGACATCCAGATCGTCGGCAACAAGCTCGCCGCGAATCGCGTCGTCGCCGACGATCTGCTCGCGAAGCTGCGCCACGTGCGCGGTCTCGTGGATGCGCGCATCCAGCAGCCCGGCGACGCGCCCGCCATCAATATCGACGTCGATCGCACGAGAGCCATGCAGGCGGGCCTGCTGCAACGCGACGTCGCGCAGAATCTGCTGATCGCGCTGTCCGGCAGCTCGCAAACGACGCCCAACTTCTGGCTCGATCCGAAGAATGGCGTGAGCTATCCGCTCATGGTGATGATGCCGCAGTACGACATGAACTCGTTGCAGGCGCTCGCGAATCTGCCGCTGACGGGTACCAGCACGAGCAACACAGGCAACGCGAAGAATGCCGCCAACGCCGCGCCCGTGCAGAATCTGCTTGGCTCGCTCGGCACGTTCTCGCGCGCCACGCAGCAAGCCGTGGTCTCGCACTACAACGTCCAGCCGGTGCTCGATATTTTCGGCGCGGTGCAAGGCCGCGATCTCGGCGCGGTTGCGAGCGACGTCACGCAGGTCGTGGAGAGCGAGAAAGCCAAACTCCCGCCCGGCTCGTCGATCGTGATTCGCGGCCAGGTGCAGGCCATGCACGAGGCTTTCTCCGGACTCCTGATGGGTATCGCGTTCGCCATCGCGCTTGTCTATCTGCTGATGGTCGTGAACTTCCAGTCGTGGCTCGATCCGCTCGTCACGCTGAGCGGCCTGCCCGCTTCGCTTGCGGGCATCGTCTGGATGCTGTTCGCGACCGACACCACGCTCAGCGTGCCCGCGCTAACCGGCACGATTCTCTGTATCGGCATCGCCACGGCGAACAGCATTCTCGTCGTCACGGCCGCGCGCGAGCGTCTCGCGCAAGGCATGACGCCCTTCGAAGCCGCCGAGCAGGCGGGTTTCACGCGCTTTCGCCCGGTGATGATGACCGCGCTGGCGATGTTGATCGGCATGCTGCCGATGGCGCTCGGTCTGGGCGATGGCGGCGAGCAGAACGCGCCACTCGGCCGCGCCGTGATCGGCGGGCTGGCATGCGGCACGGTCTCGACGCTCATGTTCGTGCCGGTGGTGTTCGCCATCGCGCACGGCTGGCTCGCTCGCCGTAAAAGACCGTCGCAAGAACCAGAGCGCGCCGCGCAAGAAACCCCGGTCGATCAATCCGCCGACGCCGAACAGTAACGCTTCCCGCTTTCACTCTCCCGATCATGACCGACATCGACAAACAGCCTGCTCCCGCGCCGCGCCGCAAAGGTGCATTCGTGCTCGCGGCGCTCGCCCTCGCGCTGCTCGCCGCGGGCGTCGTTCCGCGTTTTCAGGCCAGTCGCGCACTGGCGGCGCAGACCGCCGCGCAAAGCACGCTCACCGTTGCGGTGGTGCAACCGCAGCCCGCGCCCGCCAGTCAGGATCTCGTGCTGCCCGGCGCCGCCACATCGTTCGCCGATGCCGCGATCTTCGCGCGCACGAGCGGCTATATCGCGCACTGGTACACCGATATCGGCACGCACGTGAAGGCCGGTCAGGTGCTCGCGGACATTGCCGCGCCCGATCTCGACGCGCAATTACGCGCAGCGCGCGCCGACGAAGCCTCGGCGCAGGCGGCCTATGCCTATGCGAAGACCACGGCGCAGCGCTGGCAGGCGATGCTCGCGACCCAGTCGGTCGCGCAACAGGACGCCGACGCAAAAACGAGCGACATGCAGACAAAACAAGCCGCACTCGCGGCCGCCCAGGCCAACGTCGCGCGGCTCGCCGAACTGGTCTCGTACGAAAAGGTGACCGCGCCGTTCGACGGCGTGGTGACGGCGCGCGATGTGGACGTGGGCGCGCTCGTCACCGCAGGCGGCACGCCCGGTGCGCCAACCGCCGCGAACGAACTGTTCCATCTCTCGCAGACGCAGACCTTGCGTGTCTTCGTCGATGTGCCGCAGGACGACGCGGCGGACGTCACGCCCGCGACCGAGGCATGGTTGACGACGCAACAATATCCGGGCCGCCGCTTCAACGCGCATGTGGCGCGCAACGCGGGCGCCATCGATCCGTCGAGCCGCACCTTACGCGTGGAAATCGACGTGGACAATGCCGACGGTGCGCTGCTGCCCGGCGGCTATGTGCAGGCGCATCTCGCGCTCAAGAGCACGACGCCCGCACTCGATGTGCCCGTGACCGCGCTGCTGTTCCGGCCCGACGGCGTGTCGGTGGCGACGGTCGATGCGGCGGGCAAGGTATTGCTCAAACCGGTGCACCTGGGCCGCGACTTCGGCACGCATGTGGAAGTCACGTCGGGTCTCGCCGCCAGCGACCGCGTGATCGACAATCCCGGTGACAGCATCAGCAACGGCGAAGCGGTGAGCATTGCCACCAAAAAGGCCAGCGTCGCAAAGGCGTCACAATCATGAGCGCGTGCCGTTTCCCCCTGCGCCTGTGCGTCGTGGCGGTTGCCGTGGCCTTGACGGCCTGCTCGACCGTCGCGCCTTATCAGCCGCCCAAGGTTGAAGTTCCCGCGCACTATGCTGCCGATACACCATCGAACACCGCTTGGCAGATCGCCTCCCCCGCCGACGCCGCACCGCGCGGCGCATGGTGGACCGTATTCGGCGATACCGAACTGAACACACTCGAAGCCCGCATCGACGTATCGAATCAGAGTGTGCGCAAGGCGCTCGCCAATCTCGACGAAGCGCGCGCGGGCACGGATTATCAGCGTGCGGGCTTCCTGCCCACCATCACCGCAGGCGTCGCACAGGACCGCTATCGCACTTCGGCGAACAAGCAGGGATCGTCGCTTGCGGGCAAGACGATTCCCGACTATTCGCTGGGCGTGACGGCGACGTGGGAGCCCGACGTATTCGGCCGCATCCGCGACGAAGTGACGAGCGCGAGCGCCAGTGCGCAAGCAAGCGCGGCAGACCTGGAAGCGGTGCGCCTGTCGATGACGGCGCAACTCGCGGTCGATTACTTCAATCTGCGCTCGCTCGACGCGCAAAGGCATCTGCTCGACGACAGCGTGAGCGCCTATGCCCGCGCGCTAAAGATTCTGCAAGACCAGCAGCGCAACGGCGCGATCGACGCCTCGGCGGTCGCCCAGGCGCAAACGCAACTCGACAGCACGCGCACACAGGCGCGCGATATCGATGTGAACCGCGCGCAACTTCAGCATGCGATCGCCACGCTGATCGGCGAGCCCGCTTCGATCTTCTCGCTGCCGCCGCTGCAAGACACGCAGGACAGCTTCCACCTGCCTGCCATCCCGCCCGGTCTGCCGTCGCAACTGATCGAGCGCCGTCCCGACATCGCGGCGGCCGAGCGTCGCGTCGCCGCAGCCAATGCGCAGATCGGCGTGGCGCACGCGGCGTTCTTCCCCAACCTCGTGCTGAGCGCGACGGCCGGGCTGGAAAGTTCGTTCTTCATGCCCTGGCTCAGCGCGCCCAGCCTGTTCTGGTCGCTCGGGCCACAGCTCGTCGGCACGCTGTTCGACGGCGGCAAACGCAGTGCCACGCTGCACGCCGCCACCGCGCACTACGACGGCACGGTCGCCGATTACCGGCAAACCGTGCTCACCGCGTTCGAGCAGGTCGAGAACAATCTGTCCGCATTGCAGGCGCTGGCCGATGAATCCACCACGCAGCAACGCGCGGCACAGAGTGCGCAACAAGCCTTGCAGCTCACCACGAACCGCTTCAATGCGGGCGCGGTCAGCTATCTGGACGTAGTGACGTCGCAGACCATCGCGCTCACCAACGAGCGCGACGCCGTCGTGATCGAAGGCCGCAGAATGGCCGCGTGTGTGCGGTTGATCGAAGCGCTGGGCGGTAGCTGGAGCGGCAACGCGGGTTAGGCGCGCGGGAAGGTCAGGATGAAGCGCGTGCTGCGCGCATCGCTTTGCGCGCTCACCTTGCCGCCGTGCAACTCCATCACGGAGCGCACGATGGCGAGGCCCAGCCCCGCCGATGCGCCGGTTCCCGTCGATTCGGTCCCACGCGTGCGTGAAGGATCGGCGCGATAGAAGCGCTCGAAAATGCGTTCGAGGTGTTCAGCGGGAATCGGGGTGCCGGGGTTCTCGACCATGACGTCGAGCGTCGGACCGCTGATGTGAGCCGCCAGCACGATCGTGCCGCCATGCGGCGTGTAGCGCAGCGCGTTCGCCAGCAGGTTGCTGAGCGCGCGGCGAAACAGTTCGACATCGGCGCTCAAGGTGCCGTTGCCTTGCACGCTGATGGCGAGACCCGCTTCGTCGGCCAGTCCTTCGAAATACTCCGCGATGCGTTCGAGTTCTTCACGCACGTCGAACTCGCGACGGTGCATCTCGAAGCTCGGATGCTCCGCACGCGCGAGAAAGATCACGTTCTCGATCATGCGCGAAAGTCGTTCGCATTCCTCCAGATTGGAGGCCAGCACCGCCTGATATTCATCATCGGAGCGCGGGCGCGCGAGTGCGATTTCAGTCGTGCCGCGCAGATTGCCCAGCGGCGTGCGCATGTCGTGCGCGAGGTCGGTGGTGAATTGGGTGAGGCGCTGGAAACCGGCATGCAGCCGCTCGAGCATCGCGTTGAGCGAGGCCACGAGCGTCGCGAGTTCGCTGGGAATGTGCTTGACGCGAATCGGCCGGTCGAGCCGATAGGCCGTGACTTCGCGTGCCTGGTCGGCGATCTGGCGCAGCGGCCGCAGCGCGAGGCGCACTAACGCGTAACTGCCGAGCAGCACGACCAATGTGCCGACACTGCCCGCGAGACCCAACGTATCGCGATAGGAATCGAGCAAGCCGAGCGGGCCGCGCTGATCGCGCGCAATCGCCACGCGCACGGTCTCGCCGTTGCGCAGCGCGACGTCGAACGCGATGCTGCGCACGGGCACGCCCTGCGCGCTGCGCCATGCGCGAATCGCGGTATCGGTGATGCGCGCGTCGGGGGCCAGCACGAGCGCGCCCGCGCGCGACGCGGACAGATCCACATCACGGGCGAGCACGGCATGGGTGGGCGGCGTGGGCGGTTCATCGAAGGTTTCGCCTTCGTCGTGGTCGGCCACGGGCAAGCCTTGCGCGTCGACGATGCGCATGGCGAGCGCCTGGTTGCCCAGCACGGCGCTGGAGAGCCGCTGCGCGTGTTCGCGCGCATCCTGCGTGGAGCCGAGTTCGGCCGCGAGACGCCGCACGTGGCGAGCCGCGAGCACGATGTCCTGATCGTCCTGCTTGCCCACCTGGTGCGCGAGCGCCACATAGAGATACCAGCCGACGCACGCGAATACCGCGAACGTGGTCGCGCTGAACACCACCGCGAGCGTGAGCGCAAGCGAGCGGCGCGCCATCAGGGCGTGTCCTTTTCTTCCATCACGTAGCCCACGCCGCGCACCGTGTGGATCAGCTTGCTGGGATAACCTTCGTCGATTTTCGCGCGCAGGCGCCGGATCGCGACTTCGACGACATTGGTGTCGCTGTCGAAATTCATGTCCCAGACGAAGGAGGCGATCTGCGTGCGGCTGAGCACCTCGCCCTGGCGGCGCGCGAGCAGTTGGAGCAGGGAGAATTCGCGTGGCGTGAGGTCGATTCGATTCGCGCCGCGCTTGACGCGGCGGCGGATCACGTCGATTTCCAGATCGGCGATGCGCATCGTCTCGGCTTCGCGCGGCGGCCCGCGGCGCGCCAGCGTGCGCACGCGCGCGAGCAATTCGACGAAGGCGAACGGCTTGACCAGATAGTCGTCGCCGCCGAGTTCGAGTCCTTGCACGCGGTCGGCGACATCGTCGCGCGCGGTGAGAAAGAGCACTGGCGTGGCCTTGGTTGCGCGCAGGCGCTTGAGCACCGTCCAGCCGTCGAGCACCGGCAGCATCACATCGAGCACGATCACGTCGTACTCCTCTTCCTGCGCAAGCAGCAGCCCCTGGGCGCCGTCCGTCGCGAGATCGACACTACAGCCCGACTCCTCGAGCCCTTTCTTGACGTAGGCTCCCGCCTTTGGCTCGTCTTCGATCACGAGGACCCGCATACGTACTCTCCCGCCTTCATGGTGGGACGATTTTACCCAAACGCCGCCCGCGCCAGCGTTCCGCCGGATGACCGGCGGATTACATTTTCGACATCTTCACGCTTATTGGTGGCGGTAGAGCGCGTTGACTGCCGCGCTGTTCGCGGCGCTGCCCGATTGGCTGTTGCCAACGCTCGCGGTGCCGTAGCCGCTGTTGCCGGCATTCGCGGAAGTGGGCACGACGCCGTCGGGGTAATGCACGTTCGACGGATGCAGCGTGCCGTCCTGTTCGGCCTGGGCGATTTGCGCCTTGACCGCGGCGCGCTGGACAATTTCGCTCTTCGACAGGTCTTGTGCGAAGGCCATTGCCGGAAGCATCGCAGTACTGATGATGAGCGTAGCAAGCAGACGGGTATTCAAGCGGGTTTTCATGGTTTCGATCCTCAAATCAAGCGAAAAAGTGGCTGAATTGCGCGTCAAGACGGATTCGAATTACGCGCCGCGACTTCATGAATATCGCGAAGTCGGGGGCATTGTGCGCAGCGCTGCCTTAAGCGAATCTGAACCGACGCCAACATGACAAAACGGTAATGAAGCCGATATCGCAGCGACATTTTCGAGCCTCGAAACCATGAAAGGGGCAGATCACACCGACCTATACGAGAACAATTCTCATTTACTTACATGCAATCGACGTGTAAGCTACGCGACCGAAGCTGTAAGCCACCAACCCATTTTTTCTACTTCAGCCACTCGCCACGCTGCGTCACGCCGCATGACCGCCCTTCCGCCCTCCGCCCAACTCGAGATCGACGCGCTCTACCGCGCGCATCACGGATGGCTACATGGCTGGCTGCGCCGCAAGCTCGGTTGCGCGCACCGTGCCAGCGATCTCGCGCACGACACCTTCGTGCGTCTGCTCGCGCGCGAGGAGCCCGTGGAGGCCCGCGAGCCGCGCGCGCTGCTCACCACCGTCGCCCAGCGTGTGCTCTACAACCACTGGCGGCGCGAGCAGGTCGAGCGCGCGTATCTCGAAGCACTCGCGCTGACGCCCGAAGCCCTCGCGCCCTCGCCCGAAGACCAGGCCGTGCTGCTCGAAACGCTCTGCGAAATCGATCGCCTGCTCGACGGGCTGCCTGTGATCGTCAAGCGCGCGTTCCTGCTCGCTCAACTCGATGGCGCGACGCATACCGAGATCGCGGCAACGCTGGGCATTTCGCTCGCGACCGTCAAGCGTCATCTCGCGAAGGCGGCGGCGCAGTGCTTCTTCGCGCTGTGAGCGCAACGCCCATGCGTCCGATTGCACCTGATATCGCGCCGGAGATCGCGCATCGCGCCGTCGAGTGGTGGCTCGATCTGAGCAGCGGCGCGATCACGCCGGCACAGCGCGAGGCGCTGGAAGCGTGGCGCGCGCAACACGCCGATCACGAGCGCGCCTGGCAGCATATCCAGACCGTCTCGCAGCGTTTTCAGTCGCTCGGCCAGGGACCCTCGGCCCACGCCGCGCGCGCGGCGCTCACGCGCGCCGGCTCGCGACGGCGCTCGACCGTCAAGGCGCTCGCGGTGCTGTTTTTCGCGGGTGGCGCGACCTGGGGCGCGCGCCATCGATCGGCATGGCCGGGCTGGACCGCCGACATGCACACGGCGACGGGCGAGATCCGCACCTACGCGCTCGACGACGGCACGGCGTTGACGCTCAATACGGCCTCCGCCGTCGATCTACGCTTCACAGCCAACGAGCGACGCGTCGTGTTGCGGCGTGGCGAGATCATGGTGACCACGGGGCACCGGGATGGCTTTGCATCACGCCCCTTCGTCGTGCAAACGGCGCAAGGCACGGCCACGCCGCTCGGCACGCGCTTTTCGGTGAGGCAGGAGCCGGACGCCACGCAGCTCGCAGTGTTCGAAGGCGCGGTGCGCATCGTGCCCGACAAGGCTCCCTCAGCCGCGCGAACATTGCATGCGGGCGAGTCCACGCGCTTCACCGCGAACGCCGTGCGCGAGGTCGAACCGGTCGCCAGCGATGCTTCGGCGTGGGCGCAGGGCATGCTCGTCGCCAACGACATGCCGCTCGCCGATTTTCTGGGCGAACTCGCGCGCTACCGGGACGGCGCGTTGCGATGCGATCCGCGTGTGGCAACGCTGCGCGTCTCCGGGACCTACCTGCTCGCCGATACCGATCGCGTGCTCGACACGCTCACGCGTGCGCTGCCGTTGCGGGTCGACTATCTGACGCGCTTCTGGGTCACGGTAAGCCCGGCACGCGGCTGATTTCGCGCCCGCATTTCCACAAGCAAAAAAATTTTTCGAAAACGTGAGCTGTTTTCGATTCTCGCGGGACAAGCCAGATGAAAGCACTTCTTCATCGGTCTTCTCCCAGTCCTAGAACCCATGCATCCTTCTGTCCAGGCCATGTCTGAGGGCGTTGTGCGCCCCATCCGTTACGCCCATCGCCCATGCCGTCACTGGATCGGCGTTGCTGTCGTCGCGCTCTTTGCCGCCAGTGCGGCTGGCACCGCAACGTCCGCCCTGGCGGCCGGCACGGCCGCGTCCCAGCAAGCCGCGCCCTTTCAGCACTACGAGATCCACGCCGGCCCGCTCGCCACGGTGCTGAACCAGTTCGGCCAGCAGGCCGGCGTGATGATCGCGTATCCCGCTTCGCTTGCCGCCAACCGCACGAGTGCCGGACTGCAAGGCGATTACGGCGTGGCCGACGGCCTCGCGCACATCCTGCGCGATACGGGCCTCGCCGCCAGCGCGCAAGCCAACGGCAGTTACACGCTCGCGCAGGACACCAGCAACGCCGATCTGCAAGAGCGCGCCGTGCTGCCCGCCGTGAAGGTCGACGCCTCGGCGATCAAGGCGGGCAGCTACCGTGCGCCCGCCGAAGCCAACATCACGCGCTCGGACACCCCCGTGCTCGACACGGCACAAGCCGTCAACGTGGTGCCCGCGCAGGTGCTGCACGACCAGCGTCCGCGCAATCTGGACGATGCGCTCGCGAACGTCAGCGGCATCGTTCAGGGCAACACGCTCGCGGGCACCCAGGACACGCTGCTCAAACGCGGCTTCGGCGGCAATCGTGACGGCTCGATCATGGAGAACGGCATGCCGCTCGTGCAGGGCCGCGCGCTCAACGATGCGGTCGATAGCGTCGAAGTGCTCAAAGGGCCGACCTCGCTGCTCTACGGCATCATGGACCCGGGCGGAGTCGTCAACGTGGTGAGCAAGCAGCCCATGCTCACGCCGTACCATGCGATCTCGGTGCTCGGCTCGACCTATGGCCACGGCCGCAATGGCGGCGGCGCGACGCTCGACACCACGGGTCCGATTGGCGACACGCGCCTCGCTTATCGCCTCGTGCTCGATCAGGTCGACGAACAATACTGGCGCAATTTCGGCGAGCATCGCGAGACGCTGGTCGCGCCGTCGCTCGCGTGGTACGGGCGCGATACCCAGGTGGTACTGTCGTATCAGTACCGCAAGTTTCTCTATCCCTTCGATCGCGGCACCGCGCTCGATCCCAAGACCAACCAGCCACTCGCCATCCCCGCACGCGAGCGTCTGGATGAACCCTTCAACGAGATGCGCGGCGAGTCGCATCTCGCGCAGTTGCTCGTCGATCATCAGATCAACGCGGACTGGAAGGCCCACATCGGCTACAGCTACAACCGCGAGACCTACGATGCAAACCAGTTGCGCGTGCAAGGGGTTAACAGCACGACGGGCGTGCTCTCGCGCAGCAACGACGCCACTCACGGCGCCGTGAGCACGGATAGCTACGCGACCGCCTATGTGGACGGCCATTTCACCGTGGCCGGCTTGCGCAACGATCTGCAGGTGGGCGTGGACGACGAATACCGCCGCATCTATCGCGCCGACCTGCTGCGTCAGGCCACGCAATACACGTTCAACTACCTGCATCCGGTCTATGGACTGGAAAGCCCGTCGAGCACCGTTTCGGCCAGCGACAGCGATCAGACCGATACGCTGCACGACGCCTCCGTCTACTTCCAGGACAGCCTGCATCTGACCGATAAATGGATTCTGGTTGGCGGCGCGCGCTTCATGACGTACAACCAGGTGGCGGGCAAGGGCCGCCCGTTCAAGGCCAATACCGATCTGAGCGGCAACAAGTGGCTGCCGCGCGCGGGCGTCGTCTACAAGTGGACCGACACGTTCTCGCTCTATGGCAGCTACACGCAGTCGCTCAAGCCGACTTCGACAATCGCGCCACTCAGCACGGGCGTGGTGATCGACTCGGCGGTGAAGCCCGAAGAAGCCACGTCCTGGGAAGTGGGCGCCAAGGTCGCGATGCCCGCAGGACTCACGGGCACGCTCGCGCTCTTCAATATCGACAAATCGAACGTCCTGGTCTCGCAGTACAACGACACCACCAAGCAGACGGACTGGCGCACCTCCGGCAAGGCGCGTTCGCGCGGCGTGGAGCTGGACGTGTCCGGCCAGATCGGTCAGCACTGGAGCGTGATCGCGAGCTACGCGTATATCGACGCGAAAACCATCGAAGATCCCGTGTATGCGGGCAACCGGCTCTGGAACGTCGCGCAGAATACGGCGTCGCTTGCGGCGGTGTATGACTTCGGCACGGTGTTCGGCGGCGATCAGTTGCGCGTGGGCGCGGGCGCGCACTACGTCGGCTCGCGGCCCGGCGATTCGGCGAACAGCTTTACGCTGCCCGCCTATACCGTCGCCGATGCTTTCGCGACCTACGACACGCGCTGGGGCGGCCATCGTGTTTCATTCCAGCTCAATGTGAAGAACCTGTTCAACAAGACCTACTACCCGTCGAGCGCGAACCGCTATTTCGTCGCCGTGGGCGACGCGCGCCAGGTCTCCCTGCTCTCGACCTTTGAATTCTGATGACCATGACTCGCTTTCCACTTCGTGTTTCGCGCCGCCATGCGCTGGTCTCCCTCTCCGCCCTCGCGGCTTCGTGCGCGCTGCCCAATGCTCGCGCGCAAACGCCTGACGCATCACGCTCGATCCTGATGGTCGTGCAGCTCGATGGCCCCAATATCGCGGTCGATCGACAGATTGCGGCGCATCTGCAGAAGCGCGGTTATCAGGTTCAGCTCGTTAATCAGGACTTCGATCCAACTGGAGCTTCTGGCTCGGATCTCGTGGTGATTTCTTCCACCGTATCGGCCAAGGACGTGCCGGCGGGCTGGCGCACCTCGCCCGTGCCGCTGCTCACCTGGGAAAACGACCTGCTCGACGATCTCGCCATGTGCGGCAAACGTCATGACGTCGATTTTGGCGAGACGGAAAAAGAGCGCTATCTCTGGCTCGTGAATGCACCGCATCCGGTTTCGGCGGCCTTGCCTGCGGGCGTCGCCAATGTGTTCCGCAAGCAGGCGCCGATGAGTTGGGGCAAGCCGGGACTGGGCGCGTCGATCATCGCGACGATTTACGGCCAAGCCGATAAAGCCGCGATCTTCACCTACGAAAAAGGCGCGACGATGGACTACGAAGCGCTTGCGCCCGCGCGCCGCGTGATGTTCTTCATGGACAACGACTCGTTCACGAATCTTTCGGCGGCGGGGCTTCGGTTGTTCGACGCCGCGATCGACTGGGCCGCGCGTGCGCCCAGCGTCGACAAGACGGCCTGAATTTCCGGGGCGCACGATCGCTTCAGTTATTTCTGTCTTGACAGAAATAACTGAAGTTTATAGAGTCGAGCCCATGGAACTCACACCGACCGCCGAAAAATTCATCCTGCATTGGGGCGAGATGGGCTCGCGCTGGGGCGTCAATCGCACCGTGGCGCAGATTCACGCTTTGCTCTATCTGCTGGGCCGTCCCGTCGCCGCCGACGAAATCGCCGAGGCGCTGGGCGTCGCACGCTCGAACGTCAGCAACAGCCTGAAGGAGTTGCAGGCGTGGCGACTCGCGAAGGTGGTGCACGTAATGGGCGACCGGCGCGACCACTTCGAGACCTCCACGGATATCTGGGAATTGTTCAAGCTGATCGTCGAAGGCCGCCGCCAGCGCGAAATCGACCCGACGCTCACGATGCTGCTCGATACCCTGGCAAGTCCCGAGATCGGCAACGAGAGCCGCGAAACGGAGCAGCGCATTCGCGACACGCTACAGTTCCTCGAAACCCTGACGACCTGGTCCGACGAAATGCTGCGACTGAAGCCGGAAACGCTCATGAAGACGCTCGGCATGGGCGCGAAGATCAGCAAGGTAGTCAGGCGCAAGTCTTGAGATGGCCGATGCAGGCTCGCGGGCCTGCATTTTTTTGACCTGTTATTTCTGTCTATACAGAAATAACAGTAATTTTAGCAATAACAAGCACGACGGAGATTCTTGAATGAACATCCTCGTTTGCGGGGCGCAAGGTTTCATCGGCGGTACGGTGTGCGCGTGGCTCGAACGTCGCGGCCATCGCGTCGTGAAAGGCGTGCGGCACGCCACCCAGGCCGACGAACGCCAGATAGATTTCGCGGCCGATCTCGATCCATCAACGTTGCACACGCAACTTCATGGCATCGACGCCGTCGTCAACGCGGTCGGCATTTTGCTGGAGCGTGGCGAGCAAACCTTCGACGCCGTTCATACGCGCGGACCGATCGCACTGTTCGAAGCGTGCCGACTGGCTGGCGTGAAGCGCGTCGTGCAGATATCGGCACTGGGCGTGGAAGCTGGGGAAACGCGTTATTTCACGAGCAAGCTCGCAGCTGAGCGTCATCTGCAAAGCCTGCCGCTAGACTGGCAGATCGTGCGGCCCGCGCTGGTCTATGGTTCGGACGGGGCATCGGCGGGCTTCTTTCGTGCGCTCGCGAGTGTGCCGGTTCACGTGCTTCCTGCGGGCGGCCATCAGTTGCTGCGACTCGTCCACGCCGACGACCTGGCCGAGGTCATCGCAAACCTGCTCGATGCAGACGCGCCGGCGCGTCAGACGCTCGATATCGTCGGCGCGGAGGAAGTCGAGTATCGCGACATGCTGGCGATCTACCGTGAGGCGCTCGGATTCGCACCGGCGCCGCGTATCGGCTTGCCAGCGGCGCTGATCGGCGCGGCCGCCGCCCTGCTCGATCGCGTACCTGGATCGATGCTCACGTGCGATACGTGGCGCATGCTTCAGGCCGGCAGCACCGCCGATGTCGCGGCTACGGCAAAGGTCCTGGGACGCCTGCCGCGCAGCCTGCGCGAGTTCATAGCGCAAGATGCCGCGCCGCTGCGCCTCGCGGCGCTGGCAAGCTGGCGCGCTTACGCATTGCGTTTCGCACTGGCAGTGACATGGATCGTGAGCGCAGTCGTCAGTGCCTGGATTCATCCGCTCTCGCAAAGCCTCGCGTTGCTGGAGCGCGTTCATCTGCACGGCGTGGCCGCGTTGGCCACGCTTTATCTCGCCTCCGCGCTCGATCTGACGTTCGGCATGGCCACGATCTTCTGGCCAGGTCGACGGTTGTGGCTCGCGCAGATTGCACTGATCGTTGCGTACTCCACCATCATCGCCGTCGCCATTCCCGAGTTGCTAGGCGACCCGTTCGGCGCGGTCCTGAAGAACCTGCCGATATTGACCATCCTCTTCATCCTCATCAGCGATGAGCCGCGGCCATGAACCTCTACCTCACCATCAAGACCTTGCATATCCTGTCGTCCGTGCTGCTCGTCGGCACGGGATTCGGAACCGCGTTCTATCTTTTCTTCGCCAATCGCACGCGCTCGGTGCCCGTGATCGCCGCCGTAGCGCGCCTCGTCGTGCGCGCCGACTGGTGGTTCACCACGCCCGCCGTGCTGTTTCAGCCCGCCAGCGGCCTCTGGCTCGCACACGCCGCGGGCTGGCCGTGGAGAAGCCCGTGGCTCGTCGCGGCGCTCGCGCTGTATCTGCTTGCCGGTGCGTGCTGGCTGCCTGTGGTGTGGCTGCAACTGCGGCTCGCCGAATTGGCCAACGCCGCGCATGAGGCGCGCGCGGCGACGCTCCCGGCCCGCTACTGGCAATACGCGAAGCTGTGGGAAAGACTCGGCTATCCAGCCTTCATCGCGATGTTGCTGGTCTACTTCCTGATGGTGTTCAAGCCGAGTTGAAGCAGGCGTTGAAGCGCGAGCATCACGCCGGAAAGATGCTCGCCACCGCATCTTCATCAACGCCGGCAATCTGCATCGGTGCGCCATAGCAACGCTCTAGCAGATCGGTGCGCATCACTTCGCGCGGCGGCCCGTCGGCGATCACGCGGCCCTCGCCAATCAGCACGAGACGATCCGCGTGACGCGCCGCGAGATTGCAGTCGTGCGCAATCGCCAGCGCGCCGATATTCCATGCCCGCGTGAGTCGCCGCGCCGTCGCAAAGAGCCGGTGCTGCTGCACCAGATCGAGCGCCGCCGTCGGCTCGTCCATCAGCAGATATCGCGGCGGCAAGCGGTGGCTGTCGAGCGTCCACAATTGCGCGAGCGCGCGGGCGAACTGCACGCGCGCGAATTCGCCGCCCGAGAGCGTGGTGATGTCGCGCTGCGCGAGCGGGGCCACGCCTGCGAGCGCGAGCATGTCCTGCACCAGTACATCGACGGAAAACGGCATCGCCGCGCCGTCGAGGTGCGCATAGCGGCCCAGTTGCACGACCTCGTTCACGGGTACGGCAAAGGTGTTGGGCACGCTTTGCGCGAGCACCGCGCGCAGTTGCGCGAGACGCTGCGGCGCGATGCGGCGCGCGTCCTCGCCATTGAGCGTGAGTTTGCCGCTGCTCGTCCGGTCCGGAAAGCCGTGCAGCGTGAAGTCGCCCGCTAGCGCCTTGAGCAGCGTGCTTTTACCAACGCCGTTCTGGCCCAGCACGACCACGAATTCGCCGGGCGCAACGCTCAACGAAAAATCGTCGAACAGCGCCCTTCCCCGGTAGCCGATGCGCAGATTCTCAATCGAAAGCATGAAGTGTTTTTTGTCTGTATTCATGGTTCGTGCCGAAGCCCGATCACGCGCCGAAGTGCCGTCGGCTGCGCAAGATCAGCACGATAAAGAACGGCGCTCCCAGCAGTGCGGTGAGCACACCTAATGGAATCTCGGCGGGCGCGACCAGTGTACGCGCGACGAGATCGGCGGCCACCGTCAGCAAGGCGCCCAGCAGCATCGAGCCCGGCAGCACCACGCGCTGATCGGGTCCGCACGAGAGCCGGATGCAATGCGGCGCGACCAGCCCGATAAAGCCGATCTGCCCAGTGCTCGACACCAGCGCGCCCACGGCCAGCGCCGTTGCCAGCAGGATCGCGTGCTTGACGCGACGTACGGGCACGCCAAGGTAATGCGCTTCGAGTTCACCGAGTTGCATCGCATTGAGCGCGCGCGTGTGCGCCGCGATCGTCAGGACGCCTACGATCACGAACGGGGCAATCGCACAGAGCGTCGACCACTTCGCATCGGCGAGACTGCCCAGACTCCAGAATGTGAGCGAGCGCAGTTGCGCGTCGGTCGCAACGTAGGACAGCGTGCCGATCACCGCGCCCGCGAGCGCGTTGGCGGCTACGCCCGCCAGCAGCAGGATGGGCAGCACCACGCGGCCATTGGACGAAGAAATCCGGTACACGCCCAGCGTCACGCCCAGCGCACCCACGAACGCGGCGACGGCCGTGAGTTGCCCCGAGCCGGGCGCCATCCCCCCTGCAAACACAGCGGGCCAATAAGCAGCCAGATGCGGCAACAGCACCGAACCGAACACGATCAAGAGCGATGCGCCCAGCGCCGCGCCGCTCGATACGCCGATCAGCCCCGGGTCCGCGAGCGGATTGCGCAGCAGCGCCTGCAACGCGCTGCCCGCCGCGCCGAAGCCCGCGCCCACCAGCAGCGCCAGCGCCACGCGCGGCACGCGCAATTCGAGCAGCACGAGCGCGGAGCGATCGGCTTGCGCACCCGCATGCAGGTCGCCCGCCAGCAGCGCCTGCCAGAGCGCGGCGGGTGAAACCGGATAAGCGCCCATGCACACGCCTGCGAGGATCGCGAGCGCGAGCAACACGCCAAGCGCCGCGAATACGAATGGCACGCGCGAGCGTGGCGTGCGCACGGAAGGAGGCGCAGCCAGCGAGGGCTGCGCGAGTCGAAGAGTCTGCCTGGTCATGATGAAACGCCGAGCGCGCGTCCTTTGCGTCACGCTTGCGCGAGACTGCGGTTGAGCGCGCTCACGGCTTCGGGCAAGCGCGGGCCGAAGCCGAGCAGGAACAGTGCGTCGAGCGCGACCACGCGCGTGGCGCGGCCAGCGGGCGTGAGCGAGAAACCTGCCGAATCGAGCAGTTGGCGTTTGCTGCCGGCGGCCTTGAGCGCGTCGTCGGTGGTCAGCACGATGTCGGGTTGCGCGGCGACGAGCGCTTCCGGCGTGAGCGCGCGATAGCCCGAGAAGCCCTGCATCGCATTGCGTGCGCCGGCGTAGGCGAGCATGGCGTCGGCGGCCGTGTGCTGCCCCGCCACCATCGCCTGGTTGCCCGCCGGGCTCATCAGGAACAGCACGCGCGGCGATGCCTGCTTCTGCGCATCCTTCTGTGCCTGCACCACGCTCGCCGTCGTCTCGGCCCACGCACGGTCGAAACGGGCGAGCTGCGCCTGACCCGCGTTATCGGCGTCCAGTGCGCGCGCCACGCCTACGATCTTCTCGCGCACCGAGGCCACATCATGTGTCTCGCCAAAAGTCGCGACCTTGACGCCCGCATCGGCCACGCGTTGCAGAACCGATGGCGGCCCGGCCTCGGCGGAGGCGAGGATCAAAGTCGGCTGCAGCGACAGCAGGCCTTCGGCGGACAGCGCGCGCTGGTAGCCCACCTTCGGCAGCGCCTGCGCTTGCGGCGGCCAGGTACAGGTCGTATCGGCGCCGACGAGCGTGTCCGCGCGGCCGAGCGCATAGACGATCTCCCCGAGCGCCCCGCCGATCACGACCACGCGCGATGTGTCCGCCTTGAGGGGTGCCGAAGCCGCCCCCGCACGCGCCGTCACGCCCGCGCCCGTGACCGCGAGCAACAGACCGCCCGTGCCGATCAGCAGCCTGCGGCGCCGGAAATCGAAACGATCGTCGCTCATGCCGTGGCTCCCTCGGTGGTGGCCGGGACGCGCGCGAGCCGTTGCACGGCTGCGCGCCAGTCTTCGCGCTCCGCCTGGCCCGGTTTGCGCGCGCCGAACAGCATCGTGATGTTCTCGCCCGCCGCATCGAACAGTTCGACCGAGGTGACGATGCCATCGCTGGTCGGCTTGCGCACGACCCATGCGTGCGCAACCAGATTGGCGCGCAGATGCAGGTTGAAATCCGCGTCGAGCACGTTGAGCCACGGCCCCATCGTGCGGATCGTCTGCACCGGACCCGTGTGAATCTGGATCATGCCCGGATTGCCGACGAACACCATGATGGGCAGTTGCGTGCTCGCGGCGTCGTTCAGCAAGGCCTCGATGGCGTCGAGTGCGATGGGCTCGGCATACGCGGGATCGGCCAGACGCAGCGCCTGCAAACGGCCCACGCCGAATTTACGCAGGATATCGAAGAATTCGTGCGTGTCCTTCATGGCGGCCCACGCCGCGCGAAAACCCTGCACGTCGATCTGCACGTCGTCGCGTTGCGGTGCGCGCGGCTGGGCGCGCTCCACGCTCAGTCCGGGCTGCTGCGACGGCGCGGCATGACGCTCGACCAGCGTGTCGAAGGCGACGTGATCGCTGGCATCGCGCAGATAGACCTTGGTCACCGCCACGCCTTGCGCGTCGAAGAATTGCAGGCTCTCGCGCACACCGTCGTCGTAGACTTCGCGCACGGCGAACGCCGACGCCCACTTCGCGTAGAAGATGCGCAGGTCGATCGCACGGCCCACGGTCAGGCCCACCGGACCGGTGCGGCTCATCTTGCCGAAGGTGCCGATCTTCTCGTGCACGACGGCGTCGTTGCGCGTGAGGACCATCACTTCGCCAAGCAGCGGCATCGACTCGAACAGCGTGGCGAACTCATCGGCCGATTGCGCGTCGAGCCGCACGACATGCTCGCCCACGAACGCCGCCAGCGCCTCGCCCTCGCTCACGCCCAGCTCCGCCGCCGCTTCGCGATGGCGCAGCTTGCGGGTCGTGCGCAGTTCGGTGAAGGCCTCGCGCAGCAGCGCAAGCGAGGCCGGATTCACAGGAAGTTGATGGGAGGTTTGCGTCATGTTGGTCCTGCCTTGTTACGTTGAATAAGGGAATGCGTGCGTCAGAAGTCGATCTTCATGCCCACGTTGAAATTGCGGCCCGGCGCGGTGAACGAGTCGATCTTCGCGGCGCTGTCGCTGTCCGAAAGACCGCGCACGTCGTTCCAGATCCAGTATTTGCGGTCGAACACGTTGTCGATGCCCGCCGTCACGCTCACGTGACGCGTGATGTTGTAGCCCGCGTGCAGGTCGAGGATCGTGTACGAGGGCGTCGAGTAATACGTCGACGTGGACATCTGCGACTTGTTCTTGCGCGAGTTGTAAGTGAGGTCGGCGCTGGCGAACCAGCGTTCGGTGGGCGCGTATTTCACGCCGAGCACGACCGCGAGCGGCGGCACCGTGTCGAGGCCCGAGGTCACGCCGTCCTTGGTTTCCGTACCGTGAATCCACGCGAAGCCGCCCTTCACTTCGAGGCTGTCGTTCACGTACCAGTCGGCCTTGCCTTCGAGGCCCTGAATCGAGGCCTTCGAATAGTTCACGTACTGCACGGTGTACGGATTGGTCGACGACGTCACGCTGCCGCCAATCACCTTCGTGTCGATGAAGTTGCTGTAGCGGCCCGCGAAAGCAGCAGCGCTGTAATTCACCTGACCGTGACCAACGCCGAGCTTGCCGCGCAGACCCAGTTCGATCGAGTTGCTGGTTTCCGGCTTCAGGTTGGGATTGCCGACCTGCTGGTAATACAGGCCATACGAGCCTGCCGGGTTATAGAAGCTGTTGACCTGGTAGGCGGACGGCGCGCGAAAACCGTGTGCGTACTGCACGTACGGCACGAATGCGGGCGACACTTCGTAAAGCACCGCGAAGCGCGGGGAAATGGCGTTGCCCGTGGAGCTGGTGGTGGGCTTGGTCGAAGCCGCGGACGCCGACTCGTAGGTCGCATCCGGATGCGGCGTCATGTCGTACCAGTCGAAGCGCACGCCCGGCACGAGACTCAGCTTGTTCCAGCGGATTTCGTCCTGCACGAAGGCGCCGAAGCTGGTCTGCGTGGTCTTCGGGAACGCTTCGGGGTAGCCGTCGGTGCTGCTCGTCCATTCCGAGCCCGCCGAGCTCGACGTGCTGTAGTGCGAGACGCTCGCATCGAAACCGTAGGTCAGCTTGTGCTGGAACGGCCCAGTCGAGAACGCACTATCGGCCACGACGCTGCCGCCGAGGATGTTGTCGCCATAGTCGTTGATGCGCGAGCGCGACGACGTCGCACCACTCGCATTGACGCCGCCAATATCGAGCGTCTGTCGCGTGGAGGCATTGCGGTAGTAGAGCGCGGCATGCAACTGCTGGAAATACGGGTTCGTCGCATCACGGTGATCGTAGTCGAGCTGGACACGGTTGCTGTTCACCTCGTTGCCGGTGACATAGCGATTAGCCGTGTAACCGCTCCACGTATAGGCGCCGCCAAGCTGCGAGAGACCATCGCTTGAATTCGCATTACTAAGTGTTTCAGCAGTGATTTTCAGCGTGTCTTGCGGCGTCAATTTGAAAACGAGCTTGCCGAGCGCGCTGCGGTTGTTGTACGTGAGCGGGTCTGCTTCCGAGCGCGTCGCGCCCAGCGTGTTGCTGTCGCCCTTGTTGTCGGTCTCGTGGCCGTGGCGTCCCGAGAGCGCGATCATGCCCTGCACCACGTCCCCGCCGAACGCGGCAGTGGCCGTCGACCCCCAGCTACGGTCGGTCGAATCGTAGCCGGCCTTCAGCGAGAAGTAGGTCGGTTTGTTGTAGATCGACAGCAGATCGGCGGGGTCCTTGGTCACGAAGTTGACTGCGCCCGTGAGACCGTCGCTGCCGTACAGCGCCGAGGTCGGGCCGCGCAAGACTTCGATGCGCTGATAAAGATCGGTGTTCAGATAATCCGCGCGCCCAGCCGAGCCCGAACCGAATGCATACGACTGCGGCAGCGGCACGCCGTCTTCGAGCAGCAGGACCTGGTTGCCTTCGAGGCCGCGAATATTGATGCCCTCGTTGCCCGCACGCCCCGACGAGCCTGTGATGCCCGACGGACGATAGGCCGAGTGGCGCACTTCGACGCCCGGCTCGTACTTGAGCGCGTCCTTGACGTCCTTAGCGTTGTTCTCGTCGATATCGTCGCTCGTGATAACCGAGACCGTGGCGGCCGTGCGGTTCGGGTCCGTGCTGCCGCCGCGCGTGGCCGTGACCGTGACGGCCTCGAGCGCCTGCTCGCGGCGCTGGGCGTCGGCGCGCAGCGGTTTGGTGGTCGTTGCGTCCGCTTCGTTCGCCTGGCGTGTGGTGTTGGCGTCGGTGGTGTTCTCGCGCGCGTCGGCGGTCTGGGCCACCGTGGCGCTCGCGGCCGGTTGAGCGGCGAATGTGTGGCCGGCGTATAGCGCGCAGGCTTCGGCGATCAGCGCCGGCAGCACGCGCCGCACCAGTCTTTGCTTGAGATACATGAATCTTCCCCGTTGTCAGAATCCAGGCTTTTCGTTTGCTTACGAATCGAAAGCGGGCTCGATCTTAGCCTGGATGCAAACAATTCTCATTTACTTTTTAACAGATTCAAGGTTTCGGGGATGGGAAAGCGACTGGCACGTGCGAAGCGCGAGGAGCGGCCAGCACGACATAAACGCTTTTCTTTCAGCGACTTGGAAGCCACTTCAGCCGTTGTCGAAAACGCGATCTACAGACACCGGCGTAGGTATCTTTCGTCGTCAGCTGGCATGCGGAAACCCTTATATGCGTCATGGTTATCTGGCGCCAATTGACCCAAAATGTCCGCTTTTGGACCGGATTGCGTGCCTTTGGGGCATCGCAGCGGCCGGGCAAACCAGTAAAATTCCGTCATGGATTCGACCGCCACCCCGCAACGCCTGACCGACCGCAAACGCGCCGCCATCCTCGAAGCCGCCATTGAGGAATTTCTCGCCGCCGGTTACGACGCGACCAGCATGGACCGCATCGCCGCGCGCGCGAGTGCGTCCAAGCGCACCGTGTACAACCACTTCCCCAGCAAGGAGACGCTGTTCGCGGCCATCCTCATGCGCCTCTGGGATGCGAGTCAGACCGGTGCGCCGCCGGCCTACCGCGCTTCCGAGCCGTTGCGCCCGCAACTGCTTGCGCTGCTCGCGCGCAAGCTGCGCCTGATGGCCGACGAATCGTTTCTGGCCCTCGCGCGCGTAGCGATCGCGGCGGGCATCCATTCGCCCGAACGCGCGCGCGACATGGTCACGCGGCTTGGCGAGCGGGAAGAAGACGTGACGGTGTGGATTCGCGCGGCCGCCGCCGACGGGCGACTGCGCACGGACGATCCGCTGTTCGCGGCGCAGGAGTTGCAGGGCGTGGTAAAGGGCTTCGCGTTCTGGCCGCAGGTGACGATGGGCCAGCCGCCGCTAAGCGAGGCCGAGCAGATGCGTGTCGCCGAGGCCGCCGCCGATATGTTTCTTGCGCGCTATGCGTAGCGCCTGGGAAACCGCGTTACAGAGGCGAGGCGAATTGAGGGGCGTGTCAGTCCGTCACGTCCGTCAGTATGCGATTGGCTTTAAGACTGCCCGCCTCTGAACGTAGCGGCTGCGCAAAGTTTTGCGCTCGAAGTCAGCGCGAGAATAACCGGAATCGCGTCTCGATCGCTCATCGGCTCACGCACGATCAACGGCCTGCTCCCTGGGTTTTCCAAGACTGCTACATCGTCCTGGTAGTTATCCTGACGAACGTCTTTTGTCGCCGGGTCAGCGCGTCAGGTAGGATGGCGGGCCGCCAAACAGGAGCCGGTCTTGGGACAATTCGGTCATTTGCTGATCATCGCACTACTACGCACGCTCGCGATACTGCCGTACGCCTGGGTCGCGCGGCTCGGCAGCGCGCTCGGCGCAGCCCTCTACGCGCTGCCTGGCCGGCGCAAACACATCGTCCTTGTGAACCTGCGCCTCTGTTTTCCTGACAGATCGGAACGTGAGCGCGATGAGCTCGGGCGGGAGCATTTCCGGCATGTCGTGCGCAGCTATCTCGAACGCGGCGTTCAATGGTTTGGTAGCGCGGAAAGGATCCGTAAGCTTGTGCAGATCGAAAGCGCCATCGATCTCGAAGACCCCAATGCTCCGCCCACGATTTTCATGGGCTTTCATTTCGTGGGCGTCGAGGTCGGGTGCCTGGCTTACTCACAGAATATGCCCGCCGCTTCCTTGTACACGCACATGTCGAATAAGCGCCTTTGCGCTCTCGCCAAACGTCAGCGCGGCCGGTTCGGTGCGGAAATGATCGAACGGTCGACGAGCGCCAGAAAAATCGTGCGCCTGCTCCAGGAGGGCAAGCCGGTCATGCTGGCGGCGGACATGGACCACGGCATCGGCAACTCGGTTTTCGTGCCGTTTTTTGGCGTCCCCGCCTGCACGCTGACGTCGGTTTCGCGACTGGCGAAAATGGGCCATGCGCGCGTTGTGCCGTTCGTCACCGAAGTCCTCCCGGATTTCAAAGGCTATAAGCTGCATGTTTTTGCGCCGCTTGGCCATTTCCCATCGGATTGCGATGAGACCGACGCCCGCAGCATGAATGCGTTTCTCGAGAGCCAGATACTGAAAATCCCCGCTCAGTATTATTGGGTGCATCGACGCTTCAAACATCGTCCAGAAGGCATGCCTTCGGTGTATTGATTGGGCGCGCGCGCCTGGCATTCTCGCGCCAAAACCACCAGGCAAGCCCGCCCGCCATCAGTTGCGCGCCCATCACGAACGCCACGCAGCCGCTCCAACCCCACTGCCGCCACGCCGGCACCGGCAACACCGATCCAAGGCTGCCACCCAGGTAATAGAACGAAAGATAGAGCCCGATAGCCGTGGCCCGCGCCGCGCCCGCCGTCTGGGAAATAAACGCGTTGGCCGCAGCCTGTTCGACAAAGACCGCGGTGGACCCAAGCGCAAGCCCAACGAGTATCGGCACGAGGCCATGCGCGAGCGTGAGCAGCGCGCCCACCCACGCGAGACACGCCGCCCACATCGCCAGTTCGCGCGGCGCCCGGTAGCGCGCGATACGTCCCGCGAGCGGCGTGACCACCATCGCGAGCAGAAACACCGCATAGATCGAACCGATCTGCGCGGTGCCAAAGCCATAAGGCGGCTGCGCGAGCCGCAGCCCCACGAACGTGAAAGTGGCAACCTGAGACGCCAGCACGCAGGCGCCGAAGCCGAAGGCCGCCAGTAGTTCGGGCCGCATGAACAAGCGCAGACGAGATGGCGCTTCCTGGCGCTCAATACGCGCTTCAGAGCGCGTCTGAATTCCGCCCGGCAACCACGCGTAAATCACGAGGCCAACCACGAGACTCAGCCCCGCCACGACATCCAGTGCATGCCGCCAGCCCAGCGCGGCCACGCACGCATTAGTCACGAAGCGCCCCGCGAAGCCGCCAAGCGTGGTTCCCGCGACGAACAGCGCGCTCACTTCCGCCGTCTCTTCGCGCGAAAAGCACTCGCCGATGAACGACACCGAAATCGCGAAGATGAACGGCATCAGCACGCCCACGGCAAAGCGCGCCGCGAGAAACGAGGCGAAGCCGCCCGCCTGCGCGGCCCACAGCGCGGGCAGCGCGGAGGCCACGGCCGCCCCGGCAATCACAGTGCGCCGCGCGAACGGCGTCGCGAGCGCGCCGACGAATGGCGCGATAATGGCGACGGCCAGCGTGGTGGCGCTCACGCCCTGGCCTGCGCGCTCGGCGCTCACGCCGAAGGCCGCAGCGAGTTCGCGCAGAATGCCTTGCGTGGCATAGAGATTGAGGAAGGCCGCGCAGCCGCACAGAAAGAACGCCGCGCGCAAGGGCTTGCCTGACATGAATGGGTCCGTGAAGATAAACGTCCATCCAGTCTGCCGGGCACGCGCGTGGCCGGCCAATACCGTTTTTGTCGTGATTGATACCGGGACTCACCGCATGCTCGACCTGCGCCGCCTGCGCTACTTCGTGACCGTCGCCGACGAACTGCACTTCGGCCGCGCCGCCGAGCGTCTGCACATCGCCCAGCCGCCGCTCACGCGCCAGATCGCGGCGCTCGAAACGGAGCTGGGCATTCGCCTTCTGGAACGCTCGACGCGCGCGGTCACGCTCACGCCGGAAGGCACCCAATTTCTGGACCATGCGCGCGTCGTGCTCGATGCGGCCATGAGCGCGCAGACCTCGGCACAACGGCTCGCGAGCGGCGCGGCCGGCAGGTTGACGATCGGCTACACGAGTTCGATACCGATGTCGCGCGTGTTCAGCGAGATCGTGCGCGACTTCGGCCGACAGTCGCCGGAAGTGGCCTTGAGCTTTCGCGAGGTGGCGAGTGTCGATCATCATCGGCAGATCGCGGCGGGCGTGCTCGACATTGCGTTTGGCTGGGCGTCAACCGAGGCCGCACCACGCGGGATCGCGCAACAGGTCGTGGCGAGCGAGCCGCTGGTCGCCGCCGTGCCGTCCGGCAGCCCACACGCCGCGCACGAGTCGATCGAATTCGCCGCGCTCGCGCACGAAGCCTTCATCACTTATCCGCCGGGTCAAGGTTCCGCGCTCAATGCGGCGCTCAACCGGCTGTGCGCGCAAACGGGCCTCGCGCCGCGTCTCGGTCCGACCGCCTCGCAGGTGACGACGCTGGTGGCGCTGGTCGCCGCCGAGCGCGGCGTGGCGATCGTGCCCGCCGCCGTCGCTGCGTTGCAGATGTCCGGCGTGCGCTATGTGCCGCTTGCGGGCGCGGCGCCGCTCGAACAGACCCTGCTCTGGCACGCGGACGACGCGTCGCGTTGCGCGCTGCGCTTCGTCGAGTTCGCGCGCGAGACGGCCGCGCGCGCGCAATCGTCGTAAAACCGCGTCATGCCGATGCCCCGCCCGAAATCGAACCCACAGCGCGCGCGCAGCGTGCAGCACCTGCGCCAGCCGCCCTTCATCGACACGCTGCCCGTGCCCGTGTACTTCCGCACCGAGCACATGCCTTCGCATGCGACTTATCCGTCGATGTGTCATCCGTGGGGCGAGTTCGTCTATTCGTTCAGCGGCATCACCGAAGTCACGACACGCGAGGACTACTTTCTCGCGCCACCGCACATGGCGCTGTGGATCGCGCCTGGCACCGAGCACGTGGGCTTCAATCATGCGGAAACCGTGCATTGCTCGGTCTATATCAACCGCGAACTCTGCACGGCGCTGCCCGCGCAGACCTGCGCGATGATGGTGTCGCCGCTGGTGAGGGCGATGCTGGAGCATTTGCGCGCGCTACCGCCCGAGGGTCACGACGGCCGCGAGTCGCCCACGCGTGCGCGCCTGCTGCGCGCGCTGGTCGATCAGTTGAGCACCTGCGCCACGACCGGCAGCTATCTGCCGCACGCGGACGATCCCGATCTGAACGCGGTGCTACAGGTCTTTCACGCCAATCCCGCCGATAACCGCTCGCTCGCCGATCTCGCCACGGCGTTTCACATGAGCGAGCGCACGCTGATACGTCACGCGCAGCGCGATCTGGGTATGTCGCTGACCGAATGGCGTGCGCGCCTGCGGTTGGTGAGCGCGCTACCGCTGCTGCAGGCGGGGCGCAGCGTGGAATCGGTGGCGCTGGATCTGGGTTACGCGACGTCGTCGGCATTCATCGCGATGTTCCGGCGGCTCACGGGTACGAGCCCCGGCAAATTCGTCGCGCAGCCCGCAGGTAATCAGGTGTCCGGATGAATCGACGATGTAAGCGGAAGCCGGATCAGGCGGCGCGCAGCGCTTCCGATGGCCGCATGCCGAACATGCGCCGGTAGTCCGTCGCGAACTGGCTCAGATGCCAGAAGCCCCACGCGGCGGCCACGTCCTGCACGGAACCCGCCGCACGACCGCATAGATCGCGGCGCGCGCCATTCAGGCGCAACGCGCGCAGATAGGTCGCGGGCGCCATGCCCAGCACGTCCTGGAAGCAGTACTGCAAGGTGCGGCGACTCACGTGCAGTTGCTCGCAAAGCTCGGGCACGCCGACCGGACGCGTGCGATGCGCAAGCACGTAGTCGCGCGCCTGACCGACGATCCAGCGGCGTCGCGACGGCTGATCGGCGCCCACGCCTTCGGACGCGCCCGTTGTTTCGTCGTCGCGTGTCGTGCAGGCGTCGAACAGCGCCGCCAGCAATTCGGCCTGCACCTCGTCGCGCTCGTTATCGGAGATAGCGTGGCCGTCCTCCGTCTCGCCCAGGCGCTGCGCGAGCAATGCGCACAGTTGCGCGAGACGCGCCGCGCCCGCGCGCACAACGGCCGCCTGCGGCAGACCGAGGTCGAGCGGCACGCGCTCCACCTGGTCGGCATAGTGGCGCAGCACGTCGCCGCGCACCACCACGCCGTAGATCGAAAACTGCGCGGGCGTGAGCAATTCGAATTCGACGTTGCCGGGCCGCACGGCAATGGCATGCTCACCGAACGGCTGCGAATCGATCCGGGCCTGCTGATCGGGCACGGCCGGAATGCCGAACCAGTAGGCGTCGCCGCGCACCTCGCACGCCTGGCGCAGCGTGTGGCTCGTGGTCTCGCAGAAGATCTTCATGGTGTCGAGCGGGATCTCCGTGAGCGTGCCGACAAAGCGGCCCGCCGCGAGCTGATCGTAGGTCTGACGCCAGCCGACCAGATTGCGCGCCTGCTCGTCGGCGTCATGGGCGACGCTGACGACCGCGCGGCCCGCGGGCACGTCCGCGCCCTGGGCGTTCAGGCGCGTGTCTTCGGCGGTGTGTTCGATGCGCGTGGCCGGTTGATTCATGGGGACTCCTAGCGCTCGGGCTGTGTCGAAACGATCGGCTTACGATGCAAAACTCGCGCCAGACCGATGCGGCAGAATCACGCAGGCGTCGTGATGCGTGGCGGATAGCGCTTGTGCAGGCTTGTTCCGTGCTTGTTCCGTTATTGCGCAGTCTTGCGCTGCCCGCCCGCGCGGCCGATGTTCAATATCGGCGCATCGTTGCGCAGCGCGTTCGGCGCGCATGCCCCAAAAACGTGCATACGCGGGGCCAGTTCACGTGGCTTCGATCCGCTCCACGTCCTGGGCGTGCGGGAGCGTCGCATCGCTATCGTCCTTGAGCCCCACGCCGGTCAATTGCAGGCGCCGCGCGTGCGTGAGCAGATAGTGCAGCTTATGTGCCGCCGCCTCGTACGGCAAACCCTCGGGCCGCACGTTGGAAATGCAGTTGCGCAAGGCATCGTGGCAACCCACCTTCGGCGCCCACGTGAGATACACGCCAAGGCTATCGGGCGAACTCAACCCCGGCCGCTCGCCGATCAACATGGCGACCAGCTTCGCGCCCAGCAATTCGCCGATCTCGTCGCCAAGCGCGACGCGCGCCTGGCGCGCCACCACCACCGGCCCGATGCGCCAGCCCTGCGATTGCGCGTCGTCGTCGAGACGCTTGCGCACCGCCTGCAACAGCGGCAAGGCCTGCTTCGAAGCCGCGAACGCGGAGAGTCCGTCGCCCACCACGAACACCACGTCGGGCGCATCCTGCGCGGACGTTGCTCGCACCTGTGAGAGCGCCGCGCGGCTCTCGTCACTCAGTTGCCGCCCCAGATCGGGACGGCGCAAATAGTGCTGCCGATCAGGCGCCGCACTCGCCGCTTCAAGGGTCGAAAACCCCGCCGCTTCGAGTTGCGCGCGCAAGGCTTCGGCGTCGAGCGGCTGATGCACCGCGTCGCGCGCCTGCGCGTGCGAGAGGTTGAACGCGAGCAGCGGCGCAGTCGGCAGGCCGTTGCCCGCGCGCCCCAGCGCAATGCGCGCGTTCGTGAACGCCTTCAGCCCGGTCCACGGATTCTTTTCGATGGCATCGCTCATGCGCTCGCTCCCGTGGTCGCGTCCACGCCCATCCACTCCTGCGAGCCGGAAAGCAGCGGCACGCGCGGCGAAGCGGGCAGCAGCGCACCCTTCGCGTCGGCGATCTCCATCGTCTCCAGCCATTCCTCGAACTCGGGCGCGCGGCGCAGGCCGAGCACTTCGCGCACGTATAGCGCGTCGTGAAACGAGGTGCTCTGGTAATTGAGCATCACGTCGTCGGCGCCGGGAATGCCCATGATGAAGTTGATACCCGCCGTGCCCAGCAGCGTGAGCAGCGTGTCCATGTCGTCGGAATCGGCTTCGGCATGGTTGGTGTAGCAGATATCGCAACCCATCGGCACCCCTAACAACTTGCCGCAGAAATGATCTTCGAGGCCCGCGCGAATGATCTGCTTGCCGTCGTAGAGATATTCCGGCCCGATGAAACCCACCACCGTGTTGACGAGGAACGGATTGAAGTGCCGCGCGACCGCGTAGGCGCGCACTTCGCAGGTCTGCTGATCGACGCCGAAATGGGCATTGGCCGAGAGCGCGCTGCCCTGCCCCGTCTCGAAGTACATGAGGTTGTTGCCGACCGTGCCGCGCTTGAGCGAGAGCGCCGCTTCGTGCGCCTCGCCAAGCAGCGCGAGCGAAATGCCAAAACTGGCGTTGGCTTTTTCGGTGCCCGCGATCGACTGGAACACGAGATCGACGGGCGCGCCTTTTTCGATCGCCGCGATCGTGTTGGTGACGTGCGTGAGCACGCAAGACTGTGTGGGCACGCGGTAGCGTTCGCGAAAGCCGTCGATCATCGTGAGCAGCTTGACGATGGCCGCGAGGCTGTCGGTGGCGGGATTGATGCCGATCATCGCGTCGCCGCAGCCGTACATCAGGCCGTCGAGCATGGAGGCGGCGATGCCCTTGACGTCGTCGGTGGGATGGTTCGGCTGCAAGCGCACCGACATGCGCCCCGGCAATCCCACGGTATTGCGAAAACGCGTGATCACGGGGCGCTTGCGCGCCACCGCGATCAGGTCCTGGTTGCGCATGAGCTTCGAGACCGCGGCCACCATCTCGGGCGTGAGTCCCGGGCCCACACGTTCGAGCGCCGCGCTGTCCCCATCGGGCGAGAGCAGCCAGTTGCGCAAGTCGCCCACGGTGAGATGCGAGACCGCCGCGAAGGCCTGCGCATCGTGCGTATCGACGATCAGGCGCGTGACTTCGTCGCTCTCGTAGGGGATCAACGCTTCGTTCAGGAAGGTCTTGAGCGGCACCTGGGCGAGCGCCATTTTCGCGGCGACGCGCTCCTCCTCGCTCGCCGCCGCCACGCCCGCGAGCTGGTCGCCGCTGCGTAGCGGACTCGCCTTGGCGAGCAGGGTCTTGAGGTCCGCGAAACGGTAGGTGCGCGGACCGATCGTCTCCGTATAGGCCATCGGTTCAACTCCTGCGGGTTGCCATCGTGCTCAGATTCATTGTGCGCTCATTCCTCCAGCAGCGCGCCGGTGGTTTCCGGCGAAGTTGCCGTTCCTGCAGCCGCTTCGCGTTGCGCACGGGTCGCGAGGAAATAAGCATAGCCGAGCGCGAGGAAGCCCACGAAGATCACCGCGACGAGCGCGTTGAAATACACCATCGTGCCGAGGCAGATCAGCGCGGCCACCAGCGCGAAGGCCGGGAAGAACGGATAGAGCGGCGCACGGAACGGACGCTCCAGGCGCGGCTGCGCGCGGCGCAGCTTGAACAGCGCGGCCATGCTGACGATGTACATGACGATCGCGCCGAACACCGACATCGTGACGATATTCGCGGTGAGCGTCTGGCCGCCGAACTGGATCAGCTCGTCGCTATAGATTGCGGCGATGCCGATCACGCCGCCCGCGATGATGGCGCGATAAGGCGTCTTGAAGCGCGGGTGCACCTTGGCGAGCCAGGCGGGCAGATAGCCTTCGCGGGCCAGCGCGAAGATCTGGCGCGAGTAGCCCAGGATGATGCCGTGGAACGACGCGACCAGACCGAAGAGGCCGAGCCACACGAGCATGTGCATCCAGCCGCTATGCTCGCCGACGATGTACTTCATCGCTTGCGGCAACGGGTCGTTGATATTGGCGAGCTTGGTCCAGTCGCCCGCGCCGCCTGCAAACACCATCACGCCCACGGCCAGTGCAACGAGCGTGAGGATGCCCGCGACATACGCGATGGGGATCGAGCGCTTGGGGTTCTTCGCTTCCTCGGCGGCCATGGCCACGCCTTCGATGGCGAGGAAGAACCAGATCGCGAACGGAATGGCCGCGAACATGCCGTGGAAAGCGCCCAGCGAGAAGTGATCGTTGCCCGACCAGCCGCCCTTCAGGAAGTGATCCCACGTGAAGCCCGGCGAAACCACGCCCATGAACACCAGCAATTCGAAGATCGCCAGCACGGTGACGACCAGCTCGAACGTCGCGGCAATTTGCACGCCGACGATATTGAGCGCCATGAAGACGAGATATGCGCCCATGGCGGCGTGCTTGGGTTCGAGCCCCGGAAACTGCACGTGCAGATACGCGCCGATCGCCAGCGCAATGGCCGGCGGCGCGAACACGAATTCCACGAGCGTCGCCGCGCCCGCGAGATAGCCGCCGGCCGGGCCGAAGGCGCGGCGCGCGTAGGCGAAGGGGCCGCCCGCGTGTGGAATCGACGTGGTGAGTTCAGTGAAGCTGAAGATGAAGGTGGTGTACATCGCCGCCACGAACAGCGCCGTGACGACGAAGCCAAGCGTCCCGGCGCTCGCCCAGCCGTAGCTCCAGCCGAAGTATTCGCCTGAAATCACGAGCCCGACGGCAATGCCCCACAGCTGCCACGTGCCGAGCGTTTGCTGGAGCGCGGGCGCAGCGCCCGCGGGGCTGCTTTTGCCTTTCGACTCTGCGTGCATGGTGTTTTCTCCTCGATAAAGGTCCGCGCGGGCAGGTCTGGATGCGTTGAACGGCGCTGCAAGCCAGCCCATGCGGGGATGATGGACCCATGCTAGAGAGTCATTAATCGACGTGTTATCGAAAATCGGCAATCCTGCAACCTTTCAATTTGCATACGAATTACTATCAACTCACCACTCGGACCCTTAAGGCGCACATAAGCGTTCCCCCCGCAGAATGCCCCTCGATGCTGCTCGTCCATTCGTGCAGCGCCCGCATTCATCGAGGAACGTACGTTGTCCTGCTCGACTTCCTGCTCGACTTTCCGACCGAGATTTCGCACTACCCCACGTAGCGCGCTCGTTGTGGCCCTGATGGTTTCAGCGCTGCTGGGCGGCTGCGCCGTCTATCATGCGAAGCCTTTGCCGTCGAACGATTCGCTGCTCACCCAGGACGGCCTCTCGCGCCTGAGCATCGATGCGGCGAAGATGCCCTTGCCCGCACTGGCGGCACATCGCTTCGATCCGTCCGATGGTTTCGATATCGACGAAATCGCCATGCTCGCGGTCGCCAACAATCCCGATCTGCGCCTCACGCGCGACGATCTGGGCATTGCGCAGGCGCAGGCATTTTCGGCAGGACTGCTGCCCGATCCGCAGGTGAGTGTGTCGAGCGACTATCCGGGCGCCGTGGGTTTGTCGCGTGCGTTCAGCTACGGGCTGAGCATGGATGTGATGGCGCTCGTCACGCGCGGCGCCAACCAGCGCTCGGCCAACGCCACCGTGCGCAAGACCGACCTCGGCCTGCTCTGGCAGGAATGGCAGGTGATCGCCCAGGCGCGCCAGTTGTTTGTGAAAGCGCGCTTCCAGGACGAAGTCCTACCGTTGCTCGCGCAACAGGCCGATCTGACGCAGCAGCGCTACACGCGCGTCGCGCACGCGGCGAGCGAACACAACGTCACGGGCGACACCGCCACGGCCGCGCTCACCGCGTGGGAAGACGCGCGCAAGCAATCCGTCGATATGCAGCGTGCGCGCGAGCAAACTCGCCACGATCTGAATGCGTTGCTAGGCATCGCGCCCGCTACCGATTTGCCGCTGACCGGCCCGGCGCAGGTGGAACCCGTCGATGCGGCCACGCTCGACGCCGCCGTGGCCGCGCTGCCGCAGCGCCGCCCCGATCTGATCGCCTTGCAGGCGGGCTACGAAGCGCAGGAGCAAAAGTTTCGCGCCGCGATCCTCAACCAGTTTCCGAGCCTCTCCGTGGGCTTCACGCGCCAGCGCGACACGTCGGAGATCTACACGAGCGGTTTCGCCATCAACCTCACGCTGCCGGTGTTCAACCGCAATCGCGGCAACATCGCCATCGAGCAGGCCACGCGCCAACGTCTTGCCGACGAATACCAGGGACGCCTGAACGCAGCCCATGCCGATATCGCCCATTTGCAGGCCGATAGCGCGCTCGCCGCACACCAACTTGCCGAGGACGAAGCGGCCCTGCCCGAACTGGACCGCGCCGCAGCGCATGCGCGCGACGCCTACGCGGCGCACAACATCGTGATCGGCCAGTACGTCGATGCGCAGAGCGCCTCGCTCGCGCGACGTGTGGATGCCGCGACGGCGCGCGAAGCGCTGGCAGAGCAGCGCATCGCCCTGGAAGCCCTGCTGGGTAGCGCGATTCCCACACCTTACGCAGATACAAGTACCGATTCGCACACTACCGCGACCCGCTGATATTCATGCTCAACCGTCAACTCCCCTTGCGTACCGCAGCGTACGCCGTGTGCGCCGCTTGTGCCCTCGCCGCAGGCGGCGCGATCTTCGCCGTGCGCGCCGCGCACGCCGATGCGCCCGATAACAGCCAGAACGCCGATGCGTCGCCTTCCGTCGCCGTGCAGGTCGCCAAGGTAGTGCGCGAACCGGTTTCGCAGCAGATCGTGGCCTACGGTGTCGTGGCCGCTGCGGGCGCGAACGCCGTCACCGTGAGCCTGCCCTATGTCGCGCGCGTGACGCAGGTGCTCGTGCAGCCGGGCCAGCGCGTCGCGCGCGGCACGCCGCTATTCGTCGTGCAGGCCGATCCGGCCGCCGTGATCGCGCTCACCCAGGCACAGAGCGCGGCAACGCTCGCGCGCGGCGAACTCGCGCGCACCGAGGCGCTCTATCGCGACGGCCTCGCCACGCAATCGCAGCTTGCCGCCGCACAAAAGGCGCTCGACGACGCCAACCAGGCGCTCGCCGCACAAGGCGCCTCCGGCATCGCCGCCGGGGCGAAAACACTCACCGCGCCTGCAGCGGGTGTCGTCGCGCAGTTGAGCGCCGCGCCTGGCGATCAGGTACAGGCGGGCACCGCGCTCGCTCAACTGGTCGGCACGAATGCCGGCGATGCCAAGGCGTCCAACGTATCGCTAGGCGTCGAAGCCGCCGACGCGGCCGCCATTCGCGCGGGCGACCGCGTCATCCTGCATCCGCTCGCTGCTTCGCAGCAGACCGTGCAGGCGCAAGGCCAGATCGCGCTGGTGGGCGCGTCGGTGGATGCGCAAAGCCAGCTTGTCGATGTGGGCGCGAGCGTGCCGCTCGCGGGCACGGCGTTTCTGCCCGGCACGCGCGTGCGCGCCGAGATCGACGCGCAGACCGGCACCTGGTGGAACGTGCCGCGCGCAGCGGTGCTGCAGGACGCGCACGGTCAATATGTTTACCAGGTAGTACCAGGCAAGCCGACGAGTAAAGCCCATCGCGTGGCCGTGACCGTCAAGGTCGAAAGTGGCGACGCCTATGGCGTGGATGGCGCGCTCGACGCCGCGCGCGCGCTCGTCGTGAGCGGCAACTACGAACTCGAAGAAGGTATGGCCGTGCGCGTGAGCGCCGCCGCCAATCCGACGCAAGGCGGCGCGCAATGACTTTTGGCCAATGGATGCAGCGCCACCGGCGCTCGCTGCTGTTCGTGATCGCGCTCGCCGCCGTCGCCGGGGCGCTCACCGCCCTGCGCCTGCCGATCTCGCTCTTTCCGAACGTGTCGTTCCCGCGCGCCGTGGTCTCGCTCGATGCGGGCGACCGTCCCGCCGAGCAGATGGCCACGCTCGTCACCATGCCCGTCGAAGAAGCGCTGCGCCGCGTGCCCAATGTGCGCGATGTGGAGTCGCGCACGAGCCGGGGCGCGGCGGAAATCTCGCTGAACTTCGACTGGGGCACCGACATGGCGCAGGCCACGTTGCAGGCGCAGTCGGCCATCGCCGAAATCCTCGCGACGCTGCCGCCGGGCACCTCCATGCAGGTGCGCCGCATGGACCCCACGGTGTTCCCCGTGATCGCCTACAGTCTCACGTCCTCGCAGCGCTCGCTCGCGCAGCTCTACGATCTCGCGCAATTCCAGTTGCGCCCGCTGCTGTCGTCGGTCGAGGGCGTGGCGCGCGTGGATGTCACAGGCGGCGCGCGCGACGAACTGGAAGTGGCCGTCGATCCGGCGCGCCTCGCTGCGTACAAACTGTCGGTCGCGGACGTCTCGCGCGCGATCGGCGCGGGCAATGTGCTGATGGCCACCGGCCGTATCGAGGATCACGACAAGCTCTATCTCGTCGTGGCGAACGCCGCCGTCAACGGACTCGACGCGCTGAAGAACATCGTGGTGTCCACTTCCGGCGCGAATCAGGTGCGTCTGCGCGACCTCGCCACGGTCACGCAAGGCACCGTGCCGCAGTGGATCCGCGTGACGGCCGATGGTAAGGATGCCGTACTGATCAACGTCTACCAGCAGCCAGGCGCGAACAGCGTGGCGATGGCGCAGGCCATTCGCGCGAAACTCGCGGACTTCGGCAAGCAGATGCCGCCAGGCGTGCATCTGGCCAACTGGTACGACCAGAGCGAACTCGTGGTCGCCTCGGCCACCAGCGTGCGCGACGCGATCATGATCGGCGTGGTGCTGGCCGCGCTCACGCTCTTCGTGTTCCTGCGCAACATGAAGATTACGCTGATCGCCGTGGCGCTCGTGCCCATCGTGATGGCCGCCACCATCCTGCTGCTCGACGTGTTCGGCATGGGCTTCAACATCATGACGCTCGGCGGCATGGCCGCCGCCGTGGGTCTCGTGATCGACGACGCCATCGTCATGATCGAGCACATCGCACGGCGCATGCGCGAGGCGGGCGCGCACGCGTTTCATGGCCGCGTGATGAGCGCGGCGCTCGAATTCACGCGCCCGCTGGCAGGTTCGTCGGCGGCCACGCTCATCATCTTCGTGCCGCTCGCGTTTCTCTCGGGCGTAACGGGCGCCTTTTTCAAGGCGCTTTCCGTGACGATGGCCAGCGCCCTCTTCATCTCGTTCCTCGTCACGTGGCTCGCGATTCCGATCCTGTGCGACCGCTGGCTCACGGCGAAAGACGCCGAAGAGCACAGCGAAACGCGCTTCGCCGCGTGGCTCAACCGCAGCTATGCGACGCTCGTCGCCCGCGTGAGCGCGCGGCCCGTGTGGGCGCTCGCGCTGATCGTGCCGCTCGCGCTGGCCGCCGCGTTTGCCTTCACGCGCGTGGGCAGCGGCTTCATGCCGTCGATGGACGAAGGCGGCTTCGTGCTCGACTATCACACGCAGCCGGGCACCTCGATCACGGAAACCGACCGCCTCATGCGCCAGGTCGAAGCGATCATCCGCGCTAACCCGAACGTCGCGACCTATTCGCGGCGCACGGGCGCGGGACTCGGCGGCGACCTCAATGAGCCGAACAAGGGCGACTTCTTCGTGCGCCTGAAATCGGGCTCGCGCGAACCCATCGATACGGTAATGGAAGAAGTCCGTTCGCAGATCGAAACCCAGGTGCCGGGCGTGAGCATTGAACTCGCGCAGTTGATGGAGGATCTGATCGGCGATCTCACGGCGGTACCGCAGCCTGTGCAGATCAAGATCTATTCCGACGATACGCAGCAACTCGACGACACCGCGCAGCGCGTGGCCGCGCGCATCGGCAAGATTGCCGGCATCGTCGACGTGAACGACGGCATCAATCCGGCCGGCGACGCCATCGACCTCGCGATCCGCCCCGACGCCGCCGCGGCCGAAGGCATGGACCCGCAGGCCGTCGCGCAGCAGGTCAACGATCTGCTCGACGGCAACGTGGCCACGCAATATCAGAGCGGCCCGAAGAGCATCGGCGTGCGCGTGCGCGCGCAAGGGGCGCTGCATATGACCGACACCGCGCTCGGCCAGTTGCCGATCCGTGCGCCCGATGGTCACGTGTTCGCGCTCTCGCGCGTGGCTAACCGCGCGACGGTAAGCGGCCAGCCCGAGATCAGCCGCGACAATCTCAAGCGCATGGTCGCAGTGACGGCGCGCATCGACGGCCGCGACCTGGGTTCGACCATCGCCGACGTGCAGCACGCCCTCGCCGACCCGAGCCTGCTGCCTGGCGGCGTCTATTACGAACTGGGCGGCCTCTACCAGCAGCAACAGATTGCGTTCAAGGGTCTCATGGCCGTGTTCGGCGCGGCCGTGGCGCTGGTCTTCGGCCTGCTGCTGTTCCTTTACGAGCGCTTCCGGGTGGCGCTGGCCGTCATGGCGATGCCGCTGTGCGCCACGGGCGCGGTCTTTATC
Organism: Paraburkholderia sp. J67; assembly: GCF_905220265.1. Classification (NCBI taxonomy): domain Bacteria; kingdom Pseudomonadati; phylum Pseudomonadota; class Betaproteobacteria; order Burkholderiales; family Burkholderiaceae; genus Paraburkholderia; species Paraburkholderia sp. J67. The sequence goes on from NZ_CAJMZK010000006.1 coordinate 219,136, forward strand.
GGCCTGTGGATCACCGGAATCGAACTGAATATCTCCGCGATGATGGGCATGACGATGATCATCGGCATCGTCACGGAAGTGGCGATCTTCTATGTGTCCGAATTCCAGGGGCTCGTGCGCGACGACGGCCTGCCGCTGCACGAAGCGCTCCAGGCTGCGGGCCGCAACCGCCTGCGCCCGATCGCCATGACCACGATCGCCGCGATTCTCGCGTTGCTGCCGCTGGCCTTCGCGCTCGGTCAGGGTTCAGCGATGCAGCAACCGCTGGCGGTGGCGATCATCTCCGGGCTGATCGTGCAAATGCCGCTCGTGCTGCTGGTGCTGCCGGCCTTGCTGCGCCTGCTGTTGAGCGCCGACGCCCGCAACAAGCCGCACTCAGACCGGAGCAAGGGGCGCCAGCCATGATCACGAATGAGCGACAATCGCAATCTGAAGCACCGCACGAATCACAAAACGGCTCGCAGCAGGATGGCACCGCTGCGAGCGAAGCAACCTGGAGCAGCACAATGCGCCTCTTACTGGTGGAAGACGACGAGATGATCGCCGAGCCCGTGCTCGACGCGCTGCGCCGCGAAGGCTACGCCGTCGACTGGGCCAAGGATGGACGCGAAGCCGAACTTTCGCTCGCCAACGATGTGTACGACCTCGTGATGCTCGACCTGGGCCTGCCGAAGAAGGACGGCGTGACCGTGCTGGCCGCCTACCGCCGGCGCGGCGGCGAAGCGCCGATCCTGATCCTCACCGCGCGCGACAGCGTGTCCGACCGTGTGAGCGGCCTCGACGCGGGCGCCGACGACTACCTCGTCAAACCGTTCGATCTCGACGAACTGGCCGCGCGCGCCCGCGCGCTGCTGCGCCGCCGCACCGGCCGCAAGCAGCCCGTCTATACGCACTGCAATCTCGCGCTCGACCCCGCCGCCCACGAAGTGACGATGAACGGCGAACCGATGGCGCTGGTGCCGCGCGAATTCGCGCTGCTGCACGTGCTGATCGAGGAACCCGCGCGCGTGTTCACCAAGGCCGAGCTCGAAGAGCGCCTCTACGGCTGGGGCGAGGAAGTCGGCAGCAACACCATCGAAGTGCACGTGCACAGCCTGCGGCGCAAGATCGGCGCCGAGCAGATCGTCACGGTGCGCGGCGTGGGTTATCGCCTCAAGAGGGCTGAATGAATTCGATCAAGCGCCGCCTGCTGGGCTGGCTGATCTGCGGCTTCGCGGTCGGATCGGCGGTGGCGGGTTTCGGCATTTTTCATACCGCTCGCAACGAGGCGAGTGAGTTGTTCGACTACGAACTGCGCGCGGTCGCGCTCTCGCTGCCCTCGAATCTGCACACAGGTCACGCTGGCGAGCAACACGAACCCGACATGCAGGGTATCGCCGACGACCGCATCCTCATCGAGATCTGGGACCGCAACGGCGCGCCGATCTACCACTCGTCGCAGGACGCCCCGCTGCCGCGCAATCCCGAGGGCTTCCATACCTTCGAGCATGAGGAATCGCACTGGCGCACCTTCGGCGTTCAACAGGCGGAGCGCTTCGTGCAGGTCGCGCAACCGGTATCGGTGCGCGAGGCACTGGCGTTGCGCCTCGCGCTGCATACGCTCTGGCCGCTCGCGCTGTTCGTGCCGGTGGCCATCGTGCTCGTGCTGCTGGTGGTGGCGCGCGGGCTCGCGCCGGTCGGCGCGCTTTCGGCGCTGCTGGCCGCGCGCTCGCACAATGCGCTCGGGCCGCTCAAGCTCGACGGCTCGGTGCCGATCGAGTTGCGCCCGCTGGTGGTCGCGCTCAACGATCTGCTCGCGCGCCTGAATACGGCTTCGCAGACGCAGCGCACCTTCATCGCCGACGCGGCGCACGAACTGCGCTCGCCGCTCGCCGCGCTCAAATTGCAGTTGCAGGCCGCGCTGCGCGACGGCACCTTGAGCGGCGAGCCGCAAACCACCGAGCGCATCGAAACGCGCCTGAACCGCCTGATCCGGCTGGTGCAGCAACTGCTCACGCTCGCGCGCGAAGACGCCCAGGCCGAGTTGCCGGTGGCGGCCGTCAGCCTGCGGCGTCTTGGCGAACAGGCCATCGGCGATCTGTCGCTGCTGGCCGAGGAAAAGGACATCGATCTCGGGCTGGAACTGCGCCCGCCCGTAAGCGGCGACGACGCCTGCAACGTGGCCGCCGACGCGCACGGTCTCGCCACGCTGCTCAACAATCTGGTCGATAACGCGATCCGTTATACGCCGCGTGGCGGCAAGATCGATCTCGTGCTCACGCGTTCCAACGGACACGTGGGGTTCGAAGTCGTGGACAACGGGCCGGGCATTCCCGAAGAACATCTCGGTCGCGTGCTCGATCGTTTTTATCGCGCCAATCACGTGCCGGGAACCGGCAGCGGGCTGGGGCTCTCGATTGCGATGCGTATTGCGCAGCGGCACGGTTTGAAACTCGTGCTGCGCAATAACCCCGGTGGAAAAGGGCTGACGGCTTCCGTGAGCGGACTGCCGGCGCAAGAAGAAACGGTGGTGAAAGCGCAGGTTTGAGCGAAGGCGGCTGGGTATGCCGCCCTCGACTTTGTTATCAGGAGTCCGATTCAAATGGAACGTATCCATCCACCGAAATCGCACCTGATGCTAGAACGTCGTCCTCAACCCCACCATCACACTGCGCCCGCCCTCCGGCGCAATATCGCGCACCACCGAACTCGCATAGCGCACATCCTGATTCGTGAGATTGTCGCCACGCACATAGGCTAGCCAGTTCGTCGATCCCACGTGGAACTTGTAGGTCAAGATCAGCGCGAGCGTGGTGTAGCCGTCGGTCGGCAGATCGTCTTCGGGGACGCGATGTTGCGCCCAGGCATGCACGAGTTCCGCGCGCGCGCCGAACGGCCCATAGCCGTAGTCGCCCGCCAGCGTCGCGCGCAGCGGGGCGATGCGTGGCAGCGGTGCGCCGGTATCGACATTGCGCGCGTGCGTGTAATCGGCCGTCAACGACACATCGACGCTATGCGCGCCCTGTTCGAACACCCGCCATTTGCCGTCCACTTCCACGCCATAGAACTCCGCGCGCACGCCGCGATAGACGGCTTCGTTGAGCGCGTCGTCGGTGCCCGCGGGCACGGGTTCGTCATCGTCGTTCACGAGGCGGCCCGTGTTGTATTCGGTCAGATAGTTGCGGAAGCGGCTGTAGAACACGCCCGCGCTCGCCTTGTTCGGGCCGCGCTCGAAGCGCAGCGAGAGGTCCGTGGAGACCGCCTTTTCCTTCTGCGCGTCCGGATTGCCGATCAGATATTGCCCTGTCGCGTCGTGCGGCCCATTCGCGTAAAGCTCGTAGAAGGTGGGCGCGCGCTCCGTATAGGCCAGGTTGCCGACCACCGACCACGCCGGTGTGAGCTTGTAGAGCGCACCCGCCGAGACGCTGCCCGCGTTGAAGTCGCGCCCTTGCGCAGCGGCGAAGCGGTCGTTGCCGTTCGGCGTGGGGTCGAGCTTCACGTGCTCGTAGCGCGCGCCCAGGCTCAGCTTGAGCGCCGGCGTAACGTTCCATTCTTCCAGACCGAACAGCGCCACATTGGTGGTCTGCGTGGTCGGCACGAGCGCTTCGTCGCCGAGCGCGGAGAACGTGTTCTGACTCACCTGCACGCCAATCGCGCCTTCGAATGGGCCGATTTTCTGGTGGCGCGCTTCTAACCGCGCTTCGTAGCCGTGGTTGCGGAACGTGGTGCCCACCACGCCATTGTCGATTTCGCGGTGTTCGTAGTCGGTATAGCCGAAGTCGAATTTCAACTGGGTGAACGGCCCGCTCAGGTTGCGCACCTCGGAGGCCACGGCCACGTGATCCTGATGCATGCGCAAACGCACGTCGTCTTCGGCCACGGAACCGTAGTCGCTCTGGAAACCGTTGTACGAGATGCCCGCGTAGCCGTCGGCCCAGGTGTACGAGGTGCCGACCGCGCCGCCGTGCCAGCGGCCATCGCTGTTCGGGATGCTGCCGTAGGGCTCGCTCGCGTCCGCGCCGTCCAGCGCGCGTTGGCGGGTCGAATGCGCATAACCGGGAATGCGTTCGTTGCTGGTGTCGCGGTCGAAGGCGTCCACGTGGAAGGCGAACTGGCCGTTGCCGCCCTCCACTTGCGCCGCGCCCGCGCGCGCGTCGTTGGCGCCGCCGTAGCTTGCGTCCACTGCACCTGTCACGCCCTGGATCGGCTCGCGCGGGATGCGGTTGTCGATCGTATTGACCACGCCGCCGATCGCATTGCCGCCGTAGAGCAGCGCCGCCGGGCCGCGCACGATCTCGACACGCTCGACCGTGAGCGGGTCTTGCGGCACGGCGTGGTCGTACGAGAGCGAGGACGCATCCCAGGCCGCGACGCCGTTTTGCAGCATGCGGATACGGTCGCCATCCATGCCGCGGATGATCGGACGGCCGACCATCGGGCCATAGGTGGTCGTCGAAACGCCAGGCAGGCCGTTGAGCGTTTCGCCGATCGAGTTCGCGGCGCGCAGCGTCAGCGCATTGCCGTCGAGCGCCGTTGCGGGCGCGATGAGATCGGCGTCGCCTAGCGGGTTCGCGGTGACAAACACGGGGGCGAGCGTGGTGCCCTGCGCGCTCTGCTGCGCCGGGTCGCCATTCGCCGACTGCGCGTGGACGAGCGCGCTCATGAACGCCAGCGAGACGGGCGTGAGGCGCACCAGGGCGCAGCGCTTGCGTTGCGGACGTCGAGCGCGCCGCGTCGACGGAAATTCAGACTGGGTTGAGATCGCCACGATGGTTATTGTTTGCGTCGTTGGAATGGGTGGTCGCGGACGGGCGATTCCCCTGGCCCGTGTCCGCTGCGCATGTGCGACTTTGAGTTGCTTGCCGCAAAAGTTCGACGCGAATGTTACGTTATAACATTGCGAAATGTGAAGAAAAATTTCAGTTGGCTTGCCGTGCGCGGGTCGGCGAAATCCGCTCGATCGCCTGCCAGATCATGTTTGCAGCCGCACGCAGCGATCTTTCACCGGGCTTGCAAGCCGCCCGGCTGGCGCGCATATTGGCGGGATTCGCGCGTCCCCGCAGGGACAAGGGAGTGATCGTGGACGATCCGGCACGCCTTCGGTATTTGCGCATCGCGCTCGTCGTGATCGGGGCCATCATGACCTTTGCCGTCTATCCGCTGATGGTGGTCTGGCCCGCCGGCTGGGCGTGGCATTCGGGCCACTCGGACTATCCGCTCATGATCGTCGGCATTTACGCGACGCTCGGCGTGTTCCTGCTGCGCGCCGCCCGCGATCCGCTTGCGCATCTGAGCCTGATCGGGTTCACCGTCTGGTCCAGCGTGGTGCACGGCGCGATCATGGCCGCGCAGTCGTTCGCCACGCCCGGCCATCGCGGCCATCTGCTTGGCGACGTGCCCGCGCTGTTCGTCATCGCCGCCGTGCTGGCCTTCCTCACACCGCGCGCCGCGTCGCGAGCATCGCGCCCCTTGGAGGAACGCCCGACTTGAGGCCGCTATCGAGCGCTGAAGCGCTCAACTTTTGCGCCGCGCTGCCGACAAACGGGTAGACGCTGTTTCCGCATCGCGCGGCGCAGGCCGCCACGCAACCCTGAATCGTTTCCGGACATGCCCCGTTCTTTCCCCACTATCCGCCACTGGCTGGCGCTGGCCTCCGGGCTAGCGCTCAGCCTCTCGGTTCTCGCCACCGGCGACGCCGCCGAGCCCGCTCCGGCCGCCATGGTCGTGAGTCTCGTCGTCCAGCAAAGCTGTCTTGTGAGCACGGCCGACGACCGCGTTGCGCCTGCCGTCAGTTGTCTGCACGGCGAGCCCTATCTCGTCTCGCCGGCCGACGCGTCGCCGATGCGGATGACGTCAGCCGCGCAATTCGGCGCGCAACGCACGGCTAATGCGCTCTGGACGGTGACGTTTTGAGTCTGGCCGGTGAGACTGCGGTAAAAATGTCTCACGGCGATGGAAATTCGACGTTGCGCCATCCAGAACCACGCGCGTTGCGCGCGTGCATTCATTTATTTCGGATGACAAACTAAAAGACCGCTAGCCGTGCAGGCAGCGGTCTTTATGACAGAATGCGGATTCGAGAGGAATTATTGACCGGCCGGCGACTTCGTGGACGGTCTGGCCAGCGTATTGTTTACGCCGTAAGCATTCGTGGCGCCCGCATCCGTATTCGCGCCATTCGGCATGTTCGAGTTCATCGCCCCGCCGCTCATGCCGCTTTCCGAATTCGTGGCGCCTGGTGCGCCATAGCCGCTCGTTGCGGGTGTCGCTGGTGTTGAACTAACCGGCGACTTGACGGACGGCGTTGCCAGCGTATTGTTCTGTGCGTAAGCGACGCTCGACAGCGTCAGTGCAGCAGCGGCCGCGATGAATGCGCAAGTGGCCTTGTTCATGATGTGCTCCTCCGTGACTGGAATGGAATGTGGACCTGAACGATCCTTTCGTAATTCTCATTGGCGAACGAATCCCGCCATTTCATTCCAAGTTTAGAAAGACAGCCGTGAATAATTAAGCGCATTCTTCGCAATTATCAGTTTCGATTTTTGGCGCCAGCCCGCTCACGCTCCATTCAAAAATAAATCGTCGCGGTAATGGTGTCGCTGTAATTGCCGGGCGCTGGCGTGCTTTGTGCGGGCACCTGACCATAAACCGTGAAGACCTGCTGCGTACCCGACCCTGTGCCGGCTTGCGTGGCCGTGCTGCCCGTGCCGTCACCCCACGCGCTGCTATAGCCCGAATCCAGATACAGCTGATAGTTCACCGAACCACCGCCGCCCGAACGCTGCATGGCACGCGCGCCGACATTGCCGCTCGCCCCGCCGTTGAGCGTGATCTTGAAGGCATCGCCATTGGTGCACACGGTCGTAATGGCGCCGGTCGCCTTGAGCGCCGAACTGAGCACGCCCGCCGAACCGAACGCCACGTTGGTCGCCGTGATATTGCAGTTGTTGATGACGGTGGCGCTCACCGAAAACGGAAACGTGCCGGCCGTGCCAAGTGAAGAGCAGGTCGGCGCGATCAGCAGATAGAAGCCGTAGTTGATCGAGGTTGTCGTGCCGCCGAAGTTCTGCGTATAGATCGTGCTGGCGTTGTTGACGGTGGGCACCGTGGGCTGCGAACTGCTGACCTGCCCGTACACGGTGACGTTTGTGGTGAGCGTGGTGCCGCTCGGCTTGGTCATCGTGAGCGAAATGGGTGTCGTGCCCGAATAGACCGAACCCCACGGTTGCGTATGCCCCGAATCTCGATAGAGGTCGTAGGTCAGCGAATTCGTGCCATTGGTGAGCGCGCGCGGGCTTGTTCCGCCCAGATTCAGGCACACGAGCACATCGGGCGTGAGCGACACCGTGGGCCACGTGCAGGTCACGGCGATGTTGGTGGTGGCCGCCACCGCCACGCCCGCAATCGGGCTCACCGAAGGAAAACTGAGCGGTGTCACCACGGCCGAGCAACTCTGCGCACGCGCGCCACTCGACGCGAACAGCAGCGCGAGGCATACGCCGAGCATCAGCAGCGCGCGTTTCATCGCGCTCACGGCTGCGCCCCCTGACCTTGCTGACCCTGCAAGCGGCAAACAAGTGGCCCGATGGTTTGCAGCGTATCGTCCTTATCTGACGCCCACGCAAACGATACTTCGCAGTGCTTGTCGCCCGATTCGATTTGCAGATGGTTCTGCGCAGCCAGCCCATCGACGAACGTCAGCCCGTCGTAGCCCACGATGGTGTCGTGCCCGCTCTCCACATGATGCACGCGCGCACCGGCAGGCAGCGGCTTGCCGTCGCCGTCGTGCACGATGATCGAGGCCGCGTGATAGCGCGTCACCCCGAAATGCGCGAGCACGCCCGACTGCGATTGCGGCACGATGTCCATCGCGGTGTCGTCGATACGCGCGGCGGCGGGCAGGCGCATCGAGTCGATCGCCACCTGGTTGTGCTGGTACGCGTTGAGATCGGGAATCAGCAGATGGCCGCCGCCATCGGTCACGCCGATCACGCGGTTTTCATGCAACACCGGAATGCCCGCGACGCCATCCGTCGAGACCAGCGCGAAGCCGTCGTCGATGCGCCGCGCGGGCTGCACGGTCTGGTCCATCACCACGACCGCGCCTGTCAAATCGAGCGAGCCGATGGTCTGCCCGCCCACCTGCTGCACCGACGCCGTGGCCTCGCCGTAGCGGCCCAGATACTGCAACTGGCCCTGGCGCGAGGACGTCGAGCCCGTACCGCCAGTCTGCACGCCCCAGCCCCAGCCGCCCGCATAATCGGGCGGACGCAGCGCATTGATGTTCCAGGTGGAGGCGCCGTCCTGACGACCCACCGTTGCGTTGATCGACGCATTGCCGCCAAGGCCGATGCTCGCGGAGAGCAGCACGCCACGCGAATCGTGTTGCCGGAAGTCCTGGTAGGCGCTCAGATTCAGCGACACCAGGTTGCCGAAGTTGAACGTCCACGCAACCGAGCCGATCTGCGAAACCGGCGCCGAGGGAATCTTGTAGCCGATATAGCTGACCGAGAAAGTCTGGTTGCGCAGAAAGGGCACGGCCAGCGTCACGCGGTCGGTGATATCCGGCACCGGCGACCCATCGCGCGAGCCGAGATCGCCGAAATTGCCGTACGCGCGGATCGTCTGCGCATCGACCGAAAAGCGCTGCGACACGTATTGATAGCCAAGGCTCAATTGCGCGCCATTGAATTTGCCGCCGCTGCCGGAAAGGGAACCGTTGAGCACGCCCGCCGTGCCGAGCCCGAACAGCACGCCGCCGCCCGCGTTGACGAGACCGCCCGTCGCTTCGCCGTGCGCTTCGAACGTGAGATGGTCGTTGAGTCCATGCCGCCACGACGCGCTCACGGCGGGCCGCGTGTCGTAGTCGAACGAATCGAGCCCGTAATTGCGACGCAAAAAGCCCGCTTCGAACGAATAGCTCGACAGTCCTTGCGCCATCAAACGCGTATCCACATAAAGCGGCACTTGCGCCGAAATCGTGCGGCCCAGCGCATCGTGCGTGATGACGGTGGCCTGCCCCGCGCCCGTAATGCCGGGCACGTCGTTGATGATGAACGGGCCGCTCGGCACGTTGCCCGAATACTGGCGCACGCTGTTGATGTAGAGATCGACGGAGGTCGGCACCACCGCGCTGCCCGGCAGCGCGGGCGTCGGAAACGTCACGAGGTCGGGCCGCAAGGCGAAATTGCTGCGGTACTGCAGGCCCGCCATGCGAATCGAGCGCGTCCACGCCAGCGACGAGGAGATCGTGTCGCCGATCTGCGTCGTGCTCATATTCGTGGCGTTCGACGTGCTCCACGACGTGTCATAACGCACGTACTCGTTACGGTCGTGGTAGAGATACGCCACGCCCGTATTGCTTAGCACTCCCTTTGGATCGAAATAGCGCTCCTCGCTCCAGAGCGCGAACTCGGAAGCCGAGCCCGCCTGCGCGAAAGCGTCGTAATTGAATACCAGGCCGCGCGCCGAGGTCGCCGCCGGAATGGCCGACACCGCGCGCGTATCGAACGCGAACGGCTTACGAATGGCGTCCGGGATCTGCAATTCGAGCGTCTGACGCTGCGCATCGTAGCGATAATGCAGGCCCGGCAGCGAGTCGAGATCGACGTTCGCGCTGTTCGCGATACCGAGCTGCGCCGTCGCCACGCCCACCTGCGAAAGGTCGTCGCCGCTCGCGAAAAGATGACCGCCCAGTTGGCGGAAATGCACGATCTGGGCAGTACGCTGGCCGTTCACATCGACTTCGAGATACAGATCACGCGTATCCATCGCGCCTGCGTTGATCAACTGTCCTTGCGCATGCGCCGCGGCGCTGAGAAACGCCAGCAGCGCCGCCATCGACACCATGCGCCTCGCCCGGCCACGGCGCCCAGCGCTCCGAGTTCGTCTCATTCTTCGTCGTTCGTTTCATGCTGTCCTCCGGCGCGCGCCGCCTGGGTGACGCTTGCGCCGACGAGCCACCGCGCCGGGGTCTCGCTTTCAGCCTCGCTCTTTGTCGCGCTATCAGCCTCCCTGCTCGACCGACACCGTTCCTTCGAGCGGCAACGTGTTGACCGTCGCCCGCACCTTGAGCTGACCGTCGAATTTCGCATCGGCGGGCACCGGCACGCTCCACTGACGGCTCTGCCGCGCGAGCGCATAGCCGAGCAGCCCGCGCGTCAGATCCCAGCGGTGGCCCGCCTCGTCGAACAGCGACACCGCGGCGATCTGCGCGCGCTTCGTGCCCGCGTTTTCGGCGCGCAGCGCATAGCCTTGCGGCCCATGCACGAGACGCCATGCAAGCAGCGGCCGCGCGCTCCCGCCGCCTGGCCCGTCGACGAAGACTGGCACCGAATAGCGCAGCCGGATCGTCACGCCCTCCGCGCCCGGCGTGCCCGGCGTGGGCAACTCGTCGATCAGGATGCGAAAGCTCTGCTCGCTATCGGGAGCCGCGCCCGCGCCCTGTGACGACGAAGCGTTCGCGCGCACGAGGCGCACGAGCTGATCGCTATGCGGCGCGATTTCGATGAGCGGCGGACTCGCGATGACATCGGCCGTGGGCGTGAGCACATCGTCGCCCTGTGCCTGTCCCCACTGGAACACGCGCACCTGACCATAGAGCGGGGTGTCGCCGGGATTGCGCAGCGTGAGGCCAGTCGCGACCTCACCCGCAGCGAACTCGATCGTGACCGGTGATATCTGCAATGTCGCGGCCATCGCGGCGCCACAGCACAGCCACGACCCTGCGGCCACGACGGCTCCGGCAGTGGCGCGCGCGGCGCGTCCTGCGAGCCCGCGCGTCAAAAGTAGACCGTCGCGGTGACTGTCGTCTGATAGGTATCCGGCTTAGGCGTGGTTTGCGCCGGCACCTGGCCGTAGACCGTGAGTGTCTGCGCCGCCCCGGAGCCCGTGCCGGCCACCGTGTTGGTGCCCTGCGTATTGCCCCAGATCGTCGTGCGGCCCGAATCCTGATAGAGCTGAAAGCCCACCGTCGTGCCTGTGTTGCCGGTGGCCGTGCCCGCCATGAGCCGGCTCGTCACGGTCGAGCCGGTGACATTGCCGCCATCGAGACCCACGTTATAAGGCGTGGTGTTCGTGCAGGTCACGCTCAATGTGGTCTGCTGGTTGAGCGCCGTGCCCAGCACGCCGTTGGTGCCGAAGGCGAGTGCATTGGCCGTAATCGCGCAATTCGCCTGTAGCGTGAGCGTGACATTGAAGGTCGCCGTTGCCGTCCCAGTGGAGTAGACCGCGGCCTGCGCGAGCGGCACGAGTGGCGCAACCGGCATCAACGCAATCTGCACCGCGACGACGGCGGCGAGGAGATGCTTTCGTTTCATCGACCTTGCTCCTGCATGCGGACTCACTCACGCGAATGGGCATCAGAAAATGGGAAATGAAATTAATCGATTACCCGCCAATTACCTGGTGAATCGACACTTTATTTATACGAACAATGTCACATTACCTTTAGCACACTTACATCCTGTTACAGATTGGCGATTCAACACGAATATCGCGAGTAATCTGTGCCGCACGCGATGCGCATTCAATATTTAAAGGCATTTTTTACGAGTCGGTCATTCGCATCGCGAAACGGCTTCGTACACGGCATATTTTTCTGATCGAGCGATATGCTTACCGCTTACTTCAAGTAATAGATGCCTTTAAATTCACCTTGAATCATCCGTTGAAGTGGAATTGAAAACCCATGCCTTCGCGCATAGACCATTCCCTGCGAATTCAGCCAATGACAATCGAATCCATGACAAGCCGATCGGGTTAATCGACTCACTTCGCAACGACGCCTAATTGCTGAAGGAAAGTCAGGTTGTCTTCGAGGTGCCAGTTATCGCTGATCTTGCCGTCGCGAATGCGATAGATATCGGTGGCGATGAAGTCCACCGTCTGCCCCTTGCCCTGCACGCCATTGAACGTGCCGGTGAAATGCCCGGTGAAGTGCAGATGGGTGACCACACGATCGCCCACAACGATCATCTGCTCGACATCCGCATGCACGTCGGGCACGGCGGCGTGAAAGACCTTCGAGGCAGCCAGCGGGCCGGCAAGACCCTGGGGCCGTCCGGCCGGCAGCGTGCGGTCGGTGAAGTCCGGCGCGAGCGCGGCGCGCGCCTGGGACGCGTCGCCGGTGCTCCAGAACGTGTCATAGAGACGCGCGGCGTGGATCTGCCGCTGAACCTGTTGTGCGGGCAAGCTTTTATCGACGATCAGTTCGTGCGCCTCTACGAGCCCGGCGTCGGCGGAGGGCGCCGTATCGGCGGCGAAGGCGGGCAGCGCAGCGCCCAGGGCGAGAGTCAGGGCGGCGGCGCGGAGTGTGGTTTGCAGGTTCATGGCGGTTCCTTGAGAGCGGGTGATCGGGGTTGGGCGCGTGATGCAGTGCGTGTGAGTGCATTCTGCGATCCGCCGTCACGTTTGATAATTGGCCGCGCCATTGAATGATTTTCAAAATTATCCGAAAGATCACCCCACTGCCTGGCAAACGTTTCCGCCTTACAACAAATTTCCTCGCCTGCTTACAGACTGATTTCAAACAAATTTTTCAGTAGTCTCTTAAAAATTTCGCCGGGCACCCTAAATATCGTCAGACGATTGACGATATGAGGGAGGTACGCCCGCAGCGACCCACTGCCCCGGCAAGCCGGCAACTGCGCTGCGTCACCCTTGGTCAATCCGGTACAGACGCATGACACTCACTATTCGAGCGCGTATCGCCCTCACCTTCGCGCTTCTCGCCGCCCTGCTCACCGTTTCCGGTGTGCTGGGCTTCATCAGTACGGAAAAGGCCAACAGCGCCAACCGTGACACTTATCGCAACAAGCTCGCCGAATCCACGGCAATCGACAACGCCGAGATCTACATCGCCCGCACGCGCCTCGTGCTCGACCGCGTGGCGCTGCATCCCGACGCGTCCACGGTGCCCGACCAGATCGACCGCGCCGCCGGCTTCTTCAAGAACTCCGACGAATGGTGGTCGAAGTTCCAGCAGATGCCGCACGAGCCCGACGAGCTGCCGCTGATCGCGAAGACCACCGAGCGCCGCACCGCCATGCGCGACGCGGTGGCCGCGTTCACCAAGGCGCTCCAGGCGGGCGACAAGGAGACCGCCGACAACATCGCGATGACGCAGCTCTCGGACCTCTACAGCAAGATGAGCGAGGCCAACAACGAGGTCAAAAAGCACCTCTACGAGAATGCCAAGACGCGTTACGAGGAAGCCGAGTCGAACTTCTACCTGTTCTCGACCGTCAGCGGCGTGATGGTCGTGCTCGGCCTGCTGGCCGCCGGTCTCGGCTGGGTGATGCTGCGCGCCGCGATCATGAATCCGCTCAACTACGCGCTGCAGAGCCTGCAGGAAATCTCCTCGGGCAATCTGAGCCAGACGGTGCGCGCGCAACGAAATGACGAAATGGGCCTGCTGCTGGAAAGCATCGAAAAGACCCGCAAGGAGCTGGGCAACGTCACGGGCTCGGTGCGCTCGGGTAGCGAATCCGTGTCGGTCGCGACGCGCCAGATTGCGGCAGGCATGATCGACCTGTCGGCACGCACCGAGGAACAGGCCGCGTCGCTGCAGGAGACCGCCGCCAGCATGAACGAGCTCACCTCGGCGGTGAAGCAGAACACCGACAACGCCCGCACCGGCAGCGATCTGGCCCAGACCGCCGCAGACGTCGCCACGCGCGGCAGCGACATGGTGCAGCGTGTCGTGAGCACGATGGGCGAGATCGAAGGCAGCTCGCGCAAGATTTCCGACATCACCGCGCTGATCGAAGGCATCGCATTCCAGACCAATATCCTCGCGCTCAACGCCGCGGTGGAAGCGGCGCGCGCGGGCGAACAGGGTCGCGGCTTTGCCGTGGTCGCGAGCGAAGTGCGCTCGCTTGCCCAGCGCTCCGCAGCGGCGGCCAAGGAAATCAAGGAACTGATCGCGAACTCGGTCGAGACGGTCTCGCACGGCACGGAACTCGTGTCGTCGGCAGGCGCGACGATGTCCGAACTGCACACCGCCGTCGAACGGGTCACGGCGATCATGAACGAAATCGCCTCGGCTTCGGAACAGCAGCAAAGCGGAATCGAACAGGTCGACACCGCAGTCACGCAGATGGACGAAGTCACGCAGCAGAACGCCGCGCTCGTTGAACAGGTGACGGCCGCCGCGCAGGCGCTCGACACGCAGTCGAGCAAGCTCAGCAACACCGTGCAGGTTTTCCGGGTGGCCTGACGCCTCGGCTTCCTTTAGCCAGCGTTTTAACGCCCCCAGTCTCAGGGCGCGCGTGCCTTTGCCTTATGGCGGCGCGCCCCACGTATCACAAGCGCTCAAGCGCCTCTCGCCGGAGTCCCCTCTCTCATGACATCGCCAGACAAGGCGGGTCGTCGCTCGTTCCTCAAAGGATCGATTGCGATCGTGCCCGTTGCCGCCGTTGGCACGGCGTCCGCCGTGCTGCGTCCTACCGTGGACGACATCAAGCGCTCCGCGCCCCCGCCCGACACGCCCGCCCAGGAACACTATCAGCCGGGCTATTTCACACCCGACGAATGGGCCTTCGTCAACGCCGCCTGCGACTGCCTGATCCCGAAAGATCACGTTGGCCCCGGCGCGGTGGAACTGGGCGTGCCGCAATACATCGACCGCCAGTTGCAGACCGGCTATGGCGACGCCTCGCGCTGGTATATGCACGGGCCGTTCCAGAAGGGCGCGCCCGAGTTCGGCTACCAGTCGAAGCTCACGCCGAAGGAACAGTATCGTCTGGGCATTCGCGCGATCGACGCCTATAGCAAGGCGCATTTCGGCGGCAAGACCTTCGCCCAGTTGGAGAAGGCACAACAGATCGCCTTTCTTAAGGATATCGAAGCAGGCAAGGTGCAGGACGACTTCAACCTCAAGTCGTTTTTCAGCGGCTTCCTGCTCAAGAACACGATGGAAGGCTATTTCGGCGACCCGATGTACGGCGGCAACAAGGACATGGGCGCGTGGAAAATGATCGGCTATCCGGGCGCGCGCGCGGATTACGTCGAGTGGGTCAGCGAATCGAAACCGTATCCGTACGGACCGGTCAGCCAGTACGGCAAGCGGGGTTGAAGCAAAGTGAGCACCATTAAAAAGAAACCTGTCGATGCAGTGATCGTCGGCTTTGGCTGGACCGGTTCGATCATGGCGATGGAACTGTGCAGCGCGGGCCTCGACGTGGTCGCACTCGAACGCGGCGACGGTCGCGACACGATTCCGAATTTCGCGTACCCGCAAATCGTCGACGAGATCAAATACTCGGCGCGCAATGCGCTGCTGCAAAATCTCTCGAAAACCACCGTCACCACGCGTCACACGAAAGACGACACGGCCCTGCCCTATCGCCAGATCGGCTCGTTCAAACCGGGCGAAGGCGTGGGCGGCGCGGGCACGCACTGGTCGGGCGTGCAGTCGCGCGTGATGCCCGACGAATTGCGCCTCTTTAGCCGCGTGAAAGAGCGCTACGGCGAGAAGTTCATTCCCGAACACATGCAGCTACAGGACTGGGGCGTCAGCTACGACGAGCTGGAACCGCATTTCGACCGCTGGGAATACGTGTGCGGCACCTCGGGCCGTGCGGGCAACATCCAGGGCAAGCCGCAGGAAGGCGGCAATCCGTTCGAAGCGTACCGCTCGCGCGAATTCCCGCTGCCGCCGCTGCCCGATCACCCGACCGGGCGTCTGTTTGCAAAGGCCGCGCGCGAGCTGGGCTACAAGCCCTTTGCGCTGCCCGCGGGCAATGCGTCCGGGCCGTATCAGAACGAATATGGCTGCCAGCTTGGACCCTGCAACTTCTGCGGCTTTTGCAGCGACTACGGCTGCCTGAACTATTCGAAAGCCTCGCCGCAAACGGCCATCATTCCGGCCCTGCTGCGCAAACGCAATTTCGAATTGCGCGTGAATTCGCACGTGCTGCGCGTCGAACTGGACAAGGACGGCAAACAGGCCACCGGTGTCACCTATATCGATGCTCAGGGTAACGAAGTATTCCAGCCTGCCAACATGGTGGTGCTGGGCGCGTTCCAGTTGCACAACATCCGCCTGATGCTGTCGTCGAAGATCGGCAAACCGTACAACGCGGAAACCGGCGATGGCACCGTGGGCCGCAACTTCTGCTACCAGGTGCTCAACAGCGTCAACATGTTCTGGGACAAGGACGTCTACATCAACCAGTTCATGGGCGCCGGCGGCGGCGGCCAGGCCATCGAGGAATTCAACGCGGACAACTTCGATCACGGGCCGCTCGGATTCATCGGCGGCGGCATCATCTGGGGCCGGCAGACCGGCAACGGCCCGGTGCGCGGCATCCCGCTGCCCAAGGGCACGCCCAAATGGGGCACCGAATGGAAGCAGGCCGTGGCCGATAACTTCCTGCACACGGGCCGTATCGAATCGCAGATCAGCAACATGGCGTATCGCGGCTGCTTCGCCGACCTCGATCCGACTTACAAGGACGCCTATGGCGAACCGCTGCTGCGCATCACGCTCGACTGGCAGGACAACGACCTGCGCGCCTCCGAATACGTGGCGGGCAAGATGATGGAGATCGGCAAGCAGATGAACCCCAAGAGCATCTCGGGCCGCATTCTCAAACCGGGCGCGCACTGGGACACGCGGGCGTATCAGAGCACGCACGTGAACGGCGGCACCTCGATGGGCGCCGATCCGAAGACCTCCGTGGTCAACAAGTACCTCCAGAGCTGGGACGTATCGAACGTGTTCGTGCTGGGCGCGAGCGTGTTCGCGCATGGCATCGGCTACAACCCGACCGGCCTCGTGGGTGGACTTGCCTATTGGGCCGCCGCGAACATTCGCGAGCGCTATTTGAAGAACCCCGGCCCGATGGTCCAGGTTTGAGGAGCCGCACGACATGCGCAAACTTTCTGTAGCACTCGTTGCGACCGCCGTGGTCGTGGGCGGCCTGTGGGCCGGCAGCCGCGCGAAGCCCGCGGTAACGATCGACGCCCAGGCGCTTACGGCGCCCGGTAACGCCGCGCACGGCGAATACCTCGCGCGCGCGGGCGACTGCATGGCCTGCCACACGGCAAGAGGTGGCGCGCCATTCGCGGGGGGCGTGCCGCTCGCCACGCCGTTGGGCGCGGTGTATTCGACCAACATCACGCCGGATAAAACGCACGGCATCGGCAACTGGAGTTTCGAGGACTTCGCGCTGGCCATGCGCCAGGGCGTGACGCCGGACGGACGTCACCTTTATCCGGCGATGCCCTATACGTCCTATGCCAAGGTCAGCGACAGCGATCTGCGCGATCTCTACGCGTACTTCACGACGCGCGTGAGCTCAGCTCCGGTGGCGAACCAGGCGGCAGACATACCGTGGCCGCTCAATGCGCGCTGGCCGCTTGCTTACTGGAATCGCCTGTTTCATGACGACTCGCGTTTCAAGACCGACAATGCGCATAGCGTCGAGTGGAATCGTGGTGCGTATCTGGTGCAAGGGCTGGCGCACTGCGGCACTTGTCATACGCCGCGCGGCGTGGGCTTTCAGGAGGTTGATCTGGATGGCACCAGCGCGCGTTATCTGTCGGGTGCGCGGATCGATGGCAGTTCGCCCGTTAATCTTCGGGGCGATAAGGGCACCGGGCTCGGTGAATGGAATGAGGCCGATATCGTCGCCTTGCTCAAGACTGGGCGTACGGAACATTCCGCTGTTACTGGCCCGATGGGCGAAGTGGTCGAGCACAGCACGCAATATCTTGGCGATGCGGATCTGCATGCTATTGCCGTGTATCTCAAGAGCCTGACGCCGCTTTCTAATGATGCTGCTGCGCCGGCTTATAAGGCCGATGATGGCACGCTCACCACGATTATGACCGGCAACGCTAACGATATTGGCGCGCGGATTTATATCGATAGCTGTGCGGCTTGTCATCGGCAGAATGGGGAAGGCGCTGCGCGCGTGTTTCCTTCACTGGCAGGCAATCCTTCGGTGCTTGCTGCGCAGCCGGATTCGCTGATCGCTGTGATTCTTGCGGGGTCGCGGCTGCCTTCCACCGCTTCCGCGCCTGCGCCGCTCGCTATGCCGCCTTTTGCATGGCGGTATGGGGATGAGGAGGTCGCTCAATTGGCGACTTTTGTGCGGTCTGCATGGGGGAATGATGCGGGCGCCGTTTCTGCGAGCGATGTTAAGCGCGTGCGCGCTTCTATAGGAATCGAGGCTCAGCGTTAGGCGTTTGCTTTTGTTTTTCGTGGTTTATTGCGGGGTTGGCATTTCCTTGTTTTGTTGTCGGTCTATTAGCGTTGCCCCTGTGCGGGGCGGCACCTACTTTTCTTTGCCGCGGCAAAGAAAAGTAGGCAAAAGAAAGCCGCTCACACCGCCAGTGTGACGAAGTCGGCAAACCGCCGTACAAGGGGAAAGGTATAGGAGCGTCTGCCACCTCGCACCACAGAACGAAGTGACAAAGGACTCATCCATCCCGCTGCTCGCTACGCGCGCAGCGGCTGGGTCTGCAAGGGAAAGCCCTTACTGAAGGCATTTTCGCGAATTCTGGCAAACCTTCGGTTTGCCGTTATGCCCCACGGGGCGCGTAGCGCCCCCGGATGTATGACGGCCTTGTCACTTTGTTTAGTGGTGCGATGTGACGGATGCTCCTATACCTTTCCCCCTTAATGGCGGTTTGCCGACTTCGTCACACTAGCGGTGTGAGCGGCTTTCTTTTGCCTACTTTTCTTTGCCGCGGCAAAGAAAAGTAGGTGCCGCCCCGCACAGGGGCGACGCTAATAGACCGACAAGAAAACAAGGAAAGGCCAAAACAGAAAAAACCACGAAAAAAAAAATCACAAACCCTGCCGAAGAAATTCCCGAATCTCATCAGCAAGCCAGCTACGCAGAGCACAGACTTTAGGATCATCACGACTACCGATCCGATAAACAAGATCATGCCCGCGCTCGGCCTGCAAAAGAAATTGAGGAAACGGCGCAACAAGCCGCCCGGCGGCGATATCATCGGCAACGATCACACTGCGCCCGAGGGCAACCCCTTCCCCGCGAATAGCGGCCTCAATAGCCAGACTCCCATGACTATAGGCGGGCCCCCGATCACTACGCACACGCTCGACGCCGGCCATGGCAAACCACTGCTCCCAGTTGGCCAACATGCCATCCTCATGCAGCAACGTGCAACCCGCAAGACTATCCACCGCCCGCAACCCACGCATTTTCTCGCGATAAGCCGGACTGCAAACCGGCGTCACCGTCTCTTCGAGCACCCGCTCGGCGAGCAGACGAGGATAACGCCCACTGCCGTAACGAATCGCCACATCGGCCTCACCTTCGTTCAGGTCAACGAATTTATCGGTCACGTCGAGATGAACATCGAGATCCGGATACCGCGCCTTGAACCGATGCAAACGCGGCGCCAGCCATTTATTCGCAAATGACACGCTCGCATTGATCTTGAAGCGCTCGACGCCGTCATGTGCACGCACGCGATCGGCTTCTTTCGTCAATTCGCCCAGCACACGCGTCACCGAAAGCAGAAATTCCGCCCCCGCCTCGGTCAGCACGATGCGGCGCGTCAGCCGCTGAAACAGCGCGACACCCAGGTGATTTTCAAGCGTCTTGATATGCCGGCTAACCGCGCCGTGCGTCACGTGCAATTCCTGAGCCGCCAGCGTCATGCTCAGGTGACGTCCGGTCGCTTCAAAGGCGCGCAGTGTTTGCAGGGGAGGAAGCCGGTCGAACACGATGACGCCATGTGTGAATTTAACTCACGCATTATATGACGATAAATGGTTTGTCAGCCGCCGTGGCGGCCCTCAATATCAGCGGGCAATTTCATTGAATGTCGCTGGCTCATCATGGATCTCCTGCTTTTCAAACTCATCGTCACGCCGCTGTTACTCGTGGCCGCTTCGCTGGCCGTGCGCCGTTGGGGCGAAGCAGTCGGCGGTTTGCTCGTCGGCATGCCGCTCACGTCGGGTCCCATCTCCGTGTTTCTCGCGCTGGAACATGGTCCGGCCTTCGCCACCCAGGCCACGGCGGGTTCGCTCGTCGCCACCATCGCGCAAGTCGCGTTCTGCTTCGTCTATTGCCGGCTGGCCGCGCAGGGTTGGCGTCTCGCGTTGAGCGCTGCGGCGCTCGCGTTCGTCGTCGTAGCCGCGATTCTGCAATGGAGCGCCCTGCCGCAAGCGCTGCTGTTCCTGCTCTCGCTGCTGGCTATCGCGCTGGCGCTCAACGTCATTCCCAACACGTCGGCGACGAGCGCCCGGTTCGATCCGCCCTGGTGGGATCTGCCGTTGCGCATGGCGCTGATTGCCGGTCTCGTCGTCAGCGTGACGCTGATCGCGCCTTATGTCGGCGCGAGCGCGGCCGGCGTGATCGCTTCGTTTCCGTTCATGGCCATCATCCTCGCGGTATTCGCGCATCGCTCCAGCGGCGCCGCCGCGGCGCAGCAGGTGATGCGCGGCATGCTGACGGCCCTTACCGGCTTTGCGGCATTCTTCTTCGTGCTGAGTTTCGCGTTGACGCGCACGCACATGGTGGTCGCCTACGGCAGTGCGATTTTCTGCACGCTCGCCATCCAGGCGCTCTCGTTCTATCGCATGCGCCTGCCTGCCGCGTTGCCGGTGGAGTGAGCGCGCGCGCCTCTATAATCGAATGGCGCCGCGCGCGCCATCCGCTTCAAGGCGCGCGGGCCTCCCGCCATCGAAGTGCACCCAACAGGATTGCCGCATGTACATCGCCATGAATCGCTTCAAGGTCGCCCTCGGTTCGGAAGCTGCGTTCGAGGAAGTCTGGTCGAGCCG
Organism: Paraburkholderia sp. J67; assembly: GCF_905220265.1. Taxonomy (NCBI): domain Bacteria; kingdom Pseudomonadati; phylum Pseudomonadota; class Betaproteobacteria; order Burkholderiales; family Burkholderiaceae; genus Paraburkholderia; species Paraburkholderia sp. J67. The sequence goes on from NZ_CAJMZK010000006.1 coordinate 239,885, forward strand.
CGACACGCATCTCAAGGAGGTGCCCGGTTTCATCGAGTTCCATCTGCTCAAAGGTCCGCAGCGCGAGGATCATGTGCTCTATGCCAGCCATACGATCTGGGCGAACCACGCGGCCTTCGAGGCCTGGACGCGCTCGGACGCCTTCCGCGCCGCGCACCGCAACGCCGGCAACAGCGGCCAGAGCCGCCCGCTCTATCTGAGCCATCCGGAATTCGAGGGCTTCGAGGTCGTGCAGACCGTCAAGTGATCCCAGACGCACCTGAGGCGCGCATAGCGGCATAGGCTCGCCGCGCCACCGCTAAAACTGCACGCACGTCACACCAAAGCTACCTGTCACGCCACGCGCGGCCTCCACCAGGGGCCGCGCGCATCGCCTTCCCTACCTGGCGAACGCCTTGCATCACCGGCGTTGCGCCGCGCCGCAACATCGCAGCACCGCCAATCGTCCACGCGTTGGCCCGGAGCTTGCTACTCCTTGACCCGGTATCCTTGAAAAGCTGAGCCGGGCCACCGTCGCCTTTGCGCTGTCTGCCGCGCGTGGTTCAGCATCCGCCGCGAACCTGCTTCATGCACGCCCCACTCCAGCCACTGCGAGAGCCCATGAGCAAAAAGACCGCCACCCGCATCGCCGAAGGCCAGCCGTTCCCGCATGGCGCCACCTGGACCGGACACGGCGTGAATTTCGCGCTGTTCTCGGCGAACGCCTCCAAAGTCGAGTTGTGCCTGTTCGACAAGACCGGTCTGCGCGAACTGGAGCGCATCGTGCTGCCCGAGTACACCGACGAGATCTTCCACGTCTTCCTGCCCGATCTCGAACCCGGCGCGATCTACGGCTACCGCGTGCATGGTCCGTACGAGCCGGATGCGGGCCATCGCTTCAACCCTAACAAACTGCTGCTCGATCCCTACGCGAAGGCGCACGTGGGCGCGCTCAAATGGCATCCCTCGGTGTTCGGCTACACGCTCGACAGCCCCGATGCGGACCTTTCCTTCGATACCCGCGACAGTGCGCGCTACGTGCCGCGCTGCCGCGTGGTCGATCAGACCTTCAGCTGGCACCACCCCTTGCGCGAGCGCGTAGCGCGCGAACGCGCGATCGTCTACGAGACGCATGTGCGCGGCTACACGATCCGCCATCCCGATGTGCCCGAGGAAGAGCGCGGCACCTTCGCGGGCATGGCGAATTCGAAGGTGCTCGACTATATTCGCGGCCTCGGCGTGACGTCGGTCGAATTGATGCCGGTGCATACCTTCGTGAACGATTCGTACCTGCTCGATCGTGGCCTCACGAACTACTGGGGCTACAACACGATTGGCTTCTTCGCGCCCGACCCGCGCTTTTCCGTGGGCGCGCAAGGCTCGATCGACGAATTCAAGAACATGGTCGATCGTCTGCACCAGGCCGGCCTCGAAGTGATCCTCGACGTGGTCTACAACCACACCGCCGAAGGCAGCGAGCTAGGCCCGACGCTGTCGTTTCGCGGCATCGACAATGCCTCGTATTACCGCCTGGTCAGCGATAACCCGCGCTATCACATCAACGACACGGGCACCGGCAATACGCTCAACCTCTCGCATCCGCGCGTGTTGCAGATGGTCACGGACAGTCTGCGCTACTGGGTGCTAGAGATGGGCGTCGATGGTTTCCGCTTCGATCTGGCCACGATCCTCGGGCGCGAGCCGTATGGGTTCGACGAAGGCGGCGGCTTTCTCGACAGTTGCCGCCAGGACCCGATTCTCTCCAGCGTCAAGCTGATCGCCGAGCCCTGGGATTGCGGCCCCGGCGGCTATCAGGTGGGCGGCTTTCCGCCGGGCTGGGCCGAATGGAACGACCGCTTTCGCGACACCGTGCGCGGCTGGTGGAAGGGCGACGAAGGCCAGGCCGCCGATCTCGCCACGCGCCTCGCCGCCTCGGGCGACAAGTTCAACCGTCGCGGTCGCCGGCCCTGGTCGAGCGTGAACTTCGTGACCGCGCACGACGGCTTCACGCTGCACGATCTCGTCTCGTACAACGAGCGCCATAACGAAGCGAACGGCGAAGAGAATCGCGACGGACACTCGGACAATCTCTCGTGGAATTGCGGCGCCGAAGGCCCGACCGACGACGCCGAAATCCGTGCGCTGCGCGAGCGCCAGAAGCGCAACTTCCTCGCCACGCTGCTGCTCTCGCAGGGCACGCCGATGCTGCTGGCCGGCGACGAATTCGGGCGCACGCAGCGCGGCAACAATAACGCTTACTGCCAGGACAACGAGGTGAGCTGGGTGGATTGGGAGGGCATCGACGAAGATGGCCGCGCGCTTGCCGATTTCGTGCGCAAGCTCACGACCTTGCGCCATGCGCTGCCGGTCCTGCGCCGCAATCGCTTCCTCACGCGCGAGCACAACGCGGCGCTCGACGTCACCGACGTCGAATGGCTCTCGCCCGCGGGCGTGCCGCTGAACGGCGAGCAATGGGACGATGCGCAAATGCGATGCTTCGGCATGCTGATCGATGGCCGATCGCAGACGAGCGGCATCCTGCGCCTCGCTTCGGACGCGACCATGCTGATCGTGCTCAACGCCTATCACGACGTGGTGGACTTCACGCTGCCGTCCGTGCCAGGTAACGATCAGTGGCGCTGCCTCATCGACACCAACATGCCGGTGCGCGACGAACTGCCGGAATTCGAGGCGGGCGACGTCTATCAGGTGACGGGACGCTCGCTGCTGCTGTTCGCGTTGCACGCGCGTGGCGCGACGCAGCGCGTGTTCGAGCGGCTGGAAGAAGATCTCACGAGCTGAGGGCAGGCGCGCGGCACGCCAATTGCTACCCTCACCCCAAAGCCGCACGCCGTTTGACTTTCCGCCGCGCTGGCCCATTCGAGAATTCCGGGACGAACCCTCGCTCGCGTCCCATCACGGAGCATTCATGACACACCAGGCGCCGGCCAGCACGCCCGCCACGCAAGCGGACTGCGCGAGGGAGCCGATCCATCTCCCTGGCAGCATCCAGCCGCACGGGTTTCTGGTCAGCCTCGACGGCGAAGGCCGCATCGTGCAACTCAGCGCGAATACGGGGGCGCTAGCGGGCACGACGGCGCAAGCGCTGCTTGGCGCGCCGCTCGCGCGGCTCATCGGCGAGCCCGCTGCGCAGGCCACGCTCGGTGCTCTCGCCGAACCCGGCACCGACGGCACACCGCGCTTCGTCGGCGCGATTGCCGATCCGCGCAATCTCAGCGATGCCAACGACGCGCAAGCCCACACCCACGCACCGCTCGCCATCGTCGCGCATCGCCACGACGGCATCGCCATCGTCGAACTGGAGCCTGCGCTCGGCACCGCCGACGTGTTCTCCTCGCTCTATCCGCTCGTGCGCACGTTTTTACGCGGCCTGCAGGACGGCACGAGCATCGAGGACCTGGCGCGGCTCGCCGCCGGCGAGGTCAAACGCATCACGGGCTTCGGGCGAACGCTCGTCTACAGCTTCGACGACGACGGCAACGGCCACGTGCTCGCCGAAGCGCTCGACGCGGGCTATGCGTCGTACCTCGACCAGCACTTCCCCGCTTCGGACATTCCTTCCCAAGCCCGCGCGCTCTACGTGCACAACCGCATCCGCCTGATCGCCGACGCCGACTATACGAGCGTGCCGCTCGTACCGCCGCTGCATCCGGCCACGGGCCGCCCCACCGACCTCACCTGGGCGTCGCTGCGCAGCGTCTCGCCCGTGCACGTGCAATACATGAAGAACATGGGCACCGGTTCGTCGATGTCGATGTCGATCGTCGTGCGCGGGCGACTCTGGGGCCTCATTTCGTGCCATCACGCCCACGCGCGCGTGCCCGCCTTCGAGGTGCGCGCCGCCTGCGAGCACATCGCGCAGATGCTTTCGTTGCAGATCGAGGCGCGCGAGGATCGCGCGCAAGCCGAGTACCGGCTCGAACTGCGCCGCCGTCTCTCGCGACTGCTCACCGCCACGGCCAACAGCGAGCATTTCGTGAGCGCGCTGTGCGGCGAACCGCACGATCTGCTCGGGCTCGCCAATGCGGCAGGCGCGGCGATCGTGTTCGACGGCCGCATCGTCACGGTAGGCACGACGCCCGACACCGCCCGCATCGAAGCGATCCTCACCTGGCTCGACGGGCGCGATGGCGAGATCCATGCGACCGACGAGTTCGCCCAGGCGACGGGTCTGCCCTTTCATCACGACGCAGCCGGCATGCTTGCGGTGTCGATCTCGCGGCTCTTTCGCAACTACGTCATCTGGTTCCGTCCGGAAGTTGTGCGCGCACTCAAATGGGCCGGCGACCCGCGCGCGAAACTGGCCTCACTGGCGACGCTCGCGAGTTCGCTCTCGCCGCGCGCGAGCTTCGACGTCTGGACTGAAGTCGTACGCGAGCGCTCGCTGCCCTGGCATGCCGCCGAGCAGGAAATCGCGCTGGAATTTCGCGCCGCGCTGCTCGACATCGTGCTGCGCCGCGCCGAGGAACTCGCCCAGCTCGCGCTCGAACTAGGCCGTGCGAACGAAGAACTCGAAGGGTTCTCGTATACGGTTTCGCACGATCTGCGCGCGCCGCTGCGCCATATCGCCGGTTTCGCCGATCTGCTCGCACAAGGCGAGAGCGCGAATCTCTCGACGCGCGGCCAACACTTCATCGAGCGCATCGCCGATTCGGCGCGCTTTGGCGGCAAGCTCGTGGACGATCTGCTGGCGTTCTCGCAGATGGGCCGCGCCGCCTTGCACAAGCAGCGCGTCGATCTGAATCGCCTCGTCAAGGAACTCGTGACCGACCACCAGCGCGATCATGCACAGCGCGCAATCGAATGGCGCGTCGGTGCGTTGCAGACGCTCGTGGTCGATCCGGTGCTCATGCATGTGGTCCTGCGCAACCTGATCGACAACGCCGTGAAGTTCACGCGCAATCATGCGAGTGCGGACGACCCTGCGATCATCGAGATCGGCTGGGAGGCAGGCAAGGCCGATTCACCGCTCGCCGATCACGATATCGTGTTCGTGCGCGACAACGGCGTGGGCTTCGACGCTCGCTACGTGAGCAAGCTGTTCGGCGTGTTCCAGCGGCTGCATCGCTTCGAGGATTTCGAAGGCACGGGCATCGGACTTGCGAGCGTCAAACGCATCGTCGAGCGTCACGACGGCCGGGCCTGGGCGGACAGCCAACTGAACGTGGGCACCACGGTGTCGTTCGCGATTCCGCGCACGAGCGCAGCCCCGCCCGAGCAGAACCGGCCGCATCAAGGCGAGACGGCTGCCGCCGCGGTGGCGCGACTCGCGTCGCTCTCGCCGGATACGCAGCCGTTCAGGAACGTGCGCAAACCGGAATAAGCAGCAAACATTCATCAGGCAATCACGCGCGCAAGCGCGGTAATAGAAGGAAAACGTCGTGCTGAGACCCATCCTGCTGGTGGAAGACAATCCCAACGATATCGAGCTGACCTTGATCGCGCTCGAAAAAGCCCGGCTCGCGAATCCGGTGGTCGCGCTGCGCGATGGTGCGGAAGCGCTCGACTATCTGCGTCGCGAAGGCCAGTGGGCCGATCGCGCGGACGAAAACCCCGCCGTGATCCTGCTCGACAAGAAGCTGCCCAAACTCGACGGCCATGAGGTGCTCAAGCTCGTGCGCGAGGACGACCGGCTCAGGCGCGTGCCCATCGTCATGCTCACGTCGTCACGCGAAGAGAAGGACCTGCTGCGCAGCTACGATCTGGGCGTGAATGCCTATGTCGTCAAGCCCGTAGAGTTCGACGATTTCATGGACGCAATCAACGATCTCGGCGTGTTCTGGGCCGTGCTCAACGAGCCGCCGCCTTATAGCCGTTAACTGCGCGTCGCTGACCGCGCATCAAAGCTCGCTATGCTTTTTTGCGTTGCCCTTCGCCTTGTCGACCGGATAGCGCGTCTCGTTCACGCGCACCTTGTCGGCCGCCGCCTTTACGAGATCGAAGCCTGCCGTATGCGCCACCAGCAGCAGGTAGATGAAGACATCGGCGCATTCCTGTTCGAGGTGCGCGCGGCCCTGCGGATCGGCAAGCAGGGCGGCGATCTGCGCATCGTCCTTCCACTGGATCGTTTCGAGCAATTCGCCCGCCTCGATGCTGGTCGAGACGATCAGATTGCGCAGCGTATGAAATTGCTGCCAGTCGCGCGCTTCGCGAAACGCGAGCACCTGCTGCATGAGGCGCTCTAGCGGCGTGGCGGGTGTAGAGGGCGTGGAGTCGGTCATGATGAAAACGCGCGCGACGCAAAGCCCGGATTGTACCGCTCGCGCCGTGCAGGCAGTCCGGCGCTAACGATAACGCGGCAGGCTCACGCGGAACGTCGCGCCCTGGCCTTCGCCCTGGCTCTCGGCCCAGATGGTGCCGCCGTGCAGGCGCACAATGCTGCGCGCGAGCCACAGCCCCAGGCCGAGACCCGAAGCGCGCCCACTGCCGCTCGCCTGATAAAAGCGCTCGAAGATGCGTTCCAGCACCTCGGGCGCGATGCCGCGCCCCGCATCGCGCACGCTCAACTCCGCCGTGCCGCCGTGCGTGAGCGGCGACGCAACGGCACGCACGCTCACGACGATCTCGCCCGTCTCGCAGAATTTGAGCGCGTTGGTCATGAGATTCCAGATCACCTGGCGCAAGCGTTTTTCGTCGGCCATCACGAAGCAGGAATCGAGATCGTCGGCCACGAGACGCACGCCTTTTTCCTCGATGCGCATGCGCATGTCTTCGGCGATATTGCCCGCCAGCGCACCCAGGTCCACGGGCGCCAGTTCGATCGAGAGCTTGCCGGTGGCGATCGCACCGCTGTCGAGCAGATCGTCGACCATCAGCGCGAGCTGGCGCGCGTTGCGCTCGATCACGGTGCCCGCGCGGGCCATATGCGCGAGGTCGCCCGAGCGTTGCAGGAGCGTGGCCCACGACTGGATCGCGCCCAGCGGCGAGCGCAATTCGTGGCTCACCGCCGCGACGAAGTGATCCATCGCGCGTGTGGCCTCTTCGCTGCGCTCGCGCGCGGCGCGCTCGCTCTCGGCCGCCGCCTGATGCTCCAGTTCCGACTCCTTGCGCATGGAGATATCGAGCGCCAGCCCGACGATCGACGCCACGCCGCCCAGCGCATCGCGGCCGCGCGGACGCGCCGCGCGCAACAGGATCCAGCGCCGTTCGCGGTTGGGCCAGGTCACGCGGAAGTCGACTTCGACCGGGGCGTCGGCAAAACGCGCGGCATCGAACGCGGTTCGCACGCGTTCGCGATACTCCTGATCGATCAGCTCACCGAACAATCTCGACTCGGTGACCGTCGCGGCAACGGGCAGACCCAGCAGTGTCTTGAACTGGTCGTTGCAGGTGAACACGCCGGTTTGCTTCTGGAGTTCCCACGCGCCCACGCTCGCGAACGCCAGCGCATGCTGCAACTGTTCCTGTTGCAGGCGCAACTGTTCGTTGGCCTCTTCCATCAGCACCTGGCGCAGGCGCGCCTGTGAACGCAGCTTGGCGCGCTCGCGCTGCCCGCGCGCCTCGTCCTCCATGCGCTCGGTGATGTCGTGCACGCACAGCCCGTAGAGCCCCTCGCCGCGCGCCGTGCTCATCAACGTGACGCGCACCTGCCAGTAGCGCGGCACGAGCGGGCCGTCGTCGACGCAGGCCAGGTCGTAGCGGATCGGCGGCCCAAGGCGGCTCTCGCCGGGCACGCCCTCGCCCAGCATCGAATCGAGCCAGCGACGACGCGACTCGCGCTGCGCCGCCGACCCCGCCTGATTGATCTCGTAGACCGAGCGCCCCAGCACCGCCGAGCGCTCGGTCGCCACCAGCGCGAGATAGGCGCGATTGGCGGCCACCACGGTCATCGCGGCGTCGAGCACGAGCCAGGCGTCGGGCAGCGACTCGAAGATCTCACCGACGTCGGTCGCGGCCGACGGATCGGAACGGGAGGCCGGGGTGGCGGACAGAGGCTCGGACATGATGAGGCGGTAAAGCTGAACGCTCAGGCCGTCACGGCGCGCGCGGCGTTGGGCAAGGCAGCCGGCGCGAAGTCGGGCAGCAGCGCAATCAGGCGATCGAACGCGGCGCGCGCGCCCGCGCAGGCCTGATCGACCTCGCGCGGCGTGTGCACGGCGTGCCGCATGGCGGCCACGAAGGCGTGCCAGCGCGGACCGGGCGCGTTGCCATCGCCGCTGAGATAGTCGAGCGGATGCGGTGCGAAAGCGCCCGCGTAGCGGCGCAGCAGCACCGCGCCGCCCAGTTGCGAGCCTTCGATCACGTAGCAGGCGCCCCAGCGCCACGCGGCGGCGGCTTCGAGCGGTGCGAGCGCGTGGGCGGCGGTGGTCGGGGCGCTGTGCGGCTGCGCTTGAGCCTGTGCGCCATGCAAGGCCGGATGCGCGAGATCGCGCTCGATCAGCGCGAGACGCGCGAGCGGCGGCAGCAAGGCGGGGTCTTGCGGGCCGTCCTCGAAGCGCTGCATCCAGGCTTCGAGCGGCGCGAGCCACGCGTGTAAAACCAGCAGATGCTGCCGGTAATCGGTCAGCGTGGGCACGGGGACGGCGAGCGGCATGGCGCGCTCGGCGCTTTCGTGGCGGGACGCGGTCGCGAGGCGCAAGGCGCCGAGGACGTCGACGAACGAGGATTCGGCTGCGGATCGAAATGCGGTCACGGGTCGGGTCCGGGTAGGCAAACGTAGAAACTTGACGAATGGGCAGCGAGCGAGCCTGTTCGGCACGCACCGCTTCTTTCTCTGGCTTTGGACGCGAGCACGAGGTCGCGGCGCTCAGCGACGGCCCGAGGAATCAGGGCATTATCGCGTCGCGGCCGCTATTGCGCACGGCAATGCGCAATTCAGGCTCCAAAGTGCCGGAGCAAAGCCACTGCGGGGGAGTTGAGCAGTTTTTGTGCCCAAGGCGTGGCGCCTGGGCATTGTGAGCGTTGCGCCTTTGTGCGTGACTTACTGCACCAACGACACCGCGCGCGCCGCTTGCCGGGCCAACCGCCACGTATTGCGCCCTGCGCGCTTGGCCTCGTACATCGCGGCATCGGCGAGACAAAGCGGCTCGTCGGGCCGCCCGCCGCCTTCGTCCGCGCTGTGCAGCGCCACGCCCACGCTCGCGCTGGTCTCGACAATCTGGCCGCCTGCCACGAAGGGCCGGGCAAGCGCGTGGCAGGCCGCCTGGGCAATGCGCTCCGCGCTCATCGATTCGGTCACGCCGCGGCTGAGCATCACAAACTCGTCGCCGCCCAGACGGCTCACGAAATCGCCCGCGCGCACCGTCGACTTGAGACGGTTCGCGACCTCGCGCAGCAGCGCGTCGCCGGTGTCGTGACCGTATCGATCGTTGATGCTCTTGAAGCCGTCCAGGTCGATGAAGAACAGCGCGAAAGGGCTCCCGTCAGCGAGCGTCGCGCCCAGTTCCTCTTCGAGCGCGCGCCGGTTCGCCAGCCCCGTGAGCGGGTCAATCAACGCGTTTTCGCGCAGGCGCTGCTCGGTGTGGCGCTGTTCGGTGACGTCGTGCGACATCACATAAAACCCCGTGACCTTGCCCTCGCGCTCGGCGGGAATATAGGTCGTGCACCAGATGCGCTCTTCGTCCGCGCGATAACGCACCTCGTTGCAGGTCACGCGCTCACCCGCCAGTGCGCGCGCGAAATACGGCTGCAATTGCTCGAACACTTCGGGCCGCAGCGTATCGCGCACGCTCGCACCGCGCAGCATCGCCGACGGCGTCGCCAGCACGCGCCTGAAGGTCTCGTTGTTGAACTGATAGCGCAGGTCGCGATCCACCACGGCGATCAGCACAGGCAGGTTGTCGGTGATGGTCTGCAAGGCGTCGCGGCTGCGGCGCAACTCCGTGGTGCGTTCGCGCACGCGCTCTTCCAGTTCCGCGTGGTAATTGCCCAGCGCCTCTTCGCTGCGCTTGCGGCTGTCGATATCCTGGACGGCGGCGATGAAGTGCAGCGGCACCCCCGTGGCGTCGCGCAGCAGGGTCACCGCGAGATTCACCCAGATCGCCGTGCCATCCGGGCGCACGTAGCGCTTTTCGGTTGCGTACGTCGTCTGCTTGCCCGCCACCAGCTCCGCCGCCAGCGCCACATCCGAGGCGACATCGGCGGGGTGCGTGACTTCGGCGAAGGTCAGCTTGCGCAGCGTCGCCTCGTCGTAGCCGGTGATTTCGGAGAACATCGGGTTGACTTCGAGGAAGTGCCCGTCGAGCGCCACCAGCGCGTTGCCGATGGGCGTTTCCTTGAACACGGTCGTGAAGCGCGCCTCGCTGATCGCGAGCGAGCGGCGGTCGCGTTCGTGCGCCGTGCGCGAGTGGATCAACTGACGGCGCACTTCGAGTTCGCGCTCGACCAGTTGCGCGTAGTCGGCGAGAGCTTGCGCGTCGTCTGCCCCGAGGCTGCGCGGTTGCGTGTCGATCAGGCAGAGCGTGCCGATCACCTGGCCATCGGCCAGACGCAGCGGCGCGCCCGCATAGAAGCGGATGTAGGGCGCGCCCAGCACCAGCGGGTTGTCGAGAAAGCGCTCGTCGTCTAGCGCGTCGTCCACCACGAGCATGCGCTTGCTGAGCACCGCGTGCGCACAGAACGACATGCTGCGCGGCGTTTCACAGGCCGCGAGACCGTGATGCGACTTGAACCACTGGCGATCTTCGTCGACCAGCGACACCAGTACGATGGGCACGCCGAACGCGCGTGCGGCGAGGCGCGCGACGCGGTCGAACGCTTCTTCCGGCTCGGAATCGAGAATCTCCAGGCGTTTGAGCGCCTGGAGGCGAAGGTCTTCGTCGAGCGGAAGCGGTGCGGTAATCATGGTCGGGTCTCGCCTCGGCGGAATCGGCGCGCGATGGCGCGCGGCGGGTTGGGACGTGAGGCGGCGTCCGCCCTGCCCTTGTTTACGGCAGCAATCCGGTAATTTTGACCCCAGGCGTCACACCAAACGGAAAATTCGAAGCGCAGGCGCAAAAGTTTGAATAAGTGCACGATCGTGCGTCAGGTTTCTCGGGCTTGCCATCGCAGTGCGATCATCGTGCATGCTTGAACTGGGTCCAAACCGCGTCGACACTGCGTTTGAACCCGTCGAGCAGGCGCTTTTCTCTTACCGGCAATATTCGTCAATTGATTCGGATGCCGAATCAACATGCAAAATTTCCCTGTTCGAACCCTGCAAAAAAAGACTGACAAATGACTTCAGCAACGTGTCGAGCCGCCGTAAAGCAGGCCACGGTTCTTGAAGAAAAACGTCATGAAATCACCCGAACAGGCAGCAAAAATTACCTTGCGCGACCCTTTTGCCTGCGCCGCGCGCCTCGCGGCCAGCCACCAGGCCGCCACGAGTGCCGCGCCCCGCGCCCGCCGCGCCAGCGCCCTCAGCGCGCGTCATACCGGCGCGGCCACCAACTTTGCGACGCGCCGCCTGCTCGCGCGTCACCGCACGCGACGGGCTTGATGCGCGGCGTCTGCGTCTGATTGACAGAGAGAAAAGGAAACAACATGTTCGTCGCAATCGGCTGGATCGTGGTCCTCGGCTCGGTAATCGGCAGTTTCGTTGGGGTGGGCGGCCATCTGCCGGCACTCGTGCAACCGTTCGAACTGCTATGTATTTTTGGCGCGGCGCTGGGCGCGTTCGTGGTCAGCAATCCACGCGCGACGCTCGGCAAGACGCTCAAGGCGCTGCCGTCGTGCTTCAAGGGCGGCGGCTACACGAAGGCGCAGTACCTGGAGCTGATTGCGCTGCTTTACGAGTTGCTTCAGAAGGCGCGCAAGGAAGGCATGATGGCGCTCGAAGCCGATATCGAAGCGCCGGAGAACAGCCCGATCTTCCAGAAGTACGCACGCGTGCTCGCCGACCATCATCTGCGCGACTTCATCGTCGACTATCTGCGCATGATGACGGGCGGCAACGTGAACGCCATTGAGATTCAGGACCTCATGGACGAAGAGCTCGACACGCATCACGCCGAGGTCTCGGTCGCGCCCAACGCGATCCAGAAAATGGCCGACGGTCTGCCCGCCTTTGGCATCGTGGCCGCGGTGATGGGCGTCGTGCACACGATGGGCTCGGTTGGCCAACCTCCCGCCGTGCTCGGCGAAATGATCGCGGGCGCGCTGGTGGGCACGTTCCTCGGCATTCTGCTGGCCTATGGTTTCGTCGGCCCGCTCGCTGATCTGCTGAACGCCAAGGGCCGCGTCGCCGCCAAGCCCTATCAGTGCGTGAAGGCCGTGCTGCTTGCGTCGCTGGCGGGCTACGCGCCGGCCGTGGCGGTGGAGTTCGGCCGCAAGGTGCTCTTCACCGCGGATCGCCCGAGCTTCCAGGAGCTCGATGAAACGGTGCGCGCGACCAAGACCCCGAAGGCCGCTTAAGCGCGCCGCAAACGCCAGGGAGAACGACATGGCAGAACGACCGCGCGACGCGCAGGGCAGCCAGAGCAGCACGGCACCGATCATCGTGCGCCGGGTAAAAAAGGCCGGCCATGATGGCCACCACGGCGGCGCGTGGAAGATCGCGTATGCGGACTTCGTCACCGCGATGATGGCGTTCTTCCTGCTCATGTGGCTGCTGGGCTCGACATCGCAGTACGATCGCGACGGCATCGAGAAGTACTTCAATACGCCGCTTTCCAGCATGCTGGGCGGCAAGCCCAACTCGGCGAATCCGAGTCCGAGTCTCATCAACGGCGGCGGTCACGATCTGTCGAACAAACTGGCCGCCGTGGGCGGCGCGAACGCGCAGCCTTCGGCCACGCGCGCGGTGCCGGTCTCCGTCGCACCGAACGAGAGCGCCGACAAGGCCCGTCTCGCCCAGCTAAAAGCGCGGCTTTCCGCGTTGATCGAGCAGAAGCCCGCGCTGAGCGCCTTCAAGGACCAGATCCGCGTGACCATTACCGACGAGGGCCTGCGCATCGAACTCGTCGATTCGCTCAAGCGCCCCATGTTCGCAACCGGCAGCGCGAAACTCGAAGACTACGCCTGGGCGATTCTCGTGGAAATCGGCAGCGCGTTGAACGACGTGGACAGCGGCATCTCCATCGCGGGCCATACCGATTCCGTCCCGTATTCGGGCGGCGTCGCGGGCTACTCGAACTGGGAGCTGTCGAGCGAGCGCGCCAACGCCGCGCGGCGCGCGCTGGTGGCGGGCCATCTGCGCGAGGACCGCTTGTTACAGGTGCGCGGGCTCGCCGACGTCCTGCCGCTCGATCAGGGCGAAGCCGACAACCCGCAGAACCGTCGCATCAGCATCCTCGTGATGAACACGGCCGCCGAGCGCGCGTTCTTCCAGAGCGCCGGTCGTCTGGCGGGCGTGGGGGCAACCTCCGGGATTACCTTGCGGCCGGGCACGGCGTCTTAAGATCAAGTGCGGAAGACGAAAGCGGGCACGGCACGCGCATTGCGCTAGAGAAGGCACGACGTCCGGGCCACGGCATCCATCGCATTCACGGCTGATTTCGTGGCTGATTTCGTGGCTAGTGCAGTGGTCCGGACGAACTCAACGGAGTGCCTCAAGGAGACGGACATGCCTACCTTCACCCCCAACCCCATGCCCACGGGCAATGGCGCACGCATCGTCGGCAAGGGCTCATCCACGGCGGCCGGTCCCGGCCCCGATGTGATGGCCGCCAGCACGCTCGATGGCGATCACATCCTTAGTTCGGATGGCGAAGAAATCGGCAAGGTCAAGGACATCATGCTCGACGTGCAAAGCGGCCGGATTGCCTATGTCGTGATGTCGAGCGGCGGCTTTCTCGGTATCGGCGACAAGTTGCTGGCGATTCCGTGGAGCGCGCTGACGCTCGACACGAGCCGCAAGTGCTTCCTGCTCAACGTCTCGGCGGAACGCGTGCGCAATGCGCCGGGCTTCGACAAGGATCATTGGCCGTCGATGGCCGATGCCACGTGGGGCAGCACCGTTCACGCGTACTACGGCAGCGAACCGTACTGGGAAGGCGTCGAGCCCGTGGTGCCGCCGCGCGACGATCTCGGCCGTCACTAACCCCGAGATCCAGCGCGACTCAAGCGCAACGGTTGATTGCCTGCCCTATCGCGCCCGCGCGGCAGCTTGCGCGCGGGCGCGTTCATTGCGCTCATTGCGCTCATTGCGCTCATTGCGCGCTTCAACACGCGTCCAGCGCCCACGATGAGACTTCGCGGCGCGCCGGACATGCGATCACCTTGACCGTGCGCTGCGCCTGCGCCTGCATCTGGCCCGGCTGGTCCGCTTCGCCGAGCAGCCAGCCGCGTTCTTCCAACGCCCGCACGCGCTGCCGAAACGCAATCTGCAAGGCGTCCGATTTCACCGACACCTCGGTTTGCCAGCCCTCAGGCACACGCTCGGGGCGAATACGTTCGAGCACGGCATGATCTTCGGCGAACACGCGCAGGTTGCGCCGGCGAAAGCGCCCATCGAACATCGCCTGTTTCAGGAACGTGCGGCCCATCATCCAGTAGGTGCGCGTATGCAGTGCGTCCACGGGCACATGCGCCGAAGCGATGAAAATCCGCCAGCCGTTGCCGAGCGTGAGTTCGAGCGTCGCGCATGGGCCGCTCAGGTGAAAGCCCGTCTGGGTGACCACGTCGACGTGCTCGCCTGTGGGCGTGCGGCGTAGCAGCCCCCGGCGCACCGGCCGGCCCATCACCAGGCGCGCGTGCGCGCTCCATGCGTCGGCGGCGCTCACTTCGAAACTGTCGATCTCGGGCCGGTCAGGCGCACCGAACGACGTACCGTGCACGAAAGGCGCGTGCGCGAAATCCAGCCCGTTTTCGACGATGCGCTCCCAGTTCGCACGCCAGTCGAACGTGCCGTGCACCACGCGCACGTTCGGGTCGGCGGCCCAATCGAGCGGGGGCAGCGGCGCTCGCTCGGCCTCGGGCAGATCGCCAAGGAAGGCCCACACCCAGCCGTAACGTTCGATCACGGGATAACCGTCCACGCGCGCACGCGCCGGCACGCGCGCCTGCGGCTGCGCGGGAATCTGCGTGCAGACGCCGTCACCGCCATAGCGCCAGCCGTGATAGGGACACTGCACCTCGCCGTTCACGCGGCGACCCGCGCTGAGCGACGCGCCGCGATGCACGCAGATATCGGAAAGCAGACGCGCGTTGCCCGCCGCATCGCGAAACGCGACGAAGCGATGGCCAAGCAGCGTGACCGGCAGCAGCGCGTCGCGCAGATCGGCCGACGCGGCCACGACGTACCAGAGATTCTTGAGCATGAAGTCCGTGCGGAAAGGCTTGCAACAATGCCAAGGGGGCCGCATGCCTCTGATTGCCGCCGATTTCGATCGGCTGCAAAACCGATTGCGCCCCACAAGCTCGACGCGCCAGTCTAATACGCGCGCGCCCTGCACGACATCTTCACGGCCATACCCTGCCGATACAACACACCAGAAAAAAGCCTGCCGTCCCTCTCGGAAACGGCAGGCGAAGAGCGAGACGGCGGGGGAGGCCATCTCGGGACCACTCGCGAGCGCGCGGGCGGCGCGCATCGGCTGAATGCGGATATCGCTGCGTACCTCACGGCCGTCGCATGAAGCGATCTCACCCCGTAAAACAAGGGGTTTCAGGTGCCTGCGATACGTTTAGTACAAGCATAGCGGGTCATTTTTACCGTGTGGCGCCCCTGGCCGAAAATGCGGTGATCTTGACGGATAAGGGCACGATGGCGCGCACGATTGCGATGCCGCTCTCGCGTTTAAACGCCAATATCGGGTGCGCACGCAACGAGAAAGACGCGGAAAGGAAAAAACGTCTGCGCCGAAACGTCCGCCAGCGCACGGATCGAATATCGCGCGCGTGGAAAGATAGGGATAACTCGGGAAACGCCCGCGATCCGTCATCCCGTGAGTGCTCGAGGGGACGGAACAAGGGCGAGGACCACCCGGCGAATCAGGCACCAGAGTTGCTTTGCATCAGGGTGGAGACAAGCGGGTCAAAGCAGGTCATAAAAGCCGGGGCAGCACAACAACCGGCACGAATGCATGAACTGGGCGGTGAAGCCGCTCCTGCTCGGCGATTCGCCTCGCCAGGCGCGGCCCTAGACTGGTTCTGCATTCAAACCAATAACGGGGTTGATCATGAGCGTGACGAACTGGATTCTGGTGCTCGAATGTGCCTACATGGAATTTTCGAGCTGGCGCGGCAAGAACGTGTATCGGCGTACCGTCGCGTACGACCGCGTCGTGTGGTGCTGACCGGGCGTGTCTCCAGCACCTGAGCGGCGCGCGCCGGGTCGGGGCGACGCACGTTTGCGCACGCCCGCCCCGACGCGATCGTTCACCGATTCAAGCCAGCGCGCGTTCGCCGCTGGCCTGAGCCTCGCGCTCACGTTCGCCGATCAGCGCCGCGTATTCGTCGTCGCTCAGCACCGCGCCTGGCTGCCCTTCCCACTTCGTCACGACCGCTGCGGCCACGCTGTTGCCGAGCACGTTGGTCGCCGTGCGGCCCATGTCGAGGAAGGTGTCCACGCCCATGATGAGCAGCAGCCCGGCCTCCGGAATGTTGAACTGGCCGAGCGTCGCCGCGATCACCACGAGCGAAGCCTTCGGCACCGCCGCCATACCCTTGCTCGTGAGCATCAGGATCGCCATCATCGTCGCCTGCTGCATGAACGACAGATGGATGCCGTACGCCTGCGCGATAAACAGCGTGGCGAACGTGCAGTAGATCATCGAGCCGTCGAGATTGAACGAATAGCCGAGCGGCAACACGAAGCTCGAAATACGCCGCGGCACGCCGCTGCGCTCGAGTTGCTCCAGCAGCTTCGGATAAGCCGATTCGCTGCTCGCCGTGCTGAACGCCAGCAGCATCGGCAGGCGCACGGCGCGCACGAGACCAAACACGCGTCCACCCAGCACCAGCCCGCCCGCACCGACAATCGCGCACCACAACAACACCAGCGCGCCGATGAACACGCCCATGAAGGTGCCGTAACTGAGCAGCACGCCCAGCCCCTGAACGGCCACCACGTGCGCGAGCGCCGCGAACACGGCCACCGGCGCGAACGCCATCACGTAGCCCGTCACCTTGAACATGACCGCCGAAATCTGTTCGAGCAACACGACGATGCCTTGCGCGGGCTCGCCGATCGCGATGATGCCAAGACTGAAAAACGCTGCGAACACAACGATCTGGAGGATCTCGTTTTCGGCCATCGCCTGCACCACGCTCTTGGGCACCAGATGCGTGAGGAACTCCTTGAGCGAGATCGAACCGGCCTGAATACCGGTGGCCGCGTGCGAATCCGGCAGCGGCAAATGCAGGCCCGCGCCCGGCTGGAGCCAATTGGCGACCAGCGCGCCGAGCAGCAGCGAAACAAAGGTCGCGCCGAGGAACCACGCGAGCGTGCGCACGCCAATGCGCCCCACCGCCTTCGCGTCGCCCATCTTGCCTACGCCCACCACGAGGGTCGTGAACACCAGCGGCGCAACGATCATCTTGATGAGCCGCAGGAACAGATCGGTGACGAGGCCGAAGGCATCGGCGACAGACTTCAGCGTCTGCGCGTCGCTAATCGCGCGGTGGCACGC
The DNA here is from genome assembly GCF_905220265.1 of Paraburkholderia sp. J67. Lineage (NCBI taxonomy): Bacteria > Pseudomonadati > Pseudomonadota > Betaproteobacteria > Burkholderiales > Burkholderiaceae > Paraburkholderia > Paraburkholderia sp. J67. The sequence goes on from NZ_CAJMZK010000006.1 coordinate 257,377, forward strand.
GTAGCCCGTCGCAATCCCCAGCACCATGCCGAAGACGATCCAGGTGGTCAGCTTCAATCGTTTCATGACGTCATTTCTCCTCGGCCAGCCGATGCGGCCCTGCATTTTTCTGGAATTTCTCTGGATTGATCAATTGTTGCGACACTGTACTTCTTCGCATCAAGTGTTGCAATCCTGCCAAAAACCCTGGGCCTAGGGGGGTGGCCCCCCCGCCGCGTGGCAAGGTGCAAGTGAATTCTCATTTGGCGTAAAAACGCTTAGCGCTGTTGTCACGTCGCTCGGTGGTCAAATGCACCACTGACCGGATGAACCGTTTCCGACGCCGGGCCAGAGACTACGAGCGGCTACCCGAAACCCTGACAGGCCTGCACTTCTTCAGATTTACCGTGCTCATGCTCGTCCACTTCGCAGCGTTCAACAAGGAGGTCTAACACGCTACTAAATGCAAGTGGCCCCCAGTAAAAACAGAGCAAAACGAAGATGGTTAAAACGCTACCAAGCGATGGAACAGACATCGGGCATGTGGAACAGGACCACGGCATACAGCGTCGCCGGCTCAAGGGACAAACCTACTACGCGTTACACGCGGTGCTGAGCGCCAAGGCGGTATAACCTGCTCCAAGCCTTGTGTGCCAATGTCGGTCTGAGGATTGGCCCCGTATTGCTTGTACTCGCGTAACTGAATGCCGGGGATATGGCAGCAAACCTTGCCCGCCTCTCCCGCAACTGCCAGAGTCGGCGAAGTACGACGCAACTCAATCGTCCGCCAGAATACGCCCGCGATGGGAATTGAATTTTTTCAGGTCCGCCGAAGCATCTGATGCTGCAGTAAGCGATCGCAGTGTGGATGCTGAAGAAACACGAATTCGCATCTTTCCGCCAGGTGCGGTTCTGCCGAGAGAGCGCATGATGAACTTGTGCTTCATCTGGCGATTCGTCGCCGCAATCGCCGTGCAACCAGTGCCCGTCGGTGCTGCGTATGACTTCCCGCTTCGCTAGTCGCAGGCTCGTCGAGCGTCGTCGTTGCGTCCAGCTTCACTTTCAGCAGAGCGTTCTTACCTTCCCGATCCCTGGGACGTCACCGATCTGCCTGGTCAGAAAATCAACCAGCAGTCGCACACGGGAAACGCCAGACCGCTCCGGTACAATCAACATACTTAGCGGTACGGGCTGCAACGAATAGTCTGGCAGGACGACTTCAAGCCGTCCCGAGGCCAGCAGATCTTCAATCAACCATTGGTGGGCGGCGCCAATACCGCGCCCTGCCAAAAAAGCTTCACGGGCGGCGAGTCCGTGATCGACCCGCAGACGTCCGCCAAGCGACACTACATGGCGCTCGCTTCCAGGTCCGACTAAGGCGAGGGTGTCGCTACCAGCGACGTTCGACATGCGGATTCCCTCGTGACCAACCAAGTCCTGTGGCACGCGCGGTGTGCCGTATGCGGCCAGATAGCCGGGGGCCGCCGCCAGCAAGCGTCGGCTTTGGCCAAGTGAGCGGTGCTTCATGGAACTGTCTCTGAGCGGGCCCAGGCGCACCGCGATATCGATTCCCTCCTGAATGAGGTTGATGCGCTCGTCGGTCAAGCTGAGATCGACCGATATGTCGTGATAGCGGTCCTGAAACGCGAAAATGAGCCGACTAAGGTGTAGGACACCGAATGCAGCCGTGCACGAGATCCGTATCGTGCCGGCCGGTGCTTCGCGCATACTGCGCACCTCCTCGCCGGCTTGATCCACCATCCGCAGGATCTGCACGCTGTTGGCGTAGTAGCGGCTACCCTCTTCGGTCAGCGTAACGCGTCGGGTGGTCCGACTGAGCAAAGGCACGCCCACCGCCTCTTCCAGTTCGTACAGATGCCGCGTAATCGTCGATTGACCGACCCCAAGATCGCGCGCTACTGCCGACAAACTGCCGCGTTCCGTCACTCTCACGAACGTGCGCATACGATCCAGCGTGACGTCTGATCTATCCATTTTTCGGCATAGTGATATCTATACTTTTGACATTGTAATGGCTTCATTGCCAATTTATTATCGTCTCCAAAGAAACTTTCATATCTTTATAAGACAGCGACGATGTTTCTTGTTTTTTTGTCTTACACCAAACTTTCTCGGCGAGCTGAAAAACGCGATCGCATTCGAATTATCGACACAGAATATTCCTCGCAATCCATATTTTTACCACCCATCTAAATTCTGGGCAGGACGGAGAAACGGTAGCAGAGGGTCAACAGAAGATAGACGGACGTCAAAGGTGGTAAATGCATTATCAATATCTCAAATAACCGCATTTTCATATTTATCTTGATAAGGAAATTTAAATGCCAATTGGACTTTTTGCCCTAGCTCTAGGTGCGTTCGGCATTGGTCTCACCGAGTTCGGTATTGTCGGACTGCTGCCCCAGGTCACCGCTGATTTTGGTGTCACCGAGCAGGTAGCCGGCTACCTGGTGTCTGGCTATGCGTTGAGCGTAGCCATAGGCGCACTAGCCCTCACTGCCTTGATGGCCAGATTTGAGCGTCGGCGCACACTGCTCATGTTGATGGGGCTCTTCATTGCCGGGAACCTGATTTCCGCCATGGCATCGAGCTACGAAACCCTGCTGGCGGGGCGGATCGTGGCAGCACTTTGTCATGGCGCCTTCTTCAGTGTCGGTGCAGTCGTTGCATCCGACATGGTCGAAGCTAACAAGAAAGCCAGTGCCATCTCATTGATGTTTGCGGGCCTTACTGTGTCCAACATACTCGGTGTTCCACTGGGCACCTTCCTGGGGCTGCAACTCGGCTGGCGGTCGACGTTCTGGGCGCTCGCGATCATCGGTGTCGTCACCATGCTAGGCATCCGCCTGTTGGTGCCTAGGCTCCTAGCTCCGACCAACAGCCTGCGAACGGAACTTGCCGTGTTTGGCCGCACGCAGGTATGGATTTCGGCATCGATCAGCATTCTTGCCTTCGGCGGCGTAATTGGAGGCTTCACTTACATAGCCTTCACCATCACCCGGGTGAGCGGCTTCGCCACAGCAACCGTGCCGTGGCTGCTCGTATTGTTCGGTGTGGGCACGTTCATTGGCAATATCGTTGGGGGCAAAGCGGCCGACCGCGCACTGAATACCTCACTGAGCGTATTTCTAGCGCTGCTCACCGTAGTGCTAATCGTGTTTGCACTCACCGCGCAAAGCAAGATTATGACGATCATCTCGCTGTTGCTGATGGGATCCATCGGGCTGGCGACGGCGCCTGGCCTGATGCTACGGATCATGAGCTTTGCCAGCGACGCTCCTACCATGGCCTCCGGCACCAACATCGCCGCATTCAATATAGGCAACGCGCTTGGCGCGTGGTTGGGCGGAATGGCCCTACAAGCCGGCTTCGGGTATGTCTCCCCGCTTTGGGCAGGGGCGGCGCTCAGTTTTGTCGGTTTGCTTATCCTCTTGGCAAATTCGCTGACAAAACCTTTAACGCGTCCTTCTGCTGCAGCGTGAAGTCAGTTGGAGATGAACGGCCAATACCTCTACATCCAGGCCGCCTGCGGCGGCCTGTGCTTCTTCTGATTCTTCCGTATGACTGGAAACGACCGAGATGGAATGGACTCCGCCCTCCCTCCGTGGAATTAAGCATGACTGAGGGCCTCCAGGAACCGAACGGCATCAATGTGCCAGAGTGGAGTTGCGACACAACCACTTAAGGAACGTAGGCCCCAGATGAATGCTACGACATACGGACTCGACATTGCAAAGCGGGTGTTCCAGCTGTACTGGGTCGACACCCAAACTGGCGAGATCGCGAATCGGAAGTTCGGACGTGACGATCTGATTACATTTCCGGCGCAACACCCCGCCGGTCGCGTTGCCCTCGAAGCATGCGTACGGTTGCCGCCAAAACAGAGGATCAGCAAGTGATGCTAAGCCTTCATCGTATGCGCTCGTTGCTCGTCAAGTTTCGAACAATGCAAAAAAATCAGCTGCGCGGGTTGCTGTATGAATTTGGCGTTACGTTTCGCGCAGGACGCGTTGCAGGGCTCGATGAGATCAGGGTGCGCATGGCTGAACTCGAAGACACGCTGCCCCGATCAATAGTTCTGAACCTCCTCGAACAGTTGCGCCGCATCAACCTGTTTGAGGAAGACATCAATCAACTCGAGAAGAGGATTGGTGCATGGCAGAGGCAGGAAGCGGCATGCCGTGCGATTTTCGAAGTACCGGGAATCGGCCGGATAACTGCAACGGCTCTTGTGGCAACAATTGAAGACGCGAAGGCATTCAAGTCAGAACGCAAGTTCGCAGCGTTTCTGGGACTCGTTCCTCGTCAGAACGGTACGGGCGGAAGGATACGGCTCGGCTCGATCTCAAAGCGCGGTGACCCATACCTGCGTACCTCATTGATACATGGGGCACGTTCTGTTCTGTGTCACACCAAAGTACCAACGGCGTGGAAAAAGGCGATTCAGGCGAGACGCCGAGCAAATGTGGCGGCGGTAGCCTTGGCAAAACAAAATGGCCAGAACCGCCTGAGCGATCCTTGCTCACGAGACTTCGTACGCAGCGAATCATGTAAGCCACAGACCCGCATAGCGGTGATGCGTCATGGAACTGGTAGGTTGCTAGTGTTGATTTCAATGTGATGGCAAAACAGGTCGGACCGCAGGAGTGCAAACCTGAACACAGCCTTGTGCCTGAAGCACGCGGCCGAGATGAGGACATTCCTGGCGCATTCCATCAGGGCTCGCGGCTTCGGCCTGCGTAAAGCCGGATATAAGACCGCAGCCGATACGTCGTTGCGGCATCACATCACGATCAACCTGGCAAACCGGGCGGTGTCCATATAAGGACGTGTAAAAACGCGAAGTTCCTCGGTTTTCGAATGTCAACTTACCTCTCCAGAATCGTCCGCAAGCTGGCAGAGCGCGATCTAAGAGGTCGGCTTTCTTGGTTGGGGTTGCCTGCTAGCATTTTTTCACTGCCTCGGTCTTATTTGCAGCAAACATGGGGTAGTTCCAGATCAAGCTGACAACTCTTAAGAGACCGCCACCCGAGATTACGAGATTTCACATCAAATTTCAAATGTCACACTATTTAACAAAAACATTATTCATCACCTAATATTAATTTAAATTAAATAAATAAAATTCACCCACAAAACAACAAACAAACTAATTGTCGATAACGTATAAATCCGCATCAAAATCTATCAATTTATATTAATCCAATAAATGCGAGAAAAATTATCCTCGGCATTTCCGTCGTCAAAGAATCGTATCGTTGGCTTTTTTCCAGGCCTCGGCAGTCGCGATGCCTACCGCAATCACAATAGCGCCCTGTTGGATAGCAGATTGCCGGAGGTACTGGAAATATATGCGGAAGCGGCTCAAGTGTATGGCTGTGCCAGCCATCAGTTGCTGATGTCCCCAGAAAACCTGCCTGCAGGACGGTTCGATCGACAAGGATTCGTTGGCGCTGCCTTTTTGGTACACAACTTGGTGCTAGATGCCTGGCTGCGGACCATTGCAGTTCAATGCAACGTGTCACTTAACTTCATAGCTTATACCGGCGAAAGCTTCGGCATCGTGGCTGCCGCAGTCGCAAGCGGTGCGCTCTCATGCGGCGACGGCGTCAGGATCGCGAGGGCCTTCACACCGCTGATATTGCAGGCTGCGGAAGGGGTGCGCTCCGATGAACCGTTTTCTCAATCCGTTGCCGTTTATCTGCCCGAGTATCTGCACGAGATGGCGCTGGTCGCGGAGCCGTTTCACGTCGTTGCACTCAAAGGAGATACCGCCGAACTTGCCAAAGCGATGGAGGGTATCAGAAAGATCTATCCGTTGGCGGATGTGGAAGTGCACAAGTTCTATTCGCGGCGGCAAACGAACATCTACGTCCGGGGTAGCATTAAGCCCGGCTTTGATCTGTTCATAAAAAATTTCCCTGCCGTCAAGATGGAGGAGTTGAAACCGCCGACCACTTTCCTGGCCCACTCCAGCCGGATGCGTTGCGTCCGCAGCGCGCTTGAACGTTTCATTGACGAAAACGGCATCGTGTTCAAGGAGCCGCACACGCCCGTTATTTCTAACCACTGCGCGTGCTCGCTCACAACCGCTGCCGGCGTGCGCACCGCCGTGCTGGCCATGACCAATGAAATCATGGCCTCCAGAACCACCGCGGAAACACTGGACTTCCTCAACCCGGATATCATCCTGGAGTTGGGCCTCGGTGGTAAATCGTTACGGTTGTTGACGGACAATAATACCGAGATACCAGCAACAGCCTGCACCGGTGCACTTGAGGAGACTGGCCTGCTGCTGCGCGCGGTCAAACTGCTCGAAGATCTGCAAGTGCAGATGATAAATCTGGATGTACCGGATGGTCGCCTGGACGCCTCGCAGTACAACTTGCTGCGGGATATGTTCCGATTGGCCTCCAGCAGTGCTTTCTGTGAGCACTACCTGTATCGCAGCATGATGGGCATCATCACCACGGAAATGCTCCATTTCAAGCGTGAGAGATCGCTCGCGTTCTACCACTTTCTGGAGATTTTCCAACATACTTGGCGACACCGCGAAAGCATCGACGTCAATCAAGGCGAACTGATACTGCAGGCGCACTTGAAGAAGCGGATAGTGGGTGTACAAGATCGGCTTGGGCACGTCTATGCCGAGTTGAAGGTCATCGACAGCACCGGTGACGTTGCCGACAAGAGCCTGAGCCACATCCAGTACCCGGAGGTGGTGGTATTTCATTTCGGATCACTGGTCGATCTGGGGCTGACCGAACTCTCCCGCAATACCCAGTTATTGCTGGACTCCCAGCCGCTAGCGCGCGATATCTACGCAGAAGTCGCGAGCATCCTCCACATTGACGACACGAGATACTTGGCGCTGACGGCGGGCGATATGTTAACGATCGAGCAGATCGCCATCAGCCGCATCGTCTACCAATGCACGCTGTTTAACGTTCTCCGTCGCTACCGACCCGCGATCTTCACCCAGCGCGACTGTTTTCTGGAAAGCAGCGACGTTATGGGCTGGCTGGTGACCCTCGTGGTTTCAGGCGCAAGCACGTTGGCGAACGTTTTGGATCTGTACTGCAACATGCTGCGAGTAGGGACCGGCAACAGCGCCATGCAGGATGCGCTGGAGCAAGTGTGCGCCGGACTCGTGGAACCGGAACTCCCTGTTATTTCGCCGGATGGCGTACCGCTCCAGGGCAGAAAGGAGTTGGAGGCTGCTACTCGCGCCCTGCTGCTTGGTGAACACCGCAAAACCTATGTGCGCCAATTGCGTCTAAACGGCAACTGCCAGATTATTTCACTGGGATCAACTCTGTCACAAGACCAAGTGAGCGCGGCACCCCACACTTCGAACGTGATCTCCGTGCTTTCTCCGGTCGATCTTTGGAAGCGGACAAACGCCTCGCTCGACAACTTTGACGCGCTTTGCATTTCGACTCTAACCGATGATAACGAGAAAGTGCAGCGTTACGCCCAGAGCCGTCGTCTCCTTAGTAGTACCGTATATGCATATGTCAACGTAGGGGAACGGATCTTGGGATTCGGCAACGGCGGCAGTGAATCCATGACGATGTTTCTCACCAAGGAGACAATTGCATGAGTACTTTCCCATCCGAAGCGACACTAGTCCCGCACCGGATTATTGTGCGCAAGATTCTGAGCGAGGCGTTGACCGCAGCACATTGGGATCAAAGTGGACAGGGAGTGATGCTCCCTCCATTTGCAAAAGCCAAGAAGCAGGCCGAGTATTTGCAAGCGCTGCCGGAATCCGTACGGCGGTACTTTCCCGAGGTATTCGCCGTTCTTGAGCGGGAAATTCCTATTCCCTCTCACTTGCAAAATGATGACAAGACGACCCACAAAGAGGTCATATATGAAATGAGTTTTGTCCCTGGCGAAGAGGTCAGCCGCTTCATCGAGAAACATTCACCGCCGCCAGCAGTCATCGCTCGCCTTTATGAGCAAATCCATTGTTTACTAGCGCAGCATGTACACAGTGTCAAACGTATCCCGGCGCCGGGCAACACGCTGAATATCTCGTATTTCCGGAAGATCGAAGACCGCCTCAACTTGTGTCGGCGTACCGCACCACGCACGTTTGACAGCAATTTAATCGACACCGAGCAAATTGTCATAAACGGTAAAAGTTATTTGAATCTTCTCGCCATCGTAAATTATTTCCGCGGACATCCGGAATTCAATGCTGTTCTAGAGCCTCGCTTCCATTCCCTCGTGATGGGAGATACGAATACTGAAAATATCAAAATATCAGACACCAGACCGCTACTGCTCGCGCAGGGTCTGATTGAGTCCAGCGCACCGGAAGCTGAAATCAATGCGGCTTTGGCAGATATCACGGCCGCATCACTCGGCATCAAATTTCTTGATCCCCGCGCCATTGGATTCAAAAGTGAGGGAAGTAATACCCGGGATGACGCCATGTACGACAACAAGCCGTGGCATAACAGCCTTGGCCATTATGACGAAATCCATTATGAGTATTTCAAACTACAGGTCTGGATAGAGGAAGGCCATGCACCGAAAGTCACCGTTTCCTTTAAAGAACAAAACCCGTTTCAAAAAGCCTACCGAGTCAGTGATCTGACCGAGTGGGGCAGAACAGTGGATCGCACTGGGCCGCCGCAGGGCATGGAGGACTATTTCAGCAAGGTCATGACTTCGGTTTTCGCGCTCGAGAACCCGGACTCACCGTATCTGCAGGACGATCCTTACTGGCTGATCCGGTTCGTCTTCGTCATGGGTACCCACTTTGCCGCCATGCCACCCTTCCACTTTCAGACCGAACGGGATGGAACGCTGAACGACACCTGGCAAACGCAGCGCCGGCCGATTGCGATCTATTGCGAAGGCGTCAAATGGCTGAACTGGGCGCTAGACATGCTCGAGGGCCGGCGTACGGAGTTCCTTGGCGTGCATGTACCGGCGTTGCCATACCCGCTTCCGGTCGCAGACGCAGCTCCTCGTACGCAAGAACTGTATGCCAACACGCCCGCAAAGCCGGAAACCGCAATGGTCTAACAGGGCTTGCGCTTGCAGTGTGATTTTAGGAATGACGCCAGGTCCCTACACAAGAAATTCGAATCATGACCAGCAATTCAATTTTTTCACCCGTAACCGGGCTGCACAATCTATCCAACGAATCCCGCATCATCACCACCCCTTGGAGCCGCATGGTGCGCGGCATCGGTCTCGGACAGTATCCGGTCGTGTATGACCCAGCTGTCGCGGCGCGGATTAGCTATGCATTTAGTTTGCTAGCGGAAAAGGTCACCGCTTCGAACGTCTACACGCAGTTCTCGCGTCTATTGACCGAGCTGATCCTGAGCGTGGTCAATCCGACCTGCTGTGTCGCCGATACCGCAGTAGAAACCGCGCTCGTCCCCATACTACGAACCATACGGACGGAGACTAATCCATATTGGCGCCTTATGGCCAGTTGCATACTGATCGATGCCGTTGCCAAGCTCGACCTTGACCGATCGCTACTAAGCAATGACCAACTGGACTTCCCGAGCGAGTTGGTTGCTATGTTGAATGAGATACAGCCGAATCAGATCAAGGATGAGAACATAGGCCGCCACGGTGATTATGAAAAGCTCTCTGCCTACACCGCTGTGTTTATCGCGCTTGGTCAGATTGGTGCGCAAAAGCAGCTGATAACCAGTGAGCGCAACTACATCCAGGAAGCGCTGGACACACTGGACCGCGTCCCCGCGCCGTTCTTCCGCGGGCGGGGCGGGTCGATGCTGTTCTCTGCAATCGCGTTGATTGGACGTGACACATTGATTTTCGACGGCAAGCGGGACTACATGCGCGAGATGCTAGAGCATTTGGACCGTGCCGACGAACTCAACATCCCGCCCGCGTTCCCGCAGCCGATGTCTCCGACGTTCTCGAAAATCTACCCGCTGCTAACGATGCTGAACGCGATCGCCATCTCCGGTCGGGCCGAGTACCTCACATATCGGAAAGACCGTCTAGCGGAAGCAAAGAAATTGCTGGCCGCGACTGGCCGGCTCGAACGCACCCATATGGGGCTGTACTACATCATGGCGCTGCACAACTTGGGCCGCCTGCACGAGCAACTACCGAACTTTGACGAATTCGTGACGAATTTTGTGAATCAGTGGCAGCAAATCGACCCGGGCAAGGATTTCTTCCTGCACGGCATCGCGTACTCCTATCTGATCGAGACGGCTGTGGTCACCGGACGGACGGATTTGATCACCGAAGAAATGCTCGTGCGACATGCTGATGCGTTTGCCGACATGATCCGCGACGATACGGAGAGAGCCAACCGTCCCTATCCATTTGCCTATGCACTCAACATGCATGGTGAAATTGGCCGCGCGGACGGTCTCTTCGTGTCCCGGGCTCGCTACCTCGGCCAGTCAGCGCTGGAGTGGATTGTGGATAATCTCTCCAAGAACGGCGTGGCGGAAGGCAGCCGGCTCTACATGCTGGATCACGCACTGATCAGTTACGCGCTCCGGCTACGCGGTAGTCAATCTACAGAGACAGAGTTGTTTAGACATTTCCGCTTCCGACTGGAGGAGCGGAAAGCGTGAGTGGTCAGCGACATTAGCATTAGTCGGGCTTCGCAGAAGAGGTTTAGTTTGTGAGCCTTCACCGCGTGGAGACGGCAGATTGGAAGTAGGATCGAGTCGGGAGGCAGAGTCAGCACGCGGGATCCGTTGCACTCCGGAGGGACGGAAAACTGGCTCTGGCGCTTACGGCGTGCGAGAACGCTCAGGGAAGCGTCAAGCCTTAACGACAGTCAGGCCAGCCTCTTCGAGCGGGCGCGTGAGCTTGACGCCCGCCGCCGCATCGACGATCAGCGTCTGCGCGAGGTCCAGCCCGCCGATGCAGTACTGCGAAGCCGTGTTGAGCTTGGACGCGCACGCGAGCACGACCGTTTCCGCCGCGCGCGCGGCGAGTGCGCGCTTCACATAGGCTTCCTCATAATCGCCGGTGCTCAGGCCAGCCGTTGCGTGCACACCGGTCACGCCCATGAAGTACAGGTCGGCGTGAATGTGGGAGAGCGCCTCGATGGCCGCCGCGCCCACGCTCACCACCGAATGCTTGTAGAGACGACCGCCGATCAATACGACTTCGACAGTGGGATGCGCGGCCAGCGCCACAGCGATGCTGGGGCTATGCGTGACGATAGTGGCCGCGAGATCGGGGGCGAGGCATTGCACCAGCAGCGCGGAGGTCGTACCGCCATCGACGATCACGACCTGGCCCGCCTCGATCATGCTCGCCGCCTTGCGCGCGACGCGCTGCTTGGCGGCTACGTCCATGTCCTCGCGCGCGGCGAGCGGTGCGATCGCAGGAGAGGCCGGCAACGCCCCGCCATGCACGCGTTGCAGACGCCCTTCCGCCGCCAGTTCGCGCAGATCGCGCCGCACGGTGTCCTCCGACACGCCGAACGCCGCGCTCAATGCGCCCGCCAGCACCTGGCCATCGCGTTCGAGGGCGTCGAGGATCGCTTTCTTTCTTTGACTTGTGAGCATGGGTGATGACGTTTCCGGGCGGCGGTGCACGAAATTTCCTGAAACTGCACGAGGCCGAACCATAGCACAGGATGCCGGGCGGCCAGGCTCACTGGCTATCGCTGACCGTCGGCACATCGGCCGCCGCTTCTCCGGTTTCTTGCCACACGCGCCGCTCGAATTGATCCGGCGGAATCGGCCGGGAATACCAGAAACCCTGAGCAAAATCGCACCCCATTGCCTTCAGGAAATCGCGCTGCTCCACCGTTTCCACCCCTTCTGCGATGACCTGGATGCCTAGCTTGTGCGCGAGCACCACCATCGCTTCGCACAGCACCTGATTGTCTTCGTCCACGCTCAGATTCTGTACAAAAGAGCGATCGATTTTCAGGTAATCGATATCGAAGCGCTTCAGATAGGCGAGCGATGAATAGCCCGTACCGAAATCGTCGATCGAGATGCCCATGCCGGCCAGACGGAAATCGAGCAGCTTTTCGTCGATATTCGATTCGGCTTGCAGCAGCAGGCCCTCGGTGATTTCGATCACGACGCTTTGCCCCTGCAGTCCAGCGCGATTGAGATAGTCGTGCCACCGCACGCCAATCGCGCTATCGAGGCGAATCTGCACCGGCGACATGTTGACGCTGATCTGGAACGACGGATCGTATTGCTCGCGCCATTGCTGTACCTGCTGGACGGCTTGTCTAAAGACCCAGTCGCCGATAGGAATGATCAGCCCCGTATCCTCGGCCAGCGGAATGAAGTCGAGCGGATTGACCATGCCGCGCTCGGGATGCAGCCAGCGAATCAGCGCCTCCGCCTTGTGAACCCGTCCTGTTTCGAGGTCGACGACCGGTTGATAGAGCACGCGAAGCTGTCCGCGCGCGAGGGCCACCCGCAGATCGCTCGTCAGCCGCAGACGTGTTTCCGCCTCCTGCTGCATATCGGGCGTGAAATAGCTAAAGCGATTGCGCCCGGCATTCTTGGCCGCATACATGGCCTGATCGGCGTTCTTGAACAGCGCGTCGAGTTCGATCGCGTCATCGGGGAAAACCGTCACGCCGATGCTCGCCGAGATATACACCTCGTCGGCGCCGAGTTTGAATGGCTCGGTCAGCTTGCGATTGATATTCCTGACGGTGAGTTCGATCGCTTCCATGTCGTCGAGCACGGGCAGGATGACCGTGAACTCGTCGCCGCCCAGACGCGCAACGGTGTCCAGGTTGCGCACGCACGCACCGATGCGCCGCCCTGCCTCGATCAGCAGAATGTCGCCCCGGTCATGCCCCAGCGAGTCGTTGACCTCCTTGAAGCGATCGAGGTCGATCAACATCAACGCCATGCGCGTTCCCGACCGGTGTGAGCGCGCGGCCTCCTCGCTCAGACGATCGAGAAACATCTGCCGGTTAGGCAGGCCCGTCAAGGCATCGAAATTGGCCTGCTTCCAGATGGTGGCTTCGAACGCCATACGGTCGGACAGGTCGCGGCCCACCGCCAGCACCGAGCAAATATCGCCATCGCGATCGATTTCCGGCGTGATGCGGATATGGGTGCATTGCTCCTTGCCATCCTTGCCGGCCCATCTTAGTTCGAACTGCGTACTATTGCCGCTCGCGATGACTTCGGCGATCCGCTTTTCATAGATCACCGCGTTAGGGCCGCCGGGAAGCTCCGAGGGCCGCTTGCCGAGCACCGTGGCCAGATCGCAGCCCGTCGACCCGCAAAAGGCCGGATTCGCGTACGTACGACGCAGCTCACGGTCGTAGCGCGTGATCGTATCGGGCGAATTGTCGATCAGGGTTCGCGCCTCGCGCTCGCGGGTCACCAGTTCCGCGGTTCGGTCAATGACGGTCTGCTCCAGCGACGCGTTGATTTCGTTGATCTTCTGGATTTTCTGACGAATGGCCGAACGCATGCGTTCGAAACGTTCGGCGAGGCGGGCCAGTTCGTCAGGACCGCCAACCGCACCTTCGGGGCCGAGGGCTTCGTCGTCGACCGCGCCGGCATCCTCGCCCGTGTCGTGCATCCTGCGCACCAGATTGTGCAGCGGCGTGGAAATGCTGGAGGAAATGAACCAGGCAAGGAAGATCGACAGCAGGAACCCGGAAATGCCGACGAGCACGATCTGGTTGCGCACGCCCTGCGCCTCCGCCGTCAAGCTGCGCTCGGCGATCGTGCTGACCACGAACCAGCTCGTGCCGGGAATTCTCGCGTAGGCGGCGAGGTAACGACCGCTCTTCGCGGCGAACGAGACGAAGCGGCTGGCATCGTCCAATGCGCCGTGGCGGGCGATATCCCTGATCAACTCCGGTTCGGGCGCCGCACCGGCATTGGGCCATGAGGCATTGCTCGCGCTATTCGGCACGATGATGACCTTGTTGTCGCTGGAGTCGACAACGTAGATCTGCGTGCCGCTACCCGAGGCGACATCATCGAAAATCGTCGAAAAATATTCAGGACGAACCACCAGCACGAGATTGCCGATCTTCGTGTTGTTGTTCCTGTCGTAGATGGCGCGCACGAGCCCCAGGTTCTGCTGCCCGACGCCATTGTCGTAACTGCCCCAGAAAGTGCGCTCATGCGCCTGTTCCGCCACGCCGACGAGCGTCGTCACGCCCGTGGTCAACTGCGCGAACGCCTGCGTGTCCAGAACCCGGTCTTTCTGGTCGAGCAAATATTTCTGGTTGATGAAATCGACCGATCCGTAGTGGTCGAGCAGCAGGCTGGCCATGTCCTGGCGCGCCTCCGCCTGTTCGCGGGCGCTGCCATTGGCGGCCCGCCCGAGTGCGCCCTGGACCCGCTCCGAGAGCACGAGAAGATTGCTTTCCGTTTCGATCTGCTGCATGCGCAGCTGGATATTCCTGGAAACCTGCCGCACCACTTCCTTGGAGAATATTTCAGCGTTCTCCTTGATGGCGGCGATCGATTTCACATAGGAAATGCAGCCCGAAATAATGATCGGCAATAACGACAACAGAATGAATGCAGCGATCAGCCGATAGCGAATCTCGACGCGACGAAGCAAATCCTGGCACAAGTAGTCGAAAGTGCGTTGCAGCCACACGGAGAGCAGGATCATTTGTAGTGCATCTTCGATTCAGTCTTGACCGATACGTCCAGGCGCTCCGCGGCTTGCCTGGGCGTCATTTTCCTGAGCAGCACATCCTGCATCAATTTATGCAGAACCTCAATGGTGTTGGACGGAAGCGACGAATAGTAAGGACTCGCTGTCACGGGCGCGCGGCTGGCGGCGTTCGTATAGTCGACGATTTCCGCGTCCGTCACGACCGTTCCCGTGCCTTGCTGAAATGGGGAAATGTTGTGACGTTTCGTCTGAAGAATCGAAAAGCCCTTGCCGGCGATGTATTCCAGAAAGCGCGTGGCGGCGGCCTTATTGGGCGTCTCGCACACCGCGAATCCCGTTTCGCTGCCGAGCACCGGCACGACCCGCTCGCCGCGTGCATTCCAGGGCGGCACGAACACGCCGACATCGAAATCGTTTCCATGCATCATGAGGCCCGCGGCCCAACTGCCCTGAAACGCCATCGCCACCCGGCCCTCCTTGAAAAGCCGGATGCCTTCGTCGTAGCCCGTCGTCATGAACGACGGCTGCGCGTAACCGCGCTCGGGGATCAACGCGATGCGCGCGAAGATATCGGCCACTTCCGGCGTATCCAGATTGAGCGTGCCGTCGGCCATCTGCTCCTTCCAGCGCGCGTCGCGCGCCACCACGTTATTGGCGAAGCCCGCGGCGAACGGCCCGTTGCCGAGCATGTTCGGAAAGCCGCCGTTCCATACGATGGGAATCATGCCCGCGCGTTTGAGCTTCGCGCAAACCGCCAGAAACGCATCGAAGTTGGTCGGCAGCGTGGTGATGCCCGCCTTGGCGAACATGGCGCGGTTGTAATAGATCATCGTCGTGGCGACGCCGCCCGAAATGCCGAACGCCGTGCCGTGGCGGCTGGTCCAGTCGCCCTTGAGCGGCTCCAGCATGTTCTTCCATGCCAACGTCTGGCTGACATCGGCGAGGACGCCCTGATCGGCCAGTTCGGCCGCGTAGGCATTGGGATTGATGCTGACGAGATCGGGCAGCGTGCCGGCCGCCACGCGCGGCTTCACGTTCTCCTCGACTGAATTGCCGATCATGAACTGGACGTTCACATGCACGTCGGGATTGAGCTTGCTGAACTCGGCGGCCATGCGCAGCATTTCCTCCGGCCAGTCCGGCGCCCAGATGAGCGCCGTAATCGTGGTCCGCACCGGTGCAGGCGCGCTGACCCCGGCCGTCTTCTGCTGATCGCACCCCAGCAGCAACAGCACGCCGATCAGACTGGATAGCAGCCAGGCAAACGGAATTCGTCGCACGTAACGCTCGCTTTTCAGTTCGGGATTAGCACACTACAGACATCAAGTGAAACGACGTCGCGCAGAACACCGCTCACGATGATAGACAAAGCCAGCGGCCAGGGACCGCTTGCATCCACGCAGGCCGCAGATTACCCAAATTGGATATCGGCAGAAACTTCGGAGGACTTGAGTGACGGTGCCAGAACCGATCGCGCCTTGTCAGGCACCCAGTGAGCGCTTGCTTAGCCTGCGACGCTCCAGGCTATTGCGCAGACGGCCCAGGATCACAGCACTGGCGATCAGGGCGAAATACAGCGTGAGCAGATCGTGACGCCAGGCATTGAGTTCCGCCTGATGGGCGACGAGTGTGGGATCGACAGCCGCGATCCGCACGCCCTTTGCCTCGACGACGCGCATCATTCTGATGAAACCCGCCGCAGACAACAGCGGCAACAGCACCATGAACGCCAGCAGCGCGGGCTTCATGCGCCGCGCCCATTCATAGTGGCGCAGCCGGAACCATAGTCCGAGGTTGCCATGAATCCAGCCGGGGGCAAGCAGCGCGAGTTGCAGACCCTGCGTGCCGCTCGTGAGCAACACGACGATGACGCGCTCGTAATCAGGCTCGAACCCGTAGAGCGTAGAAGCAAGCCGGGTCGACACCGCATGGCGCACGAGCAGCATCGGCAGGCTGAGCCCGGCCCACAGACGGACCCATTCGGCGGGCGGCAGCGACCAGTGACGCCGCCCGTAGAGCGTGTGGATCGCCAGGGCGAAGTGCAGGCAAGCGGCCCCATAAAGCGCGACCGTTCCAGGCGCGCTGCGCCACAACCGCAGGGCAAGGACGAGACCGCGCCCTGCGAGTTCGAGCGACCAGACCCCGAGCGCGTGATTGAGGAGATGCAGAAAGAGATACGTCAGCATCACCAGCCCGGAGGCGAGTTGAAGGCGGCGCAGAACGGCCTGCATAAGCGTCATCACCCCGCTCGCGGGATGGACATAGCGTCGACGCCCCTCACTTGCGACTCCGCCGAACGAGACGCGACATGCGTCGCGCCGGCGCGGCCAAGGCGCCGGTGGTTCTGGCAAGTCGACCAATACGCCGGCGCAAGCGCCCGAACATGCCGACCGCTGTGGCCTGCTGCTGGGCGCGGTCATGCCGAGGCGCGTGGGAAAGACGCAGCGATTCGGCGAAGCGCTGCAACGCCGATACCGAACCGCAGACGCTCTGATACTCCTCGCGGCCAATCCTGCCATCGAGGATGACGGTCAAGCCCGACGCGCGGGCCATTTCGATGATGTCCATTTGCCTCTCCCATCTCGGGTGCCATGCACGTCATACCGGGCGCGAGCCGCGCTTATTCCCGCGAGCGGCAAGATTCATCGGCGATCGACGGACCGAACGATAAGCGGGAATAAAACCCTGGCCGAGGCGGTATTGCACTTTATACCCCGCCCCGGAAGCACGCCGGCGCTAGCTGGCCGCAAGCTTCCCGAATCCAGTCGAGAGGACATCATGTCATCAGATCTTCCGTCCCAGCCGTCGCGCCGCAACGCACTAAAATGCCTCGCCTACGGCGGCGTGGGCACCCTGTTCATGCTGACCGGAGGCATCCTCACGCCTGTGGATCTGGCGCTCGCCCAGAGTAGCAAGGACAGCGCAACGGCTTCAGGCCTTCCGTTGTTCCTGCAAATCAGCGACTCGCATATCGGCTTCAATAAGGAAGCGAATCCGGATGTTGCGGGCACGCTCAAACAGACCATCGAACTCGTCAACGCCATGCCGGTGAAACCGGCTCTTGCGCTTCACACGGGCGATATCACGCACCTGTCGAAAGCGGCGGAATTCGATCTCGCGGCACAACTGCTGTCCGGGTTGAGCATCACGGAGTTGCATACTGTGCCTGGCGAGCATGACGTGACGGACGGACCGCAGGGCGAATACTTCAAACGCTTTGGCCAGGCGTCCGGGAACCGTGGCTATTACAGCTTCGACCACAATGGCGTGCACTTCGTGGGCCTCGTCAACGTGATGCATTTCAAGCCGAACGGACTGGGAAGTCTGGGTGAGGACCAGCTCGCGTGGCTTCAGGACGATCTGAAGGGCCGCTCGGCCAGCACGCCGATTGTCGTCTTTGCACACATGCCGATGTGGACCATTTACGAGCCGTGGGGTTGGGGCACGGGCGATGCCGGGCAGGCGATGGATTATCTGAAGCGCTTCGGCTCAGTCACCGTCATCAATGGTCATATCCATCAGATCGTTTCCAAGGTCGAAGGCAATATCACCTTTCATACCGCGCGTTCGACCGCTTATCCGCAGCCCACGGCAGGGAATGGGCCCGGGCCCGGGCCGCTGACAGTCGCGAGTGATCAGTTGCCCAAGATGCTTGGGGTCACCAGTATCAGGGTCTCGCAGCATCCGCTCGTGGCCTCGCTTTCTGATATGACGCTTGCTTGACTGCCGAATTTTGCTCTTTCTCTCGAGGAGACTTTTCATGCGTTCTTCTTTCTTTCGGCGTGCGTTTCTTTTTTCTCTTGGACGTCTGGTCGTCGTGGCCGCTTTGGGATGTGTTTTGCCTGCTGCCTATGCTCAGGATGCCAATGTCGTCGTTATCAAAAACTTCATGTTTTCGCCTATGGCGCTTACCGTTAAGGCCGGTACTACCGTCACCTGGAAAAATATGGACGGGGAACCGCATTCTGTCGTCAACGAGGCCGGTGTTTTTCACTCCGCCGCGCTCGATCAAAA
This sequence comes from Paraburkholderia sp. J67, assembly GCF_905220265.1. Classification (NCBI taxonomy): domain Bacteria; kingdom Pseudomonadati; phylum Pseudomonadota; class Betaproteobacteria; order Burkholderiales; family Burkholderiaceae; genus Paraburkholderia; species Paraburkholderia sp. J67. Next base: position 275,995 of record NZ_CAJMZK010000006.1, read on the forward strand.
TGATACCTTTCAGTTTAAATTCGATAAGCCCGGGGTTTATAAGGTCTCTTGTGGGATTCATCCTTATATGAAGGCTACTATTACCGTGCAGTGAGTTTTTTTGTCGGTTTTCTTTTGGTGTTGGCATTTCCTTGTTTTCTTGTCGGTCTATTAGCGTTGCCCCTGTGCGGGGCAGCACCTACTTTTCTTTGCCGCGGCAAAGAAAAGTAGGCAAAAGAAAGCCGCTCACACCGCCAGTGTGACGCAGTCCACAACCAGCCGTACATGGGGAATGGTATAGGAGCGTCTGCCACCTCGCGCCTTCCAACGGAGTGACAAAGGACTCATTCATCCCGCTGCTCGCTCCGCGCGCAGCGGTTGGGTCTGCAAGGGAAACCCCTTGCTAAAGGCATTTTCGCGAGTTCTGGCAAACCTTCGGTTTGCCGTTATGCCCCACGGGGCGCGTAGCGCCCCCGGATGGATGACGGCTTTGTCACTTTGTTTAGTGGTGCGATGTGACGGATGCTCCTATACCTTTCCCCCTAAACGGCGGTTTGTGGACTTCGTCACACTAGCGGTTTGAGCGGCTTTCTTTTGCCTACTTTTCTTTGCCGCGGCAAAGAAAAGTAGGTGCTGCCCCGCACAGGGGCAACGCTAATAGACCGACAAGAAAACAAGGAAACGCGAAAAATCAGGAATAAAAACAGAAACCCCAATGTATACCCTAATGCGAGAAGCACGAAACCGCTCCACGCAATTCCCAGCAATCCAAATCGGAGTCTAAAATGAGCACTCGAATCAAGATTATTTCCCTGCTCCTCCTGGCTGGAACAGGAATGACCCTCACGGCACAAGCACAAGAACAAGCACTGACCCGCGCACAGGTCCGCGCCGACCTGATCAGACTAGAACAAGCGGGCTACTCGCCATCACTGAACGACGACGCCACCTACCCGGCCGCGATCCAGGCCGCCGAAGCGAAAGTATCGGCAGAGGATGCTGCACAGCAATCGGCAAGCTCACAGCAGCAAAACATGGACAGCGGCACCGGTCCCTCGATGACCGGCACGAGCGACGCTGGCCACAGCAAAAAGGGAACATCGCCCACGACGACCTGCGTAGGCCCAGCCAGCTACTGCACGATTTACTTCGGCTCCTGAGCCATTCCGGAATAAACCGCAGATCGCGAGCGTTTATCGGTTACGGGCCGCATCCAGGGTCGCATGCGGCCCCAACCACGCAGGAGAAATCGCCATGAAACCGTCCCGTTTGATATCGACCGTACTAGCGATCATCGCATTAGGTTTTGCATCGCTACCGTCCAGCGCCGGACAACCCAACAACGACATGAATTCGTCAGGCGCGAGCAGCAGCAGCACGAATGGAAGCGGCGGCGGCTACTGAGCGCCCAAACGCCGGGCGCCGCCAGAAAACGCCTGAAACATCGCGTAACAAAGCACCTCGCACTGAAACGCGCCGCCGCGGAATAGCATCGCTCGTCACTGCGTTATATCGTCATGCAGGCGCGTGTCCGACCAGTCGCCACAGGGGCACGAAGGGGCGAAGGGGCGACTCGCTCGCCCGCCTGCAAGGCGAACCGATGGCGTCTTCACGGCACCGGCATCGTGCCGGAATGTCGCCCCGTCGAAGCAGGACGAATCATGCGTACTCTATTTGGAATTGGCTCGGCGTTGTGCGTATGCGCCGGCTGCGCGGTGCCCGACGCTCAGACCATCAGCGCGCAGGAACAGTACAGCGATAACGTGTGCGAGCCCGTCGTGGGTCAGGCGGAGATCGACGGCACCATGCAGCAGATCAGCGGTGTCGCATGCAGGCAACCCGACGGCACCTGGCAAATCGTGCAGGACAGCGGCACGGGCGCAACCGTCGTCTATCCCGCGCCGGCTTATCTTTCCTATGATCCGCTCTATTGGGGGCCGCCTGTCTTCTTCGGTGCGGGCGTGTCGTTCGTGTTCGTCGATCGTTTCCATCACTTTCATCACATGAATCACGTCCACATGGGGAACCCAGGTGGTGAATTTCATGGGCACGGCGGATTCCACGGCACAGGCGGCATGCATGGCTGGGGCGGCGCAGCGCACACGTGGGGCGGCATGGGCGGCGGTCACGGTCACTGAACGCGCGCCCGCGCAAGTCCATTGAGCGCCGTATGTAGCGTCAGACGTGCGTCAGATTCGAAGGCCGCGGCTCTTGAGCCGATAGACCAGTTGTGCCCGCGTAATGCCAAGGCTGCGCGCAGCGGCAGACAGGTTGCCCGACGCCTGACGCACGGCGCTTTTCAGCAGCGCCGACTCAATATCGTCGAGCGATAGCGGTGCGTCGTCGCCTTCCATCTCGGTGCCCATCAGCAAGCCCGTGACTTTGCGCGTCACCCGTTCGGCTTCATCGCCCGGGCCGCTGTCGGCATGCAATTGTTGCGATGGCAACAAGCTGCCGTGTTCGCTCACGCCAAAGAGCGCATGGTCGATCGTTTCGCCGCTGATGAACAGATGGCCGACGTCGATCGGGCCACCCTCGGCGGCCAATATCACGCCGCGCTCGACGATGTTCTCCAGTTCGCGAATATTGCCCGGCCACTGGTAGCTCAGCATCGCATCGATCGCGCGGCTCGTGAATCCGGTCACTTCACGTTCGTGCCGCTGGCGATATTTGCGCAGGAAATGATTGAGCAAAACCGGCAGGTCTTCCTTGCGCTCACGCAGCGACGGCACACGGATCGGAAATACGTTGAGCCGGAAATAGAGGTCCTCCCGAAAGCGTCCTGCCCGCACTTCGTCGCGCAGATCGAGATTGGTCGCGGCCACCACCCGCACATCGACGCGGCGCGTCTGCGTGTCGCCCACCCGTTCGATTTCGCCTTCCTGAAGGGCGCGCAGCAGCTTGCCCTGCGCCGTCATCGTGAGAATGCCGATTTCGTCGAGAAAGAGCGTCCCGCCATGAGCGCGCTCGAATCGTCCCGGACGGCTTTGCGTCGCGTCGGTAAAGCCGCCTTTTTCCACGCCGAACAATTCCGATTCGACCAGCGACTCCGGAATCGCCGCGCAATTGACTGCGACAAAGGCGTTGTCGCGCCGCTGGCTGATACGGTGCAGGGTGCGCGCGAACACTTCCTTGCCGACTCCGCTTTCGCCCAGGAACAGCACCGTCGCACGCGTCGTCGCCACGCGCCGGATCATGTGGCACACCGCGTTGAAGCCGGGCGACGCCCCCACCATGTTGACGTCGCCGAACGCAGTGGGCGTTTCGCGCGCCGGCAACTCGCCGGGCTTCACCGTCGTTTGATCGTGTACCCCGTTCGACGCGAGCCCCTGCGTGAAGGCCTGCGCCTTCAGATAACGCAAGTCGTCGGCGGCTTCGGCACCCCATGCTTCAACCGGCTTGCCGACGATGCGGCAATGCGGCTGTCCGAGCGCGCGGCATTCGACTTCGCGGTACAGCACAGGACGCCCCATGAACACGCTCGTATAGCCGCACGCATAGCCGATCTGCATCCAGCACACGGGCTCCGCACCAATGCCGTAGATGCGCACGTGCTCTTCATCTTCGGCGCAGTTCTTCCAGAGAAACTCGCCGTAGTAATGGCCTTTCTCCACGTCGATTTCGAGCCGCACCGGCTCCACGCCAGTCAGGCCTTCGAGCATATGAAGTTGCGGGCCCACCGCGAACATCTCGGCAATGTCGTTGGCCGGGCGCACCTTGCCCACCAGTTCGGCGTCGCGGGCGCCGGAGTTGTAGCCCATGCGCGTCAGCAGGCCACGCGCGGCCTCGATGCCGAGGCTGTCGATCAATTCGCGTCGCAAGGTTCCAAGCGATTGCGCGTGCAGCAGCAGCATGCGCTGATCGTCGAGCCAGATGCGGCCGTCGCCCGGTGAAAAGCGCAGGCGTGACATCAGATCGGCGATGTCGGGATAGCGCAGGCTATCGATGCGCGCGCCTTTCGGCGTCACCAGTTTCATCTGCTCATCGGCCGCATTGCCCTTGCCCTGCATCGCCATGTTGACCTGCTCCTTCGAGTTGCGGACGGCCTCACGATAGGGGAATGCAACGAGCCGCGCAAGACGCTGTCTCCCTGCCTGCGAAGCGCTTGCGGGTATTCCCCGATGCTCGTTTGATCAAGCGGATTTCGCGCTCACGAACGGCGTTCAATCATTTCATCTACCCCATCGGCTCGCCTGCGCGGTCTCGCGGCGACGCTCGCGACCTTCGGAGAAATGGCGCAAAGGCTCTTGCCGTCAGCGTTTGCGCAGGATTCTGGCGGCGCGCGCGACGCCTCGCGCAACGCAGCTGGCCCGCTCATTGCATTAAGGGTGCACGACGCGGCGATCTTCACGAAAACATCGACAGTCCGCGAATGAAAAAAGGAGGAGACGTATGAACACCCCCACCCCTCGGCCCTTGCAGGTGTCCGCGCTCGAGCGGCCCTTCGACGTGGCGCAGCGCTATGTGCGCGTCAAGACACAGCGCCCCGATGGTTTCGTCGAATTCGATTTCTCGATTGGCGATCCTCGCCTGTGGGTCGAACTCGTCATGCGCGCCGATGACTACGACGCATTCTGCCGCGCCCACGCCGTGCAAACGCTGAGCGGCGCGGAAGGCGCCGTGCTCGATATCGAAGAACTCAAGTGGCGCTACGGCCCCGGCTTTGCCGAGTAATCGCGCGTACGCCATTCAATCCCTTTCCAGGAGGAGCACACGATGCAAATCGACATCAAGACGACGGCTGTACAGCCGATACGTCAGACGTTCTCGCATGTTGCACGACGCCTCGGCGCCGACAAGCCCGCATCGCGCTATCAGGAGGCCACGTTCGACCTGCAACCCGAGGTCAATTTTCACTATCGCCCGCTGTGGCAGCCTGAATTCGAGCTTTACGACAAGGCCCGCACGGCGATCCGCATGAGCGACTGGTATGCGTTCAAGGACCCGCGCCAGTATTACTACGGCGCGTACACGATCACGCGCTCGCGCCAGCAGGAGACGATGGAGAAGAACATCGAATTCGTCACGCGACGCGCCTTGCTCTCTGGCCTGAGCGACGAACAGAAGCAACGTATCGCCGCCATCATGGTGCCGCTTCGCCATGTGGAGTGGGCCGCGAATACCAACAACTGCTTTGTCACCGCGTATGGCTGGGGCACCGCCATTACCCAGGCGACGATGTATCACAGCATGGATCGTCTTGGCATTGCGCAGTACCTCTCGCGCATCGGCCTGCTGCTCGACGGCAATCAAGGCAGCTCGCTTCTCGAAGGCAAGACACGCTGGCTCGACGATCCGCAGTGGCAGCCGCTGCGCCGCCTGGTCGAAGACCTCATGGTCGTGCAGGACTGGTTCGAAACCTTCACCGCACAGAATGCCGTGCTCGACGGCCTGCTCTATCCGCTCGTGTATCGGCATATCGACGCACTGCTCACGGCGCAATGCGGCGCTGGCCTTGGCATGCTCAACGAGTTCGCCATCAACTGGTTCGACGAATCCAGCCGCTGGGTCGACGCCACGATCAAGACCGCTGCCGCCGAGTCGCCGGAGAATGCGGCGCTCCTGACGGGCTGGATCGAAACATGGCGCGCGCGCACGCTCGACGCACTGCGTGGTCTCGCGCATCAGGCACTCGGCACCGAGGCAGGCGAAGCCGCGCTCGCAGGAATCGACGCTGAGTTCGTCGCACGCATGGCGAAACTGGGCCTGAACCTCGCCGCGAATAGCGACTCCACCCACACGGAGACGAATCATGGCTGACACCGTCTTCATCGCCTTCCAGACCAATGACGATTCCCGCCCGATCATCGAGGCCATCGTCGAAGACAACCCGCACGCCATCGTCAACGCAATGCCGGCAATGGTGAAGATCGATGCACAAGGACGCCTGGTGATCCGGCGCGAATCGATCGAAGCACGCGTCGGACGCAGCTTCGATTTGCGCGAGTTGCAACTCAACCTGATTTCGCTGAGCGGCAACATCGACGAAACCGACGACGAATTCATCCTGACGTGGAATGCCTGAGCAACGACGAGGAGCAATAACATGACGACGACGCCCAACCCGACCCCCACGCAGAAAAAGCTCAGCATCAAGGAGAACTACGCGCTGCTCACGCGCGGCCTCGCGTGGGACACCACTTATCAGCCGATGGACAAAGTCTTCCCGTACGACCGCTTCGAAGGCATCAAGGTGCATGACTGGGATCGCTGGGAAGATCCGTTTCGCCTCACGATGGACGCCTACTGGAAATACCAGGGCGAAAAGGAGCGCAAGCTCTACGCGATCATCGACGCATTCCAGCAGAACAATGGCCAGTTCAATGTGAGCGATCCGCGTTATATCAACGCGCTCAAGCTGTTCCTGACCGGCGTGAGTCCGCTCGAATATGCGGCGCATCGCGGCTTCGCGCTGGCGGGTCGCAACTTCCGTGGCGCGGGCGCGCGCATCGCTTGCCAGATGCAGGCCATCGACGAATTGCGTCACGCCCAGACGCAGGTCCACACCATCAGCCAGTACAACAAGTTCTTCAACGGCTTCCACGACTTCCGGCACATGCATGACCGCGTCTGGTATCTCTCGGTGCCGAAGTCGTATTTCGAAGACGCCATGAGCGCGGGCCCGTTCGAGTTCGTCACCGCGATCTCGTTCTCATTCGAATATGTGCTCACGAATCTGCTCTTCATGCCGTTCATGTCGGGCGCCGCATTCAATGGCGACATGGCGACGGTGACGTTTGGCTTTTCCGCGCAATCGGACGAATCGCGTCACATGACGCTAGGTCTTGAAGTCGTGAAGTTCCTGCTCGAGCAAGATCCCGGCAACGTGCCGATCATCCAGAAGTGGATCGACAAATGGTTCTGGCGCGGCTACCGCCTGCTCACGCTCGTGGCGATGATGATGGACTACATGTTGCCCAAGCGCATCATGTCCTGGCAGGAAGCGTGGGAAACCTATTTCGAGCAGAACGGCGGCGCGCTCTTTCACGACCTCGAACGCTACGGCATCCGTCTGCCGAAGTATCACGACGTCGCCACGAAGGAAAAAGATCGTCTCTCGCACGAGGCATGGGGTATTTTTTACAACTACACCCACGCCGCCGCCATTCATACCTGGATTCCTGAGGATGACGAAATGGCGTGGCTCTCACAGAAGTATCCGCGCACCTTCGACAAGCTGTATCGCCCGCGTTTCGAATACTGGCGCGACCAGCAGCAGGCGGGCAAGCGCTTTTATAACAACTCGCTGCCCATGCTCTGCCAGATATGCCAGGTGCCAATGGCCTTCACCGAACCCGACGACCCCACGAAGATCTGCTATCGCGAGAGCGATTACCTCGGCAACAAGTTCCACTTCTGCTCGGACGGCTGCAAGGACATCTTCGACAACGAGCCGCAAAAGTACGTACAGGCGTGGCTGCCCGTGCATCAGATCTATCAGGGCAATTGCTTCGAGCCAGATGCAGACCCTACCGCGCCGGACTTCGATCCGATGCGCGAAGTGCTGCGCTACTACCACGTCGCACCAGGCGCGGACGGTCACGAGTTTGCGCACTCGCCCGACTTCGCGAACTGGCGGCAATGGACCGGCAAGCCGGCACCCGAGGACAGCCCTCCCGTCCAAAACACCGCAGCGCCGCGCGAAGCCGCCTGAGTAAAACCGATCCAAGGAGACAGATCATGGCAGTCATTGCACTCAAAGAAGGCTATGGCGGTCCCACGCGCGACCGCATCGAGAATTTCCACGGCAACCAGTTGCTCTACGTGGGCTGGGACGATCATCTGATGTTCTGCGCGCCCCACTGCATTGCCGTTCCTCCCGCCACCACTTTCGGCTCGCTCGTGCGCGACATGATTGCGCCGATGTATGCACCCCATCCCGACTGGTCTGCAGTCCGTATCGAATCCGTCGAATGGCTGCGCTCGGGCGAGCGCTTCGAACCCGACTTCGCGGCCAGTCTCGCCGACAACGGGTTGGGGCACAAGGCGATCCTGCGTCTGCGCACGCCGGGCCTGACGGGCATCGCCGGCTCACACAGCTAGCTCGCACACGCATTCCGAGGGAACGATCATGAGTTATCAATTGACCATCGAGCCGATCGGCCAGACGATCGACATCGACGACGGACAGACCGTGCTGGACGCCTGCCTGCGCGCCGGCGTCTGGTTGCCGCATGCGTGCTGCCACGGCCTGTGCGCGACCTGCAAGGTCCAGGTGCTCGACGGCGAGGTGGAGCACGGCGAGGCTTCGCCGTTCGCCCTGATGGACTTCGAGCGCGATGAAGGCAAGTGTCTTGCCTGCTGTGCGCAGGCGCAGTCCGACCTGACGATCGAAGCCGATATCGACGAGGATCCGGATGCGCGTCACTTCCCCGTGCGCGATCACGCGGGGCGTGTGGCGCAGGTCGTCGATCTCACGCCGACCATCAAGGGCATCTTCGTCGAACTCGATGGCGAGGGCATCGAGTTCCAGGCGGGACAATATGTGAACGTGCAGATTCCCGGCGAAAGCGTGCCGCGCGCGTTCTCGCTCGCGGGCGAACCGGGCGCGGGCGCGCACATCGAACTCAATGTGCGCCTCGTGCCTGGCGGCAAGGGCACGACGTATCTGCACGAAGACCTGAAGGTGGGCGACACGTTGCGCTTTTCCGGGCCGTATGGGCGCTTCTTCGTGCGCCGCTCGGACCCGCAGCCCATCATCCTGATCGCGGGCGGATCGGGACTATCGAGTCCCCGTTCGATGCTGCTCGACCTGCTCGCGCAAGGCGAGTCACGGGCGATCACCTTGCTCTATGGCGCGCGCAATCGCGCCGAGCTTTACTACCACGAACTGTTCGAGCAACTGGCGCAGCAGCACGCCAACTTCAGCTACGTGCCTGCGCTGTCCGACGAACCCGCCGATTCATCGTGGGCCGGCTTTCGCGGTTATGTGCACGATGCGGCGCGCGATCATTTCGCTGGCGACTTTCGCGGCCACAAGGCTTATCTGTGCGGGCCGCCCGTCATGATCGAAGCCGCGATCCGCACGCTCATGCAGGGCCAGTTGTTCGAGCGCGATATCTACACGGAGAAGTTCCTCACGCACGCGGACGGCGCACAAGCCGCCGCACGCAGCCCGCTATTCAAATCGATCTGAACACGCCGCCCACTACCCCAACAAGGAGACGACACCATGAACCGCGAAGCCATCGACGCCCTGCTCGACAAGCTCAGCGCACCTTCAGCCGGTCAGCCTGACCCGCGCACCCAGGCCATCGTCGGGCGCATCGTGCGCGACCTCTTCTATACCATCGAAGACTTCGACGTCACCCCCAGCGAATTCTGGAGCGCACTCAATTACGTGGCCGAAGCCGGACCCGAGATGGGCCTGATCGCGGCAGGCCTCGGTTTCGAGCATTTTCTCGACGTGCGGCTCGACGAAGCCGAAGCGAAACTCGGCCTCGAAGGCGGCACGCCACGCACGATCGAAGGGCCGCTGTATGTCGCCGGTGCGCCCGAGGCCGATGGCCACGCGCGTCTCGACAATGGCGAAAGCCCTGGCGAAACGCTGCTCATGCAAGGCCGTGTGCTCGGCGATGACGGCCAGCCCGTGCCGGGTGCGCTGGTTGAGGTGTGGCACGCCAATCATCTCGGCAACTACTCCTACTTCGACTCGACGCAGCCGCCCTTTCATCTGCGCGCCTCGATCCGCGCGGATGCCGACGGGCGTTACAGCTTTCGCAGTGTCGTGCCGGTCGGCTACAGCGTGCCGCCCGCGGGCAAGACGCAGCAACTGCTTGACCGGCTCGGTCGCCACGGTCACCGCCCCGCGCATATTCATTTCTTCGTATCAGCGCCCGGTCATCGCAAGCTGACCACGCAGATCAACATCGACGGCGATCCCTATCTCTGGGACGACTTCGCGTTCGCCACGCGCGAAGGGCTCGTGCCCGATGTAAAACGCCAGCCTCAGCACAATGGCAACGCATTCGGCATCGATGGCGCATTCGCGCAGATCGAGTTCGATTTCCATCTGCTACCCGAACACGCCAGCGCGCCTGCCGCCGAAATCGAACGCCTGCGCGCGGCGGCCTGATCCCTCGCGGGCCGGACATCGATAACGATCGCCGGCCTTCAAGAATAAATCCGACATGAAACGCCGTTCATATCATTCAGGATAACGATTCAATGTTTCGGAGGAGACATATGGCAGGCATTCGATGCAAGACCCTTCCCATCGCCGTGGGCGCCTTGATGATCACGGGCGCAGCCCACGCGCAAGGCAGCATCACGCTCTACGGCGTGCTCGACGCCAGTCTGCTGTATCTGAGCAAAACGGAAAATCCATCCACGGGAGCCAATAGCGGCAAGTTTTTTGGCTTTGGCGATAGCGGCTATTCGCCCTCGGTGTTCGGGCTCAAAGGCAGCGAGGATCTGGGCGGCGGCATGAAAGCGAATTTCACGCTCGAAAGCGGCATCAATATGGGCACGGGTGGCTTCAACAATTCGAATGGCAATCTGTTCGGACGCCAGGCGTGGGTCGGGCTCAGTGGCGGTTTCGGCGACGTGAAGCTCGGCTTGCAGTTCTCGCCTTTCTTCTTCGCGCTCTACGATCTCGATCCCCGTCTGTCCATCACGGGCAGTTCCCTCCTGCCGTGGTTGAACAATGTGGCGGGCACCGGCATCTTCACGCGCAATGCGATCTCGTACACGTCCCCGCAGTTTTATGGATTTCAGGGCAGCGTTCTCTATGCCTTTGGCAATGTGGCGGGCAGTTTCCAGAGCGGCAAGCAGGTCTCGGCAAGCCTCAAGTATCAATGGCAGGATCTCACGTTCGAAGCGGCTTACTTCGACAGTAACGCAAGTCCGCTCGCCGACACCGTGCCCCCAACCGACGTGCCTTTCGAAGGCCGCATGCTCGGCGCGTCGTATCACCTCGGCAGCGTGACCGCCAAGGCATCGTTCACGAGCTATCGCGTGAGCGGCGGCCCGAGCAACAATCTCTACGGGGGCGGGCTCGACTGGATGGCCACGCCGCAGATCGACCTGAACGCAGGCGTCTGGTACATGGACGATCGCAACGACACCTCATCCCACGCGTGGCTTGGCTCGCTCGGCGCTTCGTGGCTCGTGTCGAAGCGCACGACGCTCTATACGCAGGTGGGCGTCGTACGCAATGCCGGCAATGCGCGGCTAGGTCTCGTCACCGGCGAAGGGCTGTCGTCGAACAACACGCTGTTTGCGCCTTCAGGCACGACAACAGCCGTGGATGTCGGGGTCCGGCACACGTTCTAGCCGCCGCGAACGATGTCGTAAATGCCGGTAATCGCTTATCGCTCCATGCTTGTCGACGGCGCAAAAGCAACAAGCCGTGGGATGAATCCATCCACACGGCTTGACTGCTTAAACCATGAACCGCTCGTTATGCGGTGGCAGACGACTGCGGAACCTGAACCGATCCGTGCTGGCCGCCGGGACCACCCGGGCCTCCACCGCCAGGACCGCCACCGGGACCACCGCCACCACCAGGGCCTCCCGGCGGCCCCCACCAGCACCCGCCGAGCGCCGCAGTCACGGCAATCATGCCCAGAAGCGTTGCAATCTTTCTCATGCTTTCTCCCTCTGCTAAATGATGAAATATCGGAAATCAATTGCAGACCGCAATGACGAATGCGGCGCAAGCACGATTTGCGATCGAGCAGTCAATCTTTACATTCCAGCACCGAGGGATGTTTACTCTCGTATTACGAACGGACTCAGTCCCTGTCAATCTGTAACTCGGTTTCACCGCTTTGCCTTAGTTATCGACAATACGCGGTAAGCCTTGTTGCATAGATTACGTTTGCTAACGAAATCCGCTTGACGGGAGGGATGTCAATTGAATCGGGATAGAAGACCTTCCAATATCTCACCACAAATCACGGCGACGTAATTTTTTTATTATTTTTTCATCACCAGATTGTGCTACGCAATCAATATCCATAGTCATCCTATGGAAATCGTCATCGCGCCGACATGTCTCGCGTGTTCACGCCTTGACGCATTCTGGCGTCATGCAGGACCAGACGCGATCCGTGCCTGCCTCGACGAGCGTGAGTTTTCCGCCGGGATTGCATGCCCCCGTGTCGATCAATACGTGCGCGCCAATCTGGCGGACTTCGCGCATCGTGGTGTGCCCGCAGTACGTGATCGATAAAGTCTGGCGCACGGGCGAGAGACTGAATGCCAGATCCCGCCCCCACAGCATGCGGCGGCGAACGCCGGCATCGAATCCACCCGCAGCCAGTTGATCGTCGCTGCCGCGAAACTCCGCGTGAATGATATTGAAGCGAGTGCGCCCGTCACCCACGATGCGCGCGAGCGGCAGACGTCGTAGCCGCGCAGCATACGCCGAGAGTTCGCCATCCGATAACGACCGCGCCCAGTCACCGCCCACCTCGTACCAGCGCTCGCGAGGTAATTTGCCATCGGCCACGGCACACAACGCATCTTCGTGATTGCCGAGTACCGGGAAAAACCAGGCGTTGTCCAGCAAGCCCAATGCACGCTCGCTTTGCTCGCCGCGATCGACCAGGTCGCCGACGGAAAAAAGGCGATCGTGACGGGTGTCGAACTCGACCTCGTCAAGCAATTGTTCTAGCGCGCTCACACAGCCGTGAATATCTCCGACGACGAAATCCCGGCCGTAAGTATTCGATTCATGGCGCACGACCTCGGACCCGTTGACATCCGGATAGGTCGAACGTCCGTATTCCGGGTCCTGGCGCAATCCATGATTGCGAAGAAAGCCCAGGCGCTTTCGCGATGCGTTGGGATAGCTGTGCGGGCCCATTCTCGTCTCTCGTTGGCAACCGGGCCTCATCTTATTTCACGCCGCCGCGGAAAACGTGCCTGAGATTGCTACATATGTAACGAGTGGTAAGACTTTACGGAAAGCCAAAACTTACAGATTCCATGCGTCTGATATTCGTCGCCGTGGGAACGCGGATTCGATGCGTCGCGCATCCATGATTGCAAAAATCGAAACGCCCGCCTTTCAATTTTTCCGTTTGCCGTACGTCACCAATCCAGCTTCCGGGTCTCGATCTCACGCGGGGCGCGGTTGCGCCCTGTGTCCGCGCCACGGATTATCCATTGCTTATATCGCGCGATTCAAGCCGGGAAATAAACGCCCGGCTGCGCAATAGCGGCCATTAGCTGCCATTAACTGCCGAAGTAGATATTGCAGAACGAAACCGGCCCCACGCACTCATCCTTTTTCTCGACGCGCTGATGATGCTCGACGCGGCCGGCTTCCTGATTTGCCGACGCATCCTGGCTGGTCACGACATTGTCCATCGACGCGGACGGGTGGGCATGGTTGCCCTGTGCATAGGCAGTAGCAGCGCAAAGCGACATAGCGACCACGAGGCATTGCAAGACTTTCACGACTCTTCTCCTTACTCGCGGCGTCAAATTGCCGCGACACCGCAAACTATAGTTCGCGGCTGCGCGCCGATTAAGCGCGCCTAAAGGAAGGGTCCGTTCCACACTCCCGCCATCGCTATTGGCAGATAACCCGTAAAGGTCCATTGCCGACCCGCGACTATATGTAGCAGGGACAAAGCCGTAGCATCGCCACTGGCTTGACAACGTACAGACCGGCAATCGGTTCGACACCCCATTTCACTGAATGCCCAGCCTTGCGCCGCTTCCCGCTATTGCGCGAAAAACCGGCTCAAAGGCATCCGGCAACGTGGCGCGTCAGTGAATGAACACGGCGGTGTGGCAATTCAAGAAACCCACTTGCAGATACGCGACGGCGAATGAGCAACCTGAATCACGCAGAACGAGAAGCGCTAATGGGGCGGGAAAAATCCTCCCCATCGCACAGCGAATCCGGCAACGACCTCGAAAGAGTCGACGTCCTCTTTATTGGGGGCGGCATCATGAGCGCGACGCTCGGCGTCCTGCTGCACGAACTCGAACCCGGGTGGTCGATGACGATGGTCGAGCGGCTCGGCGAGGTTGCCGCGGAGAGTTCGAACGGCTGGAACAATGCGGGCACCGGGCACACTGCCCTAGCGGAACTGAACTATACGCCGCAAAGCGCTTCCGGGTCGGTCGACATCGCCAAAGCCGTGCGCATCAACGAAGATTTTCAGGTCTCGCGGCAGTTCTGGGCGTGGGGCGTGAACCGAGGCATCCTGAAGCAGCCGCGCTCGTTCATCAATACGACGCCGCATATGAGTTTCGTGTGGGGCGACGAGAACGTCCGCTTTCTCAAGGCGCGCCATGAGGCGCTGCGCAACAACTCGCTGTTCCAGAGCATGCAGTATTCGGATTCCCACGCGGAAATTGCGCAGTGGGTTCCGCTCATGATGGAAGGTCGCGACGCGGGCCAAAAAGTCGCCGCGACCTGGTCTTCGATGGGCACCGACGTGAACTTCGGCGAAATCACGCATCAGTTCGTGCGCTACCTGGAGAGCCAGTCCAATTTCAATCTATTGCTGAACAGCGACGTTCAGCAAATCGCACGCAACGACGACGGCTCATGGCGCGTAACGGTGGGCGATACGCGATCGCATGCCCAGACTCGACGCATTGATGCGCGGTTTGTGTTTATCGGCGCGGGCGGCGGCTCGCTGCCACTGCTTCAGGCATCGGGCATTCCGGAAGCGAAAGCCTACGGTGGCTTTCCGGTCGGCGGCTCATTTCTCGTGACGGAAAGCAGTGAAATCACGAGCCGCCATTTCGCCAAGGTCTATGGAAAAGCCTCGGTCGGCTCGCCGCCGATGTCGGTTCCGCATCTGGATACACGGATTATCGACGGCAAGAAAGCGCTGCTATTCGGCCCGTTTGCCACGTTCTCGACCAAGTTTCTCAAGAACGGCTCGTACAGCGATCTGCTTGCGAGCACGCGCATGAACAACATCGTGCCGATGGCGCGCGTGGGGCTTTCCGAGTTCTCGCTGATCAAGTATCTGGCCGGCCAATTGATGCTCTCCGATGCCGATCGCCTGGCGGCCTTGCAGGAGTATCTTCCTCGCGCGCGCCAGGATGACTGGCGATTGTGGCAGGCGGGTCAACGCGTCCAGATCATCAAGCGCGACAAACTTAAAGGCGGCGTGCTTAAACTGGGCACCGAAATCGTTTGCGCGAACGATGGCAGCATTGCCGGCTTGCTGGGAGCGTCGCCTGGCGCCTCTACGGCGGCGCCCATCATGCTTGGCCTGCTGGAAATGGCGTTCAAGGACCGGCTGCGCACGCCAGCATGGCAAGCGACGATCCGCAGGATCGTGCCTGGATATGGGACGCAACTCGCGTCGAATCCGCGCATGGCCTATGAGTCTTTGAGCTCGACGAGCGAAGTTCTGCAACTGAGCGCGCCGCCCAGGTGGGTTCCCAAGGTGCAAAGTGGCAGCGCCGCTGCGGCGCGGGCGCGAGCTTGATTTGCTCATGAAGAACGCGAATCCTACCGCTTATGTCATTCAAGGTGTGACACGCAAGGGGAAAACGTTTCGGCCGAGCGACTGGTCGGAGCGGCTCGCCGGGGCAATGTCCAGTTTCGGGCCGCCCGTGCGCGGGCTTAGGCTCGTCAATAGGCATATCGGTTATTCGCCCTATGTTTGTCCTGTGATCGTCGGGAGTCTCAAGTGTGTGGTGCTCGATGCACGGTTGCGGGAGGTCGCGCCTTATGCTTTTGATTTTGTTCTTGAATTTGCTAAGGATAATGATCTTGTCGTGGAAAGTCGGGGTTGAGGGGCGCTGATTTTTTTGGCCTTTCCTTGAATTCTTGTCGGTCTATTAGCGTTGCCCCTGTGCGGGGCGGCACCTACTTTTCTTTGCCGCGGCAAAGAAAAGTAGGCAAAAGAAAGCCGCTCAAACCGCCAGTGTGACGCAGTTCACAACCAGCCGTACATGGGGAATGGTATAGGAGCGTCTGCCATCCCGCACCACCAAACGAAGTGACAAAGCACTCATTCATCCCGCTGCTCGCTCCGCGCGCAGCGGCTGGGTCTGCAAGGGAAACCCCTTACTGAAGACATTTTTGCTAGTTCTGGCAAACCTGTGGTTTGCCGTTATGCCCTACGGGGCGCGTAGCGCCCCCGGATGGATGACGGCTTTGTCACTTTGTTTAGTGGTGCGATGTGACGGATGCTCCTATACCTTTCCCCCTTAACGGCTGTTTGTGGACTTCGTCACACTAGCGGTTTGAGCGGCTTTCTTTTGCCTACTTTTCTTTGCCGCGGCAAAGAAAAGTAGGTGCCGCCCCGCACAGGGGCAACGCTAATAAACCGACAAGAATTCAAGGAAAGGCCCAAAAAACAAATTCCACAAAGCCCCATCGCAATACCCACCACCCCTTACGAATAATTCACACCGCTCACATTTTCGGCTACATTCCCAAAACAGCTACTTCAAAAGACATTTGGCTCCCCAAAAGTCCAGCACCGCTTCGCATGAATTCCCGCGCCCCCAAAACCGATGCCTCGACCCCGCGAGAGCGAGAGCGCGAACCCGGCATCAACCACAGCCACTTCAGCGTAGAGGGCGAAGCACAAAACCGGCGTTTGCTCGCCTGGCGGGACCGCGTCGGCCACGTGATTGACGTGCTGCCCTCGCGCGCCGATCTGGAAAAGCCATTTCAGGCCTCAATCGACCGCTACCAGATTGGCGAGCTAGTCTTCACCGATTGCCGCTCGGATTTAATGGTCCTGGAGCGCTCGCTAGCCAGAATCTCGACAGACCGCGTCCGCGACTTCGTCTTTCACGTGTTTCTGGAGGGCAGCGTAGAAAACGTTTCCGTTCGCGCGTCCCATCGCGATCTCCCCTCCTCGCCCGCCCGCATCGTTGCGCTGGATATGAATCAACCCGTTCGCATGCAACGCCAGGCATGCAGGGTCATCACGTTTTTCGTGCCTGGCGATCTCGTGCTGGAGGTCTTTCCCGATCCCGAGGCCATCCACGGTCGTCTGCTCGACGGCTCGGCCCCGCTGGAGCGGCTAATCGTCGAACACGTCGCCACGCTGAGCCAGCAAATCGCGCGCATGAGCGCCCCGGAGGCAGACATCGCCATCCACGCCGCCGCCAGGCTCATGATCGCGGCGTTTGGACGGCAGGCAGGCCTGAACGGCGACGCGCGCGCCGCAGCCCGCGTGGCGATGTTCGCTCAGGTACGCCGCTATATTCAGGCGCACCTCAGCGATGACGATCTATCCCCCGAAAGCATACTGAATACCCTTCAGCTTCCGCGCCCAACGCTCTATCGGATGTTTCAGCATGAAGGCGGAATTCGCGCCTATATCCGCCAGTCGAGGCTGCGCCGCGCAGCCGATGAACTGATCCGGCATCCGCACGTCGCGGTGGTGGAGATTGCCTACGGTCTCGGCTTCAAAAGCGCATCCGATTTCACACGCGCCTTTCGGCGCGCCTACGAAATGGCGCCGCAGGATTTTCGGATCCAGGCAATCACAAAGCTCGAGGCACTGCGATAGGCCTCGGTGCATACGAGGCGCGTCTCAGCTTGCCTCGCGCCGCTCCCTGAACAGCATCACCGCACAGAAACTCACCCCGCACGCAGGCGCGACATACCACGCGGCGGAT
Source organism: Paraburkholderia sp. J67 (assembly GCF_905220265.1). Taxonomy (NCBI): domain Bacteria; kingdom Pseudomonadati; phylum Pseudomonadota; class Betaproteobacteria; order Burkholderiales; family Burkholderiaceae; genus Paraburkholderia; species Paraburkholderia sp. J67. The sequence goes on from NZ_CAJMZK010000006.1 coordinate 293,539, forward strand.
AGCGGGTTGCCCGTCCATTTGATCAAGGCGGTCACGATGAATTGCGCCGTCCCGCCGAACAAGGCGACGCTCGACGCATGCGCGACCGCCATGCCACTCGCGCGCACCCGCGCAGGCAGTGCTTCGAGCACTAGCACGGTGTTCGCACACGCGCTGCATGCCACCGAGGTGCTGATCAGCGCGACGCCACACAGGATCGGCAGCACGCTGCTCGCGTGCGTAATCATCATGAAGACCGGATAAACCAGCAGCGCCGTGCATCCCGACGCGCACATCGCCCACGGCTTGCGGCGGCGCAGCCGGTCGATGATGCGGCCCGCCAGCGGCGGAATGACGACCAGCAGCAGCGCCGAAAGCGCTGAAGCCATGAAGCCGACGATCGCGGGCATATGCATCACACGCGTTGCATAGCTCGGCATGAAGTAGACGATGGTGTAGGCCGGTACGGTCTGTCCCATGATCATCAGCACTGCCAGCAGGATCGTCGCCCCATGTTCGCGGCACAGTTCGGCCAGCGGCATGCGGGCTTGCCGGGTGTCACGCCCGGGAATCGGTGCGTCGCGAAGCCGCAGGCGAACGTAGAGCCCCAAGGGGGCGATCAGCAGACCGAGCAGAAACGGAATGCGCCAGCCCCACGAGGCTAGCGCGTCAGGCGACAGCGTGCGGGTAATTAGTAGACCCAGGCTTGCACCCAGCAACGCCGCCGAACCCTGGCCAACGAGTTGCCAACTGACCCGGGAAGCGCGTCGCGACTCGGGCCCGGCTTCCAGCACGAAGGTCGCGGCAACGCCAATGTCGCCGCCCACCGCAAAGCCTTGCAGCGAGCGCGCGCACACCACAATGAGCGGCGCAAGCACGCCGATGCTGGCAAATGAAGGGCACAGGCCCAGCGCGCCGGTCCCCAGCGCCATCATCCAGCACGTTCTCGCGAGCGCGGCGCGACGTCCCACGCGATCCGCGTAGGCGCCGATGACCATCGCGCCAACCGGTCGCATGAAAAAGCCCACGCCGAACGTGCCGACGGCCCATAGCAGCGACGTCATCGGGTCGCTCGCGGGGAAGAACTGGTCGCCGATCATCACCGCGAAAAAACTGAATACGGTGAAATCGAACATTTCGAGGCCGGTCACGAGCGATGCGGCGATGGTGGCCTTGAGCCGTTCCCGAGGGCCAGGCTGATTGCCAGTACTCGGGTCGAGCGTCGTAGCGAGAGGCGTAAGCATGCGTTTGGAAAAGGGTCGATAGGGGGCAGGCGTGACACGTCTGGATCGGCGTCGCGCTGCGTGGTGCGTCGCACAATATCACGTCCGCCTTTTCGCCAATAGGTCGCGCCCTCGCGCCAAAGTTCGTGCGGGCGACGCCGTTATTGGCGCGCGTGGTCGAGATGGGCGGGCGAAAACGTACGAAGGCGGTCGAGCGCGGCAATACATTCGCGCGAATGGGCCGCCCCGGATAATCAGCGATTTTTCCTTCGCCGATGCGTCCTCGCGGCCTCGCGGTACGTATATGCGTCTGTCAATACCGCTGGAATCGAGCCAGGGAGCCCGCCACGATGTCCGCGATTTTCATGACCGACAGCCGCGCTGCGCGACACCTGCAACACCTGCAGCGCACTGCGGTGCGCCTCGCCATAGCCGCGTTTGCCGGCCTGACGGGTTGCGCATGTGGGCCGTCGAATCCCGCTCCACGCGCGGCGTTGCCGCTGCAATCCGTGCCGGTGGATCTTCCGCGCTATATGGGGCGCTGGTATGTGATTGCCAACATTCCGTATTTTGCCGAGCGCGGCTTCGTCGCCAGCCGCGCCGAATGGACGCTTCGCGAGGACGGTCGTATCGACGACGTTTTCGTCGGTCGTAAAGGCGGGTTCGACGAGCCCGAGCGGCGCTACCGGTTCGTCGATACGGTCAAGCCCGGCAGCGGCGGCGGCGAGTGGAGCGTGCGCCTCTTCTGGCCAATCTACGTGACGCAACTCACGCTCTATGTCGACCCCGACTATCGCTATACGATCCTCGGCTATCCGGGTAAGACGCTCGGCTGGATTTTCGCGCGGCAGGCGCAGATCAGCGAGGCCGACTATCGCGCCCTGCTGGGGCGCCTTCAGGCAATGGGTTATGACACGTCGCGATTTCGGCGCGTGCCCCAGACGCCGGATCAGGTTGGACAGCCGGGCTTTGCCCGCACGGATGGCAGCGACTGAAACAACCCAAAAAAGCGCGGCATCGCGCGCCTGCCCTGCGTGAATGCACGACTCACCAGAATTGCGGCAACAGGCTCGCCGTCACTTTCGCAGCGCTCTTGCGGCGCCGGTTCAGCTTCACCTGCGCCTGGGCGATGCCGCTCCAGGCTTGCGCCGCGCGGCGAACGGCGCAATCGAACGATTCGTCCTCCACCGTACAACGCCCATCCACCGTGATCTGCCAGCCGTGACGCAAGCGCGTCACGCGCACGCGGTCGTCTTCCATGAGGTCGGCGTACCAGCGCCAGACGCGCGCGTCGTCGGCGTTCGCGCGTGCGGCGGCGGACAGCCGCGCGACTTCCAGGTTATGCGCCTGCGTGACCATATCGTTCCCCTATCCTCTTTTTGCTTACCAGCCGAATTTCGCTGTCACGCCCACATCCAGTCCGCCTTCAACGAAATCGGATACGACATGCCTGCTTGCCCTTGCCGTGCCACGCCCAGCGCAGCCTGCGTGCTCGCAGCTTAGGGCCGCGACGCGCCGAAGTCCTTGTCGCGCCCTGAAAAGTCCTGAATTTAACGGCGGACGCGACGGCGCTCGCGTCCGGAAAAGTGCAGAGGGGGAAGCCATCGCGCGGGGCGCACGCGCCGCGCTTACTGCGGCGCAAGCCGCTCCGCGCGCGGTGTGCCTTGCGCCTGAAGTGCCTTCGTGAGCGCTATCAGGCGCTGGTAATCGGGCGCGCCCGCAGCGAGGGCCAACTCTGCGCGCAGTCCAGCCAGCCCTTCTAGCGCCGCCGCCGCGCGTGCCGTCTCGCCGTTGTCCAGTTCGAAGGCCGCGAGATCGAGCGTGGCGCGCAACTCCCACAGCGGCGCACCATCCGCACGCGCCATCGACACCGCCTCGCCAAGCAGACGGCGGCCGGCCTCTTCGCGTCGCGTCGTTTCCTCGACTGGCGTGCCGCGCTGCGACGCCCGGCGCAATTCGAGCCAGCCGCGGGCGCGCTGCAATTCGGGCGCGAAGTAGCGCTCGCCATTCGCCCGGGCATTGACGAGCGCATCGTCGAGACGCGCGCGCGCTTCCTCGAACCGGCCCGCGTGCGCGAGCGCCTGCGCGTGCAGTACGACGAACGGCGTGACCACACGCCGGAAACCGCGCGACGCGAGCCGCTGCAACGTGGGCTCCAGCCGTTCGAGGGCGGCCTGCGGCCGTCCGCCAAGCATGTCGCGCTTCGCCGCGAGGCACTCGGCGTAGTCGAGCCAGATCTCCAGCCGATGGCTCGTCGCCTGCGAGCGCAGCAGCGCGAGGTAATTGGCCGCCGCCTGCTCCTCGCCGCAATCGAGCGCAATGGGCACGGCCACCACCGCCAGCACGTGGCTCAGCGATGGCTCCAGCGCATCGCTGCGAATCAGCTCGAGCGTGCTCTCGACGAGTTGCATCGCCTTCGCGGGCTGGCATTGAAGCAGGGCGATGCGCGCCAGCGTGCCGCGCGCGTAGATCAGCGGATAGACCGTGAGCCAGCCGCGCGACGGCACGTTGTGGCCGAGCGTGGTGAAGGCTTCGACCGTGCGCTCCAGCCGCTCGCGCGCCTGCTCGTGCTCGCCGCAGCAATGCAGCGAAATCGCGATGGTTTGCTCCGCGAGCCAGCGCCGCCACGGCGAATCGCAACTGGCGGCGGCGTGCTGAAAGCGCGTGGCATAGCGCATCGAGGTATGGATGTCGCCGCTCGATTGCATGGTGTTCCAGAGGCCCCAGAGCGCGTCGGCGGCGAACTCGCCGTCGTCGGCGGCGCGGGCGAGGCGCAGCACGCGCTCCCACAGCGCGACGGCCTGCCCCATGTCATCGCCCACATGCAGCAGCGAGGTCGCATAGGCGGCGCACAGCTTCATCTCGCAGACGGCGTCGACGGAACCCGCGGGCAGCGTGTCCAGCGCCGCGAGCGCGCGTTGGGCGCGTTGGCGGCACTCCTGCACGTGCGACGCGCTGAGCAAGGTGCCGACGAGCGCGCCCGCGAGCGCCACGCCCAGCACCTTGTCGCCGTCGTCGGAAAAGGCCCAGTCATAGGCGTTGCGCGCGTCGTCGAGCGAGAGCCGCGCGCTCACGTCCGCGCAATCGTGCTCCGGTTGCGCGACGAACGGGCCGTTCTCCTCGATGCGCTTGCGCATATAGCGCACGTGACGGGTGGCGACGCCCTGCGATTCGCCTTCGTCGCGCAGCTTTTCGAGCGCGTAGGCGCGCGTGCTTTCGGTCAACCGGTAGACCGCGATCGCGCCGCGAAACTCCACGTTCAGCAGCGATTTGGTCGCGAGCTCCGACAGGCTCGACACGATCACGGCGATCGACATACCGGGCTCGGCCGTCACCGCACAGACGGCCTCGAAGGTGAAGGTGCCCGCGAAGCAACCCGAGCGGCGAAACACGATGCGCGACGCGCTATCGAGCAGCATGTAGCTCCATTCGAAGGTCGCGCGCAGCGTTTGATGGCGCGGCAGGATGGAGCGCAGGCCGCCCGTGAGCAGATTGAGCCGGTCGTCGAGCCGCGAGGCCACGCCTTCCACGCCCAGCGTCGCCACGCGTGCGGCGGCCAGTTCGATGGCAAGCGGCAAGCCCTCCAGGCGCCGGCAGATTTCGGCGACGAGCGCGACGCTCGCTTCATCGCGCGCGCAGTCGGGGGCGAGCGCACGCGCGCGGTGCAGGAACAGCGCGACGGCGGAATGCGCGAGGATCGCGTCGACGGACAAGCCGCGCTCCGGCACGGCGAGCGGTTCGAGGCGCAGCACGGTTTCGGCCCGGATATGCAGCGGCTCGCGGCTCGTCACGAGCAGACGCGCACCGTGATGGCGCGCGACCAGCGTGTCGACGAAGCTCGCCACCTCGTCGATCACGTGTTCGGCGTTATCGAGCACGAGAAGTCCATTGGACGCGGCCACGGCGCTGCAAATGGCGTCCTCGCCCGGCACGCCGGATTCGCTTTGCAGATCGAGCGCTTCCGCGAGCGTGGCGAGCATGCTCTCGCGCGAGCTGGCTTTGTTCAGTTCCACGAAACACACGGCACGCCCGTGACGGCCTTGCATCTCGCGCGCCACGTGACGCGCAAGCGAGGTCTTGCCGATGCCGCCCGCGCCCACCACCGTGGTCACCGCCACGTGTTCGAGCTGCTCGACGATGCGTGCGATTTCGGCTTCGCGGCCGATGAGCGGCGCAATCCGCATGGGCGGCAGGGGTGGCATGGGCGGCGGCGGCACCGCGGCTGCCGTGCTGTGCCCCGCCTGAGGCGCGCCGCCTTCCGGCGGCTGGCGCACGACCAGCATGTAGCCCCGCCCCGCCAGGGTCTTGATCAGGTCGCGCTCCTCGCCGAGCAGCTTGCGCAGCGCGGCCACGTGCACCTGCAAGCGGTTTTCCTCGACGATCGCGCCGGGCCAGACGGCGTCCATGATCGCGTCTTTCGAGAGCACCGCGCCATTCGCGCGATACAGCACTTCGAGCACATCGAATGCGCGCGCACCAACACGCACCACGAGACCATTGCGCTGAATTTCGCGCCGCTCGAAACTGACTCGCAATGCGCCAATCTGAATCACGGCCATCTCCATGACATATTGGCGTGCTTATACGCGACGCAACGCACACCGGGTTGAACACCGCTAATCAAACAACGCTTGCCGCCTTGCTTCGAAACCAATATTGCGCCCCCATTGAACAGCGATGATTCGTTCTATTTCGTGGGCCGAAGTGTAAAGAGCCGCAATAATGGCGTCTTGAACAATAATTCGCCGTATGGGCTGTGTAGCGCACCGTCCGGCATGCCAACAAGCCCAAAGTGATTATTTTTCAAGCGGATTTTCGGCGGATAATCGGAAGCAATGCATTGCCCGGCGGGCATTCAGCCCGATAAACGCAACGCATGGCATGCATTGCCGCAGGTGCGCGCCAATGGTATAAATGTCACCTCGAATCTGTCGATCCGGTTACGGCGGCATGTCAGCCGCGCTGTCTTTCCGCTGGCTCCTTTATCCGTGCAGTCCTGCACGAGGTCACGTCCATGATTTCGCGTGCATCGATACCGCCACTGCCGGCCGCGCCCAAAGATAATCTGGGCTGTGTGGCCAGCAAATTGCAAAAGGACGTACACGTCGATAGCGGCGATATCGCGTTCTACCGCAAATGCATGGCGGAACCCGATCTCGAACGCGTGGCCATGCCCGCTTGCGAGCGAGGGTTTTTAGCGGGCATTTCATTAGGCAATGCGCACCGCAGGAAGATATTCCGCGGCGCACGGCCATTCGACAGACGATTCGAAACCGATTCAATCTATCTCCGCGATTTTTCTGAAGATTATCAGGCGGATATGTATGGCAATTTCGATTTCGTGCTGGTCGAATTGTCACGTCCGTTTCTGGACCGGCTCGCGCACGAGCACGACATGCCGGCCATCAGCGGCCTGACTTGTACGCCGGAACAGAAAGACGCCGTACTCGGTCACCTGGCCCGGGCGCTCGCCGCGAATCTGGAAATCGCGGGTCCGCTCAACACCCTCTTTATCGAGCAGATCGGTCTGGCGATCGGTTCGCACGTTGCGCGGCAATACGGCAGCGCAAGCATCGCGAGCGAACGCACCAAGGGCGTGCTCTCGGCCAGTCACGAAGCACGCGCGAAGGAACTGCTGCTGGAGCGCACGCGCAATGGCGCATCGATTGCCGATATCGCGCGCGAGTGCGACCTGTCGCGCGGCTATTTCATCCGTGCGTTTTCGAAGTCGACGGGACGCACGCCTCATCAATGGTTGCTCGAACAGCGCACGGAACAGGCGCGCCAGCTCGTCGAGCGTACCGACATGACGCTCTCGGAAATCGCCGCGCAATGCGGGTTCGCCGACCAGAGCCATTTGAGCCGCGTATTCCTCAAGCTCGTGGGCGTGTCGCCGGGTGCCTGGCGACGGCACGGCCGGCATGGGACGGGTTGACGCCGCGTGCCGGGAAAGGGCGATGGCCGCGTAAACATCGCGGCCATTCGTGTCTCATGCCTCGGTCTCGTAGAGCAGGCCGTATTTCCCCCTTGTTTGCCTGATGCGCGCGAAGCCGGCTTCCCCCAAATGCATGCCAGCAATCAGAATGCCCTCCGCACTGACCCGATCCAGAAGCCTTGACCGTGTGGCGGCAGCCCGGGACGAGTCCTGATCGAATGCTATCGATACATCAGGCCGTTCAATCTGGATATGTGGGAAGTGAACGATATCCCCCCAGACCAGCAGGCTCTGGTCGCGGGATTCGAAAAGATAGCCGGTGTGTCCATCCGTATGCCCCGGCAGCGGCATCGCCGTGATACCGGGCAGCACGTCCCCCTCGTTGAACGTACGCAGCTTGTCGCTGTAGCCGTCGAACACCTGGCGCGCGATCAGAAAGTTGCCACGCGCCCGCTCGCTGGCGCGCGCAAGATTGGCGTCATCGCGCCAGAACCTGAGCTCTCGCTCATGCGTCACCAGCTCCGCATTGGGAAAGGCAATCTGTCCGGTTGGCTCCACCAGGCCTCCGACATGGTCCGGATGAGCGTGGGTGAGCAGGATGGTGTCGATCCCGGAGGGTTCGACACCCGCAAGCGATAACTGGCTTCTCAGGCGACCGCCCCATTGCTTGATGCCGCCCGCCCCACCGTCGATGAGGAGGGTCCGGCCCGCGCCGCGCACCAGGTAGCAGTTGATATGCACCGCAGCGGGCTGCGTCTGCCCGGCATCGCGTTGCATTCTGGAGGCCTCGGGCGCGTCGATATTCGAAAGGAAATCCAGACTCGCGCTGAGGTAACCGTCGCTGATCGCGGTGATCGTGAAATCCCCGACTCGCTGAGTGGGAAACGTGATGGTGGACACCGCTTGTTCTCCTGAAGACGGCCTAATTGCGGGCGTGAATGTTCGACGCGGCGTGACCCAAACAACGGATGCGCGCCGTAAGACCCGTGCGGCGCATGATGGCGCTATCGAGGGCCGCCATGAACTCGCTTATGACTTCAGGCGTGCGAAACGCGTGAAGCCGATAGTGGACTTCCGCGAACACGGGATGTCCGTGCCCATGCCGGGCGTCGACATAAATGACATGGACGTTTTCGAGCGCGGCTTCAAGGACACGCGTACAGAGTTCGACGCAGTCGTGGGAAAGCTCGGCAAGCCGCTCATCGGGCGGTCTTTGCCCAGTAGCGATGTAGAGCGTGACATTAGGCATCGCCGGTCCGGCTTTCATGGTCTGCCGACACAGTGCGCGAGCGGGTCAGTTGCGCGGTCAACGGTTCGTAGAGGTGGATGCCTTCGGCCAGGCTTGCGACACCATGCGCGTTTCGCCGAGGCATTTTTGCAAGCCAGCGACGCTCCGGAAACTTCTCCAGCGCGACCGCTTGCAGGGACAACGGTGTGAGGCCCAACTGGATCAGCGAATCGGGGCCGCCTGCGCACAGCACGAGGAGTTCGTCGGCATCGACCGCTGGCGCCACGCCAATGACGCCATAGAGATTGCGGTGCCAGTCGGTGATGTGTTGCTGCCACCTGGCGAAATTGCCGCCGCCTTTCTCGCGATATTCGTCTCCCGTCAGCACATCGAGTCCGTCAATGGTGTGGACCGCCAGGTAGACCGGGCAATCGTCGCTTAACGACTTGAAGCGCTGCGACGCATGGAAGCCCTTGACCGAGATGAGGGCGGGCAGCTTTTCATGGCTGTAGAAGTCGTTCCATCCGGCTTCGCTGAGGGGATCGGCGAAGCTGCATTCGACTGTGTAGATCATCAGATTATCCGTCCAAGGGGCCGGGCATCGTGCAGCAACCAGGCCATGTTCATTGCAGTAACGTAATGCTAATCTGATGTTTCCCGCGTATATAACGATATAAAGTCAGCCTTCAGTGATATTTGCTCAAGCTGGCGGCCGATCTATTTCAACCACTGAGATTCGATGCGACGCAAGATTCCCAGCCATTCCGCGCTGCTGGCTTTTGAAGCCGCCGCACGACACGACAGCTTTGCCCGCGCGGCCGAGGAACTAGCGCTGACGGAAGGCGCCATCAGTCGTCAGATCGCTCGCCTGGAGACGTTTCTGGGTGTCGCGCTATTCGAGCGCGTGGGCAATCGGGTGCGGCTCGCGCCTAACGGCACGCGCTACGCAGGACAGGTTCGCGAAATTCTCGATCGGCTGGAGCGGGACAGCCTCTATCTGATGGGGCAGCCCGTCGAGGGCGCGAGCATCGAGATCGCCGCTATTCCGACCTTCGCCACCCGCTGGCTCATTCCTCGGCTAAAGCGGTTTCAAGACCGGCATCCGAACATCACTTTGCATATCGCCGAGTGCATGGAGCCCTTCGTGCTTCCGGGGAGCGGATTCGACGCGGCCATCCATTTCGAGCACCCGGCATGGGCGGGCATGCATCGTCATCACCTGCTGGAGGAAGTGCTCGTGCCCGTGTGCAGTCCGGCGCTTCTCGCGAACACCGGGGCGGATGTGACGCTGGATGCGCTGCCGCGCCTTCACAGGCGGCAAAACCCGGACGCCTGGCAGCGCTACGCCCAAGAGACCGGCATCGTGCTGACCAATTCGGCGATTGGCGCGCGTTATGACCTTCACGCCATGTTGATCGAGGCGGCGCTCGCCGGTCTGGGCGTGGCGCTGGTGCCGCGTCTGTACGTCGGGGCGGAGCTCGAGCAGGGCCGACTGGTCGCGCCCTGGCCGGACGGCAAAGCCGTCACCAAGCACTTCTGCCTCGTGCTTCCTGAGCCGATCGAATTGAGTGCGTGGCCGCTACAGGCATTCGCCCAGTGGATGCTTGACGAAGCCCACGGTCACGCCGAGGCGGTCTAAAACCGCGACGGGCGCGCGTCGCACAACATCCTCAAGGTCTGAACACCGACGCTTCACGCGCCGCGAGTTCAGCCAACGCATCGACCGCCACTTTGACCTTCGGCTGGAGATGCCGCGTCTTTTGCCAGATCGCGTGGATCGGCATCGTCGTCGACAGGCTCGGGAGCACCTCGCGCAGCGCGCCCGAACGCAAGCCCTCTTGCGCGAGCCAGCCCGGCAGCTGAGCCAGGCCGCAGCCCGCGAGGCACGCGCACAGCAGCGTGTCGCCGTCGGTCAGTTCGTGGCGCGCGCGCACATCGAAATAAGCTGCTTCGTGGTCGCTCCCGGCATCGGCCAGCAGCCAGCCCGAGCGCACGCTGCGCCGCCAGCCGATCAGGCAATCGTGCGCGAGCAGATCGTCTCGCCGCACCGGTTCGCCACGCCGCGCGAGGTACTCCGGCGCACCGCAAATGAGGAGCCGCTGCTCGCCCAACTTGCGCGCGACGATATCGGGAAACGCATCGAGCGCGCCGATACGCACCGCCAGATCGACGCCCTCGCTCACGAGATCCACCGCGCGATCCTGCAGGGTGACGGCCAGATCCAGACGCGGAAATCGCTGTGTCAGGCTCAGCAGCGCCGGCATGATGTGACGCCGGCCAAAGGTCGTCGGCAGGTCGATGCGCAGGCGGCCGATGGGTTGCTCGTGCCCGGTCGACAGAAACGCTTCGGTCTGGTCCAGCTCTTCGAGAATGCGCCGGCAGGTGAGCAGGAAGGTCTCGCCCGCCGTGGTCAGGTCGATGCGTCGCGTGGTCCGGTGCAGCAGTTGCACGCCGAGCCGCGCCTCCAGCCGCGAGACGCTCTTGCCGACGGCCGACCCCGTGATACCCAGCGACTCGGCCGCAGCCGTAAAGCTGCCGCGATCGACGGCGGCAACAAACTCGCGGATTCCGGCAAAACGATCTTCCATGGCGATTCTGGACTGAGAGGATGGAATGTCTGGAATCTTATCGCCTAACTCAACTTCATTGCCGAAATTAGACTGTGCAGCACGATGGCAGCCGCCGTCGCAGCGAATGTGAGGTTTGAAATGAAGGCTTGGCTACTCAACGATTTTGGTCTGGAAAACCTGCAAGCCGGCGAGGTGGCGACGCCCACACCGCAGCCGGGCGAGTTGCTGGTGAAGGTCGGCGCGGTCTCGCTGAACTTCCGCGACAAGGCGATCATCGACGGCATCTACGAGCCCGCGCGCGTGCCGAGGCCGCTGATTCCCGTGTCGGACGCGGCGGGCACCGTGGTCGCCATCGGCGACGGCGTGACGCGCTTCAAGGTTGGCGAGCGTGTGAATTCGACGCTCTATTCGCGCTGGATCGATGGCGCGCCCGGCCCCGATGAACCGGCATACTGCCTCGGCATGCCGCTGCCGGGCGGGCTCGCCGAATACATGATCATTCACGAAGACAGCGCGGTGCCCGCGCCCGCCTCCATGAGCGACGAGGAAGCCGCCACGCTGCCGATCGCCGCGTTGACCGCGTGGTACGCATTGAACGACGTCGGCCATCTGCAGGCGGGGCAAACCGTGCTCGTGCAGGGCACTGGCGGCGTGTCGATCTTCGCGGCGCAGTTCGCCGTCGCGCAGGGCGCGCGCGTCATCGTCACGTCGAGCAAGGACGAGAATCTCGCCAAGGTCAAGGCGCTGCTCGATAGCGACAAGGTCGAAGGGATCAACTACCGGACGCATCCGGACTGGTCGGCGAAAGCGCTCGAACTGACCGGCGGTCTGGGCGCGGATATCACGATCGACGTCGCGGGCGGCAACGGCATCAACCAGTCCGTTGCGGCGACCCGGGTGCAGGGCGTCGTGGCCCAGGTGGGGTTCCTCACGGGCCAGACGTCGGCGCTCGATCTGATGCCGCTGATCTTCCGGCAAACGACGCTTCGCGGCATCGCCGTCGCGCCGCGCACATCCTTCGAGCGCATGAACGCGTTCCTGAATACGCACAGGCTCCAGCCGGTCATCGATCGCGTCTATCGCTTCGACGAGGCCGTGCAGGCCTTCGAGCATCTGGCGCGCGGCCCGTTCGGCAAAGTGGTGATCAAGGTCGGCAGCGACGCGTAAGCGCTCGGGGCCTCGTGCGAGCACCCGTCAGCGAGCCATGCGACGCAATGGCGTATCTTCTGCCCATAGCCGCCCCGGATACGCTATCGAACACCCGCTCGTCACCTCTCGCACGAGGCCCTATGAACACCCGTCCGTCGCCCCGGCAAGCCATACCCGAAAAGCGCGAGCCCATCCTGAACGCGGTCGACCGCGTGACCGAACTGTGCTTTGGGCTCTTCATGGCGTTGACGTTCGTGGGCGCCATCAAGGCCGTCACCGCCGATGAAGATGCTGGCCGCAAGCTGTTCCTTGCCGCGCTCGGCTGCAATCTCGCCTGGGGCCTTGCCGACGCCGTGATGTATCTCGTTCGCACGCTCGCGGATCGCGGCCAGCGCCTCACACTCGCCCTGACCGTGAAGCGCGAACCCGATCGCGCAACGGCCGTGCGGGCATTGCGCGACGCCTTGCCGAAGGCATTGGAGCCGCTTGTCGACGACGACGAACTGGAGCAGATCCGCGCACGCCTTGCCGCGGCCGCCACGCTGCCACCGCGCGCGCGACTCAGACGCGATGATTTTCTGGGGGCGCTCGGCATTTTTCTGCTGGTCGTTGCGTCGACCTTTCCGGTTGCGCTGCCGTTTCTTCTCGTGAGGGATCACACCACGGCGCTCGTGATCTCGCGCGTGCTCACGCTCGCGATGCTTTTCACCGCGGGCTTCGCGCTCGGGCGCTACACCGGTGCGGGCGCCATGAAAGCCGGCTTCGCCATGACGCTGCTCGGCGTGGTGCTGACGGCAGCGATCATCGCACTCGGTGGGTAAGCGATTTCTGTCGATGCAGGGCTTCGCCCATATTATTTGGAATCCGAATCATCTACCGTTTCTGAGGCAGCACAGTGGCCGCTGCGATCGCTGCTCCGGCAAACGCACATACAGCCGACACCGCGGCAACGGCGCGCATCGCGTCCGTGATGGCGTCCGCTTCCGCACGCTCGACCAGCGCCGCGTGTGGCGCATCGGCTTGAACCGATCCGCCCCCGCCCTGCCCATCCGGCTCCAGCAACCTGGCCGTCCCACGTGCGTCCTGTGCCACGTGCAACGCGTCGAGGCGCGCCGATAACGCCGCGTGATGCGTCCACACGAATACGATGCCCAGCACCGCGATGGCCAGCAGGCTCGCCACGCGCGCCACCGCATTGTTGATGCCGGACGCGACGCCGGTGCGCTCGCTCGACACCGAGGCCATGACAACCGTGGTCAGCGGCGCGACGGTCATGGTCACGCCCAACCCGAGCACGACGAGCGCGGGGAAAAATCCGGCCCAATAGCCCAGTCGCACGAACGGCAGCGCCAGCAGCGCGAAGCCAAGCCCCGCAATGCCGGGGCCCACCGTCAACAGCGCGCGTGAACCAAAGCGGTTCGTCAGCCCGCCGGTCAGGCGCGAGAGCAGGCCCATCGCGACCGGCACCGGCAGCAGCGCCGCGCCCGCTTCAGTCGCGCTGAAGCCCTGCGCGCGGATCAGCGTGAACGGCAAAAAGAAGAATGCGCCGCCAAGCCCAAAGTAAAGCAGCAGCGTGACGAGATTGGCGGCAGTGAAATCGCGCGAGTGGAACACGTCGAGCGGCATCATCGGATAAGCGCTGCGTGACTCGATCATCACGAAGACCGCAAGCACGAGCACACCCGCGCCAATCGGGCCGAACACCAACGGACGCGCGAAGCCGAGCGCGGATGCCTCGGTCAGCCCGAAGGTGAGCGCGGCGAGCCCCGCTGCCGCGCTCAGCGCGCCGGGCCAGTCGAGCTGTCGGGGGGCATCGGCCTTGTGGCTGTTGGGCACCGACGCCAGGGCGAGCGCAATCGTCAGCACGGCGAGCGGGACGTTGAGAAAAAAGATCGCGCGCCACGAAAACGCGTCGACGAGCCAGCCGCCCGCGACCGGCCCTACCGCCGAGGTGATCGCGCCGACTCCAGCCCAGGTGCCGATTGCGCGGCCTCGCGACGCGTCGTCGAACACCGCGCCGATGATCGCGAGGCTGCTGGGCACGAGCAGCGCCGCGCCCACGCCCTGGACCCCGCGCGCGGCGATCAGCGCGAACGCGTTGGGCGCGAAACCGCAAGCGGCCGATGCCAGCGTGAAGAGCACGATGCCCGCGACGAACACCGTGCGGCGCCCGAGCCGGTCGCCCATCGATCCGCCCACCAGCACGAGTGAGCCGAGAAAGAGCAGATACGCGTTGACGACCCACTGCATCGCCGCGACGCTCGCGCCCAGTTCGCGCTGAATGGCGGGCAGCGCAACATTGACCACCGAGCCGTCGATAAAGGCCATGCTCGACCCGAGGATCGTCGCGGCGAGCGCGAGGCGCTTGCGTCGACACGGGCGGTCGACGATGGTGGGCTGCGCGTGAATCACGAGCTTGTCGCACGGGCTCGCCTGCGCGGCGATGACGTGCGCGGCCTTCGGGGCGTTGTCGCGGAGATCCGGCTTGGCCAAGGTCGCTCCCATGCGGGTCGTCGGCGGTCAGCAGAGTCTGTTCGCGCGGGCGGGCAAGGTCAAGGGCTGGTTCAAGGGCTGCGAGCCCGCCCGACGGCGCCTAAATTTGCGGGTTTCGCTGCCGATATGCAGTCTGGGACGTATCATGCGTCGCCAATAACCGATAAAACGATGTCCCGCCAGTCACTCGCTACCGCCCTCATTTCGATCGCCCCGATTTCGATTGCCCTGATGCAACTCGCCGGATGCGCGACACAACCCGCCCAGCAAGCCTCCGAGCCGCCCTACCTAGGACCGCGCATCACGCTGCGCGCCGCGCCCGGCGCAGCGGCGCCCGGCGCGGCCGCGCTTGCCGATCGACCGGGCGCCCGCCCGCTCGGCGCCATCGCCTACCTGAACGCGCGACGCGCGGAGCTGGGTTTAGCCACGCTCGCCGCGGACCCGCTGGTGGCCAAAGCGGCGGCGGCCCACGCCTCCTATCTCGAAGCGAATCGCACGGCGGGCCACGAGGAAAATGCAGGGCTGCCGGGCTTTTCCGCGGCCGATGTGACTGCACGCGTGCGTCTGCACACGCAGACATCGGGCGCGAGCGAAGTGTTCGCCGTCTATGGCGGACAACGCGCGCCGGAACTGCCCATGGAGGAGATTTTCGATTCGCCCTATCATCGCGGCGCCATGCTCTACGACTGGGCCCGCGCAGGCGAAGCGGTGGCTTCGGGCAATAGCCAGGTCATCGTGGTCGATTTCGCCGATCCGCATCCCACGATCGGCGCAACCGAACTCGTCGCCTGGCCCTATGACGGGCAGAAGGACGCGCCGCTCGCGTGGCAGGACATCGAACAGCCGGACCCGATGGGCCCCGACACGCGTTACCGTGGCGCCGTGCTCGGCTACCCGATCACGCTCTCCGGCGGCACCAACGCGCACATCGAACTCGCCACGTTCGACCTTCGCGACGGACACGGCAAGAAGGTGCGGTGCCAGATTGCGCCCCTCACCGCTGCCGATGCCGGCCGCAATACCGCCGTCTGCACGCCGTTCTCGCCGCTGCGCCCTCAAACGACTTATACGGTGCACGCGACCGGGCGGCTCACGCAGCAATTCGGCGTGGCCAATGCGCCCTTCGATCTCCGCTGGTCTTTCACAACAGCGGCGACGCATCCGCGCGCGTGGCTTCAGCAACCTCACGCCTGACCGGGCGACGCACGTTTTTTTGAACGTAGCGTCGGCCTGTTTCCCGCGTTCGCTTTTGTCAGACCTCGCTTTTATCAGACCTTATAAGCAGGCAGAAACTGCGCAAGACGGGTGCCCATTTCCGCACCCAGCGTCTGCAAGGCGTTGAACGGGCGGATCATCACCTCGAAGTCCACGATCCGCCCCGACTCGTCGAAGCGGATCATGTCGATGCCCTTGAGTTGCTTGTCCTGCACAGTGGCGCTGAATTCGAGCACGATATCGAGGCCATCGGCACTGCTGAACTGGCGATGATAGGTAAAGCCCTCGAAAATGGTGATCACGGTGCGCAGCGCCATCAGCAAGGCAGGCGCGGGGCCGTACGGCTTGAACGCCATCGGCGAGCGGAACACCGCCTCGGGATGAACGATGGACTCCAGCCTGCCGAGGTCCTTGCTGGCCACCATCTCATGCCAGATCGCGAGGGACCGCGCAACGGCGGGCGGCAGGTTCAGTGCGGCGTCATTCATAGGTACTCCGAATTGAAGGAAGGTTGAACACCACGTTCAAAGCGAGGCGGCGAGCAGCGTGCCTTCGCGGATAGCCCGCTTCGCGTCGAGCTCGGCGGCTTTCGCGGCGCCGCCAATCACATGGACCTGACGCCCGGCGGCCTGCAACTGATCGGCCAGTTCGCGCAGCGGCTCCTGTCCCGCACAAACCACCACGTTGTCCACGGCGAGGGTTTGGGGCACACCGTCGACGCTCACGTGCAGTCCTTCGTCGTCGACGCGCTGATACTCCACCGCGGAAGACATCCCGACCCCTCGCGCCTTCAACGCCGTGCGGTGAATCCAGCCCGTCGTCTTGCCGAGATTCTCGCCCACCTTCGACTGCCGGCGTTGCAGCAGATGCACGCGGCGCGCAGCCGGACCCACCGCTGCCCGGCGCAGTCCGCCGCGTTCGGCATAGTCCGTGTCCACGCCCCATTCGGCGAAGAATTTTTGCGGGTCGAGGCTCGCGGACTCGCCCTCATGCACGAGGTATTCGGCCACGTCGAAACCAATCCCGCCAGCGCCCACGATGGCGACATTCGCGCCTACCGGCTTGCCGTCGCGCAGCACGTCAAGATAGCCCAGCACCTTCGGATGGTGAGCGCCTTCGATGTGCAGTTCGCGCGGCAGAACGCCGGTCGCCACCACGATTTCATCGAAGCCCTCACGCTGCAGCTGTTCGGCGCTCGCGCGCACGCCAAGACGAAGCTCAACGCCGCTCAATTCGATCTGGCGGCGGAAGTAGCGCAACGTCTCGTAGAACTCCTCCTTTCCCGGCACTTTTTTGGCAATGTTGAACTGACCGCCGATCTCCGCGCTGGCCTCGAAAAGCGTCACGGCATGGCCGCGGCCGGCCGCCGTCACGGCACAGGCGAGACCGGCTGGCCCCGCGCCCACGACGGCCACGCGTTTGCGCTGCGCGGCGGGCTGGATGACGAGTTCGGTCTCGTGGCAGGCGCGCGGATTGACGAGGCAGGACGTGACCTTGCCCGCGAAGGTGTGGTCGAGACAGGCCTGATTGCAGCCGATGCAGGTATTGATCTCGTCGGCGCGGCCCTCGCGGGTCTTGCGCACGAAGTCGGCATCGGCGAGGAACGGACGCGCCATCGACACCATGTCGCACACGCCATCCGCCAGCAGTTGCTCGGCGAGTTCGGGCGTATTGATGCGGTTGGTGGCGACGAGCGGCACCGAGACCTTGCCCATCAGCCGCTGCGTGACCCAGCCCCACGCGCCGCGCGGCACCTTGGTGGCGATGGTGGGCACGCGCGCCTCGTGCCAGCCAATGCCGGTATTGATGATGGTCGCGCCCGCCCGCTCGATGGCCTGGGCGAGCTGGATCACTTCCTCCAGGGTCGAGCCGCCTTCCACCAGATCGAGCATCGAGAGCCGGTAAATGATGATGAAATCGCGGCCGACGCGCTCGCGCACCCGGCGCACGATCTCCACCGCGAAGCGTATGCGGTTCTCGTAGCTGCCGCCCCAACGGTCGGTGCGATGATTGGTGCGCATCGCAATGAACTCGTTGATGAGGTAGCCCTCGGAGCCCATGATTTCCACGCCGTCGTAACCCGCGTGCTGGGCGAGCGCGGCGCAGCGAACGAAATCGTCGATGGTGGCTTCCACCTCTTCGTCACTCAGTTCGTGGGGTGTAAAGGGATTGATCGGCGCTTGCAGCGCACTGGGCGCAACCAGGGTGGGCTGATACGAATAGCGCCCGAAATGCAGGATCTGCATGGCGATCTTGCCGCCTTCCGCGTGCACGGCGCGCGTAATCACGCGGTGCTTCCCGGCCTCCTCCTCCGTCGTCAACATGGCGCCGCCGTGCATGGGGCGCGCGCGTTCGTTCGGCGCAATGCCGCCCGTCACGATCAACCCCACCTCGCCGCGCGCACGCTCGGCGTAAAACGCGGCCATGCGCTCGAAGCCATTCGGGACTTCCTCCAGGCCAACGTGCATGGAGCCCATCAGCACGCGGTTCTTCAGGGTCGTAAAGCCCAGGTCGAGCGGATTCAGAAGGTGGGGATAGTGATTTGTCATGTTTATGCAACTGGTTGCATGAAGGTGCGGTCGATAATGCAACCAGTTGCATAGAGAGTCAAGCGGATGCGAGAATTTCGAAAACCTCCTCTATATCGCTCACTACCAGGCCAACTGGCCGGCTTATTGTTCCGCTTATTGTTCCGATTAATCCGATGTCACTTCCGCACGCCTTGCTCACCGCGCTGGTCGAACGCTCCTGCTCCGGATCGGAACTCGCCGCGCGCTTTGACCGCTCGATTGGCTATTTCTGGCACGCGACCCATCAGCAGATCTACCGCGAACTGGCGCGTCTGGAGGAGGCCGGTCTGATCGAGTCGCTTCCTGAAGCATCCACGCGGGGACGCAAGCGCGCCTATCGGGTTCTGCCTGCCGGGCGCGATGAGTTGAGGGCCTGGATCCCTCAGGAGGATGAACCCGCCGCGCTGCGCGACGAGTTCATGGTGCGGCTGCGAGCCGAGGCCGCAGTCGGCCCCACGGGCCTGGACAAGGAGATCCAGCGCCGGATGAGCCTGCACGAGGAAAAGCTCGCTAACTATCGGGAAATCGAGCAAAGAGACTTCGCCATCGAGCCGCAGGATCGTGAAACCGCCCTGCAACATTTGGTTCTGCGAGCCGGCGTTCGCTACGAGGAAAACTGGCTGGAACTACTCAAGGAGGCGTTGGCGGCGCTGCGCAAGCCCGCTGGGACGTCGAAAGCGGGCCGTGGAAAATCAGGGGCTTCCGCTAACAAGAGGACAACGAAATAAGCGCGTCCGTGCATGGCTTCGCACCGGACGCGCTCCCTCGCCTTAAACCGGATTGAACGCAGGCGCGCCGTCGAGCACGGCCGCCACGTTATCGAGCGCCGTGAAGCCCATCTGATCGCGTGTCTCGATCGTGGCGCTCGCCATATGCGGCGTGAGGAACACGTTATCGAGGCCGGCGAAGCGCGGGTCCACATTCGGCTCGCCGCGGTAGACGTCCAGGCCCGCGCCAAAGAGATGCCCCGAGGTCAGCGCCGCGTAAAGCGCGTCCTCGTCCACGAGACCACCGCGCGCAGCGTTCACGAATACCGCGCCTTGCGGCAGGCGAGCGAACTCCCTGCTCGTCATGATCGGCGCACCGCCGCCCGGCACGTGCAGCGTCAGCACCTGGCTGTGCGGCAGCATCGCGTCGAGACTTTCGTAGAACGTCGCGCCGTTTTCCAGCGCGGGCGCAGCGCGCTGAATATCCGTGTAGATCACGCGCATGCCGAACCCTTGCGCGCGTCGCGCCACCGCGCGGCCAATCCGCCCGAATCCGACAATACCCAGCGTCTTGCCATTCACGCGCGTGCCGAGCATGTCGGTCATGCCGAACGATTTGCCCCAACCGGCGCGCATGATGCGCTCATATTCCGACGCGCGACGGCACGCCGCCAGCACGAGCAGCATCGTGAAATCCGCGGTGCATTCGGTCAGCGCATCGGGCGCGTTCGTCACGACGATGCCGCGTTCGCGCGCCGCCGCCACGTCCAGATGATCGACGCCCGCACTCGCATTCGCGATGATCTTCACGGTCGGCGGCAGCGCGGCGATGTGCTCGGCCTGAAGCCCCGACTTCTTGCCGATCAGCACCGCGGGCACCGCGTGCTTCGCGCAGAAGTCGACCACTGACCACGAGTCCATATCGGCGTCGGTCACATAGGCATGAAATTGCGTTTCTGCTCTTTTCGCCACGGCGGCGGGAACCCTGCGTGCGACGAGCAGCCTGGTGCGATGATTGTCCGGCATGGTGCTTTCCTTTGGTCGAGAGACGTCGAGAGACTACGAAAGCGCACGCCAGCGCGTCAATCTTGATTCAATCAATCAACGCATGCATCGCGCGTTTTGCCCCTTAAATAACGGGTCGACCGCGCGCGCCCCAATCCTGCGCACCTCCAACACCTCATCGGGACAATCCCTGATGGGCGCCCCGGCTGGAAAGCCCTTTGATGTTGATTCAACCAATCAAGATTGCCCGGCCTGGTACGCGAGTGCAATTCTTTTTCCGTACTCAACCGAATATCGACGAGAGGACGGGAAATGCCAGCATCGAAACCCATTGCAGCAGTCACAGGCGCGGGTTCCGGCATCGGCCGGGCCGCGGCCATTGCGCTCGCTAAAGCCGGATTCACGCTAGCGCTGATCGGGCGCCGCATCGAGCCCTTGCTGGAAACGAAGGAAGCCATCGGCGTGATTGGCGGCGAAGCGCAGCCCTTTACCGCCGACGTAACGGATGCCAATTCGGTCGAGCACGCGTTTGCACAGATCTCGCAGTCCTTCGGTCGCCTGGACGTACTGTTCAACAATGCGGGCCGCAACGCGGGCGCGGTGCCGCTCGAAGACTACGAACTCGATCTCTGGAACGACGTGGTGGCCACCAACCTCACGGGCGTCTTTCTGTGTGCACGCGCGGCGTATCGGCTGATGAAAGCGCAGTCGCCGCAGGGCGGCAGGATCATCAACAACGGTTCGATCTCCGCCCATTCTCCGCGACCGAACACGATCGCGTATTCGGCGACCAAGCATGCCGTCACCGGCATCACGCGCTCGATTGCGCTCGACGGACGCGCGTTCAATATCGCCTGCGGGCAGATCGACATCGGCAATGCGGCAACGCCGCTCACCGAACGCATGAACCGGGGCGTGCTGCAAGCGGACGGGCGCACTGCGCCCGAGGCGCGCATGGACGTGGAGCACGTTGCGAATGCGGTCGTGCATATGGCCATGCTGCCGCCCGAAGCCAATATCCTGAACATGACCATCATGGCCACCACCATGCCGTTCGTCGGCCGCGGATAGTCCGCTTGCGCGGACCCATAAGAAAAAAACCGCCCTGACATGGAGACACCGATGAAATACGCAGAGGAACAGCCCTTGGCGGCAGGCACCCAGGCCTACGCACACAGCACGAAACGCACGAAGGTCCGCTATTTCGTGCTCTCAATGCTGCTGGTCGCCACGATTCTCAACTACGTCGATCGCTCCGCGCTGGGAATTGTCGCGCCGGGCCTCTCGAAGGATCTCGGTCTCAACAAGATGCAGATGGGCGAGTTATTCGCGGCCTTCGGCCTCGCCTACTCGATCGCGCTCGTTCCCGGCGGCGTGCTGACCGACGTGCTCGGTTCACGCGTGGCCTATGCGCTCTCGCTCGTCGGCTGGTCGTTCGCGACGCTCACGCAAGGCTTCGCGAACGGTTATCACATGCTGCTCGGATCGCGCCTCGCCATGGGCGCGCTCGAAACGCCGGCCTTTCCCTCGAACACGCGCGCGGTCACGTTGTGGTTTCCGGTACAGGAGCGCGGCTTCGCCACGAGCGTCTACGTGATGGGGCAATACGTGGGCACGCCGCTCTTCACCGGCTTGCTGCTCTGGATTTCGTCCGTGTATGGATGGCGTTCGGTGTTTTTCGTCACGGGCGGCTTTGGCATGCTCTTTAGCGTGCTGTGGTATCGCGCGTATCGCGATCCGTTCAAGCATCGCGCCGTGAACGCGGCGGAATTGCAGCACATTAACGAAGGCGTGGCCCCTGCCGCACGCAAGCCGCGCGACAAGTTCAACTGGCGCATGGCGCTGAAGCTGCTCGGCTACCGGCAGATTCTCGCGATCTGTCTGGGCAAGTTCTGCAACAACACGCTGCTGGTCTTCTTCACGACGTGGTTCATGACTTATCTGATCGAAGCGCGTCACATGTCGATGATCAAGGTGGGCATTTTTCAGGCGATGCCGTTCCTTGGCGCGACGCTCGGCATTCTCAGCGCAGGTTTTCTCTCGGACTTTTTCATTCGCCGCGGCGTGTCGGTTTCCACGGCGCGTAAAGCGCCGCTCATCATCGGCACGTTGTTGGGTGCGTCGGTGGTGCTCGTCAATTTCGTCGAGTCGAATGAGCTCGTGATTGCGATTCTCACCGTGGCGTTTTTCGCCCAGGGCGTCGGTTCGATGTCGTGGGCGGCCGTGGCGGAAATCGCGCCACGCCAGTATGTGGGCCTCACCAGCAGCATCACGAGTCTCGCCGCGAATATCGCGGGCGTCACGACACCGCTCATGATCGGCTATATCACGCAGCACACGGGCCACTTTTACTGGGCGCTCAATCTGATGGGAGGCATCTGTCTTGTCGGCACGCTCTCGTATTCCGTCCTGCTGGGCAAGCTCTCCCGGATCGAACTCTAAGGTACTCGCATGTCACACGATAAACGCGCGATTGAATTTCGCTGGGATCATCTGCAACTCTGTTCAGCCGATGCGGAAGCCACCGCTGCCTGGTTCGCGCGTTGCCTGAATGCCGAAATCGTGCGCCGTCCCGGGCGCGTGGATCTGCGCATCGGCGCGATCAACCTGTTCATCACCCCGCTCGCGCACTCGAACACCGTCTCTCCAGCCGATGCCTCGCGGCGCGAAGGCATCGATCACTTCGGCGTCACGGTGGACGATCTCGATGCGGCATTCGCGCATCTCACGCATTGCGAGGCACAGATCGTCGAGCCAATTCGCCAGATCCGCCCCGGTGTGCGCGCGTGCTTTGTGCGCGCGCCGGGCGACGTGCTCGTCGAAGTGCTGGAACGCCGCCCGGCGGAGATGACTTTTCAGTGAAAAGCGCTCAAGATGGGCCGGGTCGCCCATCGGGCACAGCCCGCATTCCCGCATCGCCGCCCATTCCCCTATGCGAAACTGGATCACCCTGACCGAAGCCGCGCGGCAGCTCGGCGTGCAAGCACAGACCGTCTATGCCTATGCGAGCCGCGGCAATATCGCGGTCATGCCCGATCCGCACAACCCGCGCAAAAGTCTTTATCGCGCGGAAGACGTCGCGGTTCTGTGTCGCAAGAAACAGGTCGGTCGCAAGCGCGAGGCGCTGGCCGCGGGCACGATTTTCGGCGCGGAGCCATGCATCTATAGCGGCATCACGACGTTTTCCAAGGGACGTCCGTACTATCGCGGACGCGACACCTTGCGCCTCGCGGAACACGCCACGCTCGAAGAAGTCGCCACGTTGTTGTGGAACGCGCGCGCGCCGATCGTGTTTCCCTTCGATGCCAACGAACCGGCGCTGCACGGCGAAGCACGCGGCAGGCAATGTGCGTTCACATCGCTCGCGGCGCTC
This sequence comes from Paraburkholderia sp. J67, assembly GCF_905220265.1. Taxonomy (NCBI): domain Bacteria; kingdom Pseudomonadati; phylum Pseudomonadota; class Betaproteobacteria; order Burkholderiales; family Burkholderiaceae; genus Paraburkholderia; species Paraburkholderia sp. J67. The sequence goes on from NZ_CAJMZK010000006.1 coordinate 316,986, forward strand.
GCGGCCAACGGCCACTCCACCCTCGGGCGCACCGACAAGGCCTTGCACGTAGAAGCCGGCCAACTCGTCGCAACCGTCGCGCAGGCGTTTGGCGCGTGCGGCGACGGCGCGGCCGCACCGCTTCACGAACGGCTCGCGCACGGCTGGGGCCAGCAGGCCGAAGGCGCCGCTTTGATCCGCAAGGCGATGGTGCTCGTCGCCGATCACGAAATCACCAGTTCGGCGTTTGCCGCCCGCATCACCGCTTCCACGGGCGCGTCGCTGCCCGGTTGCCTGCTCACGGGTCTCGCAACCTTTTCGGGCCCGCTTCACGGCGACGCATCAGGGCGCGTGCGCGCCGTATTCGACGACGTGACCCGGCTCGGACCGGACCAGGTCGTCACCCATCATCTTCAGTCGGCCATTCCCGTTCCCGGCTTCGGCCACCATCTCTATCCGGACGGCGACCCGCGCGCCGAGGCCCTGCTCGACGCATTGAACCCGCCGGCCGAACTCACGGCGTTCATCGCCAAAGTGGTGCAGCTCACCGGCCTCAAGCCCACTATCGACGTCGCGCTGGCGGCGCTCGCGGCCCAGTTGAAGCTGCCGCGCGACGCGGCGTTCGCCTTGTTCGCCACGGCCCGCAGCGTGGGCCTGCTCGCACACTGCATCGAACAACTGCGCGTGGGCAAGGTCATCCGCCCGCGCGGACGCTATACCGGTCCCGCGCTTGAGGACGCGCGCGCGACGCCCACCGCCCCGGAAGAAGTCAGCGCAATCGACGAACAAACCCTGCAGAAAAATCGCCTTTTCATGGTCGGCGGCAATCCGCGCAAGACGTAACCCGGGCCCCCCCTGCAGAATCCGCCACGCAGCGTCACCCTTCTGTCAAATGCAAATGATTTGCATTTATTACACGACACCGCTATCCTTGCCGCCCAGCAACCTTGCATTGGGCGCAACACTTTGCGTGAGCAGAGCCCAGCGGGCGTTCATTCACTACGGCTACGAAGTAATGTCAACGTAAGAAATAGCGAATACGTTGAAAAATAATCAGTAATATTGCGTAACACCTAGAAACATTGCATAATCCGGCAGCCTCGATGCGATTGCCGCTAGAATGCGCGCTTTAGCTCTCCGAATGACAACTGTGTGACAGCGAGATATGAAAGCGCATTGTCAATCAGCGAACGAATCCATCTTTGTTGATAAGGAATGCGATTTATTTGCATGCGCACTTCGACTCGTCAGTACGGGCCGATCTTCGATGTCTGACAGCCGCGAATTGAATCACCGTTACGCTTGATCCCGCATCGTCCACGCGATAGCGATCCGGCAATTATTTAGCCATCCAGATAATTTAAGTTTATTTTCTCGCAGCCACTCCTTTGAAGAAAAGCTCGCTGGCAGTGGCTACTGAATTATCGCCGGGTGCCTGCACGCTCGCTCTATTCCCGGCAAATCAATAAGTTCGTGGCCCATGAAGTCAATTCTTGAATTTTTCCGCCTGCTTTCCAGATCGATTCCTGGGCGAGCGCCTCAAGACCTCTTCCGGAAAATCCGTGTCCTGATGTACGCGATGCTCAATCCGCTCGCGGCCCAGATCTGGTTGAAGGCACTGACGACGAATGTTCTGCTTGCGGATAAGGCGATCCGCAGCCGTCGCTTTCTCGAGCGGCCTTTTCATTGTTTTGGCCAGGCCAACATGCCTGCCCGCGCGCGCGCCGAACTCCTGCGCAATCATTTTCGGGTGGTCCGCGAACTGTTTGGTGAAGATCGTGCGCGCAGGCTCTACCTGAATACGGAACACGTGACCTTGGCGTCCAGCGGTGGATTTGCGCTCGTGGTGAGCGAGCCGGTGCGCTGCTGGCGCGAAGGTTTGCTGAGCGTCGCGTGGCGCGACACGGTTAGCAACGTCGATCTGGCTTGGGCGACCGTCAGCTTCGAACAGCATCCCGAATCGGGCAAACGGGGCGTGCTGATCGGGGGCCTGCAAGGCCCCGCCGGCGCGGATCGGGAGCGCGTGCGCGAAGCCACGCGTGCATGCCACGGCTTGCGCCCGAAGGCCGCCGTGATGGAAGCGATTGGCGAGTTCTGCCGGCTCGCCGACGTGGAGATGCTGACCGGCGTGACGAAGAAGACGCACGTTTCCTCCGCCACCGACGTTCGGTTTAGCGCGGACTACGACGGCTTCTGGGGCGAGATGGGCGGTGTCGAGACCAATGGGCGCTTCGTGCTGCCGCTGCGCCCGTATCACCGCGATATCAGCGAGGTTCCGTCGAACCGTCGTGCTGCCTTTCGCCGCCGGCAGACGCTGATTGCGGATGTGCTCGCGCAGATTGAGCAAACCGTGGGCGAAGGTCTGACGGCGAATATGCCGCTATCTCTTCCGGTTCACGCCAGGGCCCATGACCCGCTGCCGGAACTTGTCGTTGCGCTCGCAACGGGTTAACAGGAAGCGGCCCTTGCGTGACGGTCATGGGGGACCCCGTTGCGGGGCCCGCGCACGGGTGCCTCCTCAATTCCACTGAGCAGGTTTCTTGCGGCCGTAGAATGGATTGGGTATTTCCTTCAGGCAGGACCGACCGGTCAGTTTGGGCTGCTCGTTGCGTTTGGCGATGTCGACCTTCACCGGTTGGCCGTCCACAGAAAAATCCATGTCACCCTCAACACGCCCGTCAGGAAAGAAATGCAGCAGTAGCCCACCGCTCTTGTCCTTGACGGGCGGTCGCGTAACGGTGATTTCCCCCTCGCACCACGCGATACCCGGTTCAGTTTCCCGATGGGTGTACGGGTCGTAGTTATTGCTCGATGCGTACACCTTCGCGTCAACAACACGCTCCCACCAGACCTTCATCTTCATCGGCGTCTTCCAGCGGAAGTCCCAGGCGAGACTCGCTCGCCCGCCGGGGCCGCCTTCCCATTGCGTATCGGACTGAGGCGTGGCTCTCGCGCCATCGGCACTCGCCGCATCGTCGAGGCTCTTCGCGTCGGGCGGCAAGAGATAGACGTGGTAAATATCGTAGTCGGTGTAGTTGTACGAACCCGCCGTAATGATGTCGATATTCGCATCGTCCCACTTGCTATCGGCACTCGTTCCGAAGCTGACCGTCTGACCACCAGTCGCACCGCGACTGCATGCCGAAGCCGCTAACGTCAGCACCATCAGCGCCGCAATCCACGCGCGTTGAGTTTTCAATTTCGATTTCATAGATCCTGATTGGTGGCCGCGCGAAGCCATTAGAGCAGGTGGTCCGCACGCAGACAAGTCAGTCCGGCTTCGACCACGGTTGCACGAAATTTCTTGAACATGCACGAGTCTGCACGCTATCATGCGGCGATCAGCCTGTCTAATTTCCCCTTCCGATCCCCGTCTGGAGCCCCCTGTGACTTCCACCCAAGACCGCGTCCGCATCGTCGACACCACCGTGCTTTCGGACAACTGGTATGTCCTGCGCAAGGTCACCTTCGATTACCTGCGTCGCGACGGCAGCTGGCAGCGCCAGAGCCGCGAGACCTACGACCGCGGCAACGGCGCGACCATCCTGCTGCACAACCCCGCCACCGGCAACGTCGTGCTCACGCGCCAGTTCCGCATGCCCGCCTTCGTCAACGGCCATGACGGCATGCTGATCGAAGCCGCCGCGGGTCTGCTCGATCAGGCTTCGCCAGACGAGCGCATCCGCGCCGAAGTCGAAGAGGAAACCGGCTATCGCGTGCGCAATCTGCGCAAGGTGTTCGAGGCGTTCATGAGCCCCGGCTCGGTAACGGAAAAACTCCAACTCTACATGGGCGAGTACGACGACTCCACGCGGATCAGCGAGGGCGGTGGTCTCGCGGAAGAAGGCGAGGATCTCGAGGTGATCGAAATGCCCCTGAGCGAGGCGTTGGCCGCGATCGAGCGCGGCGAGATCGTCGATGGCAAGACCATCATGCTGCTGCAACACGCGGCATTGCAGGCAATGGCAACGAGCCGGGCGAGTTAAGCGCGCGCCGCTACAATCCCCGCCACCGACTTTGAAGGATGCCCGCATGTACATCGTCTCGCTGACCTATACCGCCTCGCTCGATCGCATCGACGATGCCCTGCCCGCGCATCGCACGTTTCTCGACACGCAATTCGCCGCCGGCCACTTCATCGCGGCAGGGCCGAAGCTGCCGCGCGATGGCGGCGTGATCGTCGCGTCGAACATGGAGCGCGCACGGCTCGACGCCATCCTCGCCGCCGATCCGTTCGCGCAACAAGGGCTCGCCGCCTACACCGTGACCGAATTCAAGGCCACGCGGCTCGCGCACGGTCTGAACCTGCCACGCCCCGAGGCGCAGTAAGCCCGCGCGGCGGGCGTAACGTAACGCGCACGCAGTAGGCATCGCGCGCGTTACGTAATGCGTGCATCCCGCCAGCGTCCTTCAGTCCGTTGCGCGCGCATCGGATATGGCATGGCTTCTGCTTCGTCGCTGCTCATCACGACGAGGCGACGCGCGCCGCTACGCCCGGCGGCGCGCGCGTTCGCACTCGTTCGCTCTTGCCCTAGCGCACAGGACTTCGATGAGCACGCCCAGCGTCTATGAATCGGCCTTTCTCGCCGCGCCCTTCGGCGCGTTCCTGTGCCGCCCCGACGGCGTCTTCGCGCGCGTCAATGCGGCCTACGAGCAACTGACCGGCTACCGCGAAGCGGACCTGATCGGCCAGCGCAAATTCCTCTCGCTGCACGACCCCGCCGAGTTGGCACGCCGCGTCGGCTCATTGCCCGGCGCGGGCGCAAGCGCCGTCGAACAGTTTCGTGGCGAATGGGCCTACGTGCGGCGCAACGGCACGCGTGTGCCGGTCTCGCTGGCGATGGCGCCGCTCACGGGCGCACTGGAGACGCAGTATGCCGGTCACTATGTGGGCATCGCCGTGGACACCACGCGTCACGCCCACGCCGAGGCGCGCCTCTGGTACGTCTCCAATCACGACAGCGCGACGCGCCTGCCCAACCGCGAGCTCTTCCTCGAACGACTCGACCTCTCGCTCGCGCGCAGTCGCCGCAGCGGCGAGCCGCTCACCGTGCTCGTGATCGAAATCGACGATCTGCACAAGACGCGCGAAGCCCTTGGCCCCGAAGGCGCCGATCTCGCGCTCGAATACGCGGGCGCGCGGCTGCGCCGGCTCGCGCAGGCGCTGTGCGGCGATTGTCCGATGGGCTTCATTGGCGGCGATCAGTTCGCACTCGCGCTGCCGGGCCGCGGCGACGAGGCCGAAGAGATCGCGCAGGCACTGATGGAGGCCTTCGCGCAAGGCGACGATCCCGTGCATCCGGAACGCGAGGCGCGCGAACCCGGCAAGCGCCGCGCGTCGGTGAGCATGAACATCGGCACGGCGCTGCATCCCGCCGACGGCGACGATGCCGCCACGCTCGTGCGGCGCGCAGGCGTGGCCGTTTCCGAGGCGCGCCGCACGGGGCGCAGCCAGGTCTGCCGCTTCCTGCGCGCCCAGGAGCAGCGCGCGACGCGGCAACTCGAACTGGAAAACGCGCTGCGCCACGCAATCGACGCCCGCGAACTGTTTCTGCTCTATCAGCCGCGCGTCTCGCTACAGACCGGCGCCATCGTGCAATCCGAGGCCTTGCTGCGCTGGCGTCATCCCGCGCACGGGCTCGTGAGTCCGGCCGAGTTCATCCCCATCGCGGAGGAAGCCGCGTTGATCGACACCATCGGCGCGTGGGTCATGACGACCGCCTGTCGGGAAACCGGCCAGTTGCAGCGCCTCGCGCGCACGCTGCCGAGGGTGGCCGTCAACGTGTCGCCGCAGCAGTTCGGCAATCCGCAATTCGCGGCGCAGATCGAGGCCGCCCTGGAGCGCGCCGCGCTCGCGCCCGATCAGCTCGAAATCGAGATCACCGAAAGCATGCTGTTCGCCGATACGGGCTGCACGGTACGCACGCTGCGTGCGCTGCGCGCGCTCGGAATCGAAGTGGCCGTGGACGATTTCGGCACCGGCTATTCGAATCTCTCGTGGCTCGCGAGCCTGCCGCTCAGTCGCCTGAAAATCGAGCGCTCGTTCGTGTCGAAGATGGCCTCGGACCCGCGCAGCGAAGCGCTGGTGGGCGCGATCATCTCGATGGCGCACGCGCTGGAACTCAAGGTGACGGCCGAGGGCATCGAGACCGCTGAGCAAGCGCAACGCTTGCGCGAGCTGGGCTGCGACGAGGCGCAGGGTTTCTGGTTTTCGCGGCCGGTTTCGTTGCAGACACTGCGCACGTTGCTCGCGCCCGATCCGCGTTTGCTCGCGGGCGGGACGTGCGCGGCTTGAGTGGCTTGAGCGGCGTTTTCGATGCATTTCGAAGCAGGCGATGCGCACGCATCGCCGCGCGCGTTCAGGCACCTTCACGGCACCTTCACGGCGCCTGCATCATCCCCGACCAGACGATTTCCAGTTCCACGGCAATCGAGCGGGCCAGCCCGTCGAGCCCCGGAAACAGCGAGGCATTGGTGATGTTCATGCGATACAGCCACTTCATCGCATCCATGCGCAGGCTCGCGGGCAACACGATCTGATGCAGCAGTTCCTCGTTGGTCTCGTAGCCGTCGAGGATCGCCTGCAAGGGCTTGTCGATCACGCCCGGCAACACGAAGGTGCCCGACTGCGCCACCAGCCGGTCGTCCATTTCGGACGGCTCGCCCGACCAGAGAATCTCATGCGTGTTGCAGAAGAAATAGCGCTCGAAGTGACCCGGTGCGCGCGGATCGATCACGTCGCGCGTGAGCAAGGGATCGCTCTTCGGGCGCGCGCGGTTGTTCCAGAGCGCGGGCGTGTTGAGCGCATAGACGGCGGCGTCGCCGGTCGCGCGTTCGAGCGCGAAAAAAGCCGCCACGAACGGGCTCTTGGTGAAGTCGAGCAGACGCGTGGGTGCGCCGTGGTGCTGCATCAGCGCGAGACAGCGCAGATCGTCGGCGAGGATGTCGGGATGCGCGAGAAAGTTATGCGCCTTGCGGCGAAACACGCGAATCGCGCGCTCCTCGCGCGCGCGCCATTGGCTGTGGTCGTCCACGTAATCGCGCATATAGCGTGAGAGCGAGCTTTCCAGCCGCCATTGGGCATTCTGCTGCCCGCGAAACGCCCAGCCGTCGAGCTGAGTCGTCAGCTCCATGAACTGGTTCCAGTCGGTGAGTTGGGTGGTCTGCATGCGTATGTCTCCCGGCGGCGCGGCGCCAGGCGTCGATCCGCCCGGCACGCCGCCTTTTCCGTCAGACAAACTATCACACCGACCGTTACATCGTGAAGTCTCGCACCTTCACGTCGCGCACGCCTCAAGCAGCGGCGCGGCGCGCGAGCCCATCGCCCGGCACACGGCTCACCCACGCAAGCGCCGCGAGGCTGATCGTGGCCGTGAGAATCAGGTAGTAGCTCGGCGCGCTCTTGTCGCCGGTCGCGCCCAGCAGCCAGGTGACGATGGCCGGCGTGAAACCGCCGAACACCGTCACGCCCACGTTGTAGCCGATCGCCATGCCCGTGGCGCGCGTGGCGGCCGGAAAGATCTCGGCCATCAGCGCGGGCAGCGCGCCGAAGTAGATCGACTTGAGCAGCGCGAGCCACGCGATCAGCACGAAGAGCGGCGCAGCGCTGGCCTGCGAGGTGGCCCATGCGAAGCCGGGATACGCGGTGAGCGCGAACAGCAGCGCCACCCACGTCATCTGGCGGCGACGGCCGATGCGATCCGAGAGGTGCCCCGCGAACGGCGTGACCACCGTGAGGATCACGCCGCCCACCATCGTCGCGCCGAAACCGGTGGCCGCGCCCAGATGCAGGTCGCGCATCGCGAAGGTCGGCACGTATTGCAGCAGATAGTTCACCGCCGTCGAAACCGTCAGCAGTCCGATCGATACGAACACGAGGCGCTTTTGCCGGGCGAACACTTCGCGCACGGGCGATTCGGTGCGCGCGGCGTGCGTGAAGTCTTCGGCATCTTCGATGAAGCGGCGCAGATAAAGCCCCACCGGCCCGATCAGCAAGCCGAAGAAGAACGGCAGACGCCAGCCCCACGCGGCAAGATCGGCGGCGGGCATGCCTTTGGCGAGACCGTAGCCGAACGAGGCCGCGAGCAGCGTGGCAAGCCCTTGCGTGGCGAACTGCCAGCTCGCGATAAAGCCGCGCCGATGCGGCGCATGTTCGATCAGCATCGCCGTCGACGCGCCGAACTCGCCGCCCGCCGAGAAGCCCTGAATCAGGCGCGCCGCCAGCACCGCGAGCGGAGCGGCCATGCCGATCGTCGCGTAGTCGGGCACCAGTGCGATGATCGCCGTGCCGAGCATCATGAGACTCACGGAGAGCATCAGCGCGGCCTTGCGCCCGCGCCTGTCGGCGTAGGCGCCCAGCACCATGCCGCCGAGCGGGCGCACCAGATACGAAGCGCCGAATGCGCCGAAGGTCAGCAGCAGCGAAGCGGTCTCGCTCGCGGCCGGAAAGAAGTGCTTGCCGATGAACACCGCAAAAAAGCCGTAAATCGCGATGTCGAACCATTCGAGCGCATTGCCCGCCGAGGTGGCGACGACGATCTGCGTGAGGCTCGGCCGCCGTTTGCCAGGCTGCGTGGTGGACGGTGTCGTGGTCATGATGGTCTTCCCGATGTGCGTGAGCGTGGGTAGCGAATAACGGCTGGCGTTGAGCGGCTAGCGTGGGCGGGCAAGACGGCGCGCATCGTCGCCCAGGTCGTACCAGAGACCCGCCATCACGGCGAGCGCCTCGCGTGCGACGCTGCCGAGCAGATGCTCGTTCGGCGCGTGCTGCGCGCAGGCCGGATACGAGTGCGGCACCCACAAGGTCGGCAGGCCGAGTGTTTCGGCGAACACGTCGTTGGGCACCGTGCCGCCCAGGTTCGGCAGCAGCGCGGGCTTCTTGCCGGTGCTCGCGCGCAGCGAGGCGAGCGCCCAGTGGACCCAGGCGTCGTCGGGGTCCAGACGCGTGGCGGCGGAGGTCTGCGTGACGCGCACCTGCACTTCGCCGAAACCGAGTCGCGCAAAGTGCGCCTGGAGATGCTCGCCCACGCGCAGGTAGTCGGTGCCCACCACGAAGCGCAACTGGCAGGTCGCGTGGGCGCGCGGCGGAATCGCGTTGACGGGCGCGTCGGGATTGCCGGCCTTGAAAGCCAGCACTTCGAGCGTGTTCCAGCCGATCACGCGTTCCGTGGGCGTGAGGCCCGGCTCGCCCCAGTCGGCGTCGATGGCGGGGGCGTTCTCGTCGCCGCCCAGTTCGATGTCGGCGAGCGCGGCGCGCACGCTCGCCGATATCGGCGGCGGACGCAGCCCGTCGACGGCGATCGCGCCGTGCCGGTCCACGAGGCTCGCGATCGCATGCGAGAGCACGATGGCCGGGTTGCGCAGCGCGCCGCCCCAGTTGCCCGAGTGATGCGCGCCTTCGCGCAGGTCCACGCGCAGCTCGAAGGTCACGCCGCCGCGCGAGCCGAGAAAGAGCGTCGGGCGTTCGGCGCTCACGCGCGGGCCGTCCGAGGCGATGAAGACATCGGCGGCCAGGGCGTCGCGGTGCGCCGCGCAGACTTCGTTCAGGCCCGGCGAGCCGATTTCCTCGCCGGTCTCGAAGATCACCTTGACGTTGTAGCCCAGCTTGCCGCCGCGCGCGGCAAGCACCGCAGCGAGCGCGGCGAAGTTCACCGAATGCTGGCCCTTGTTGTCGGCGGTGCCACGGCCGTACCAGCGGTCGCCTTCCACGCGCACTTCCCAGGGCTTGAGCCCGTCGCGCCATTGTTCGTCGTAGCCGCGCACCACGTCGCCGTGGCCATAGGTCAGCACGGTGGGCAACGCGGGATCTTCGATGCGCTCGGCGATCAGGAACGGGGCGCGGGCGTCGTTGGCATCGGCTTCAAAGGCCGGGTTCGCGACGACGCGGCTCGTGAAACCCAGCGCCGCCAGCGCGGGCGCGATCTCGTCGTTGAGGTACGCGGCCAGCGCGCCGCTCTGGGCCGGGTTCTGGCTCTCCGAGCGAAACGCGACGCGGCGTTCGAGATCGTGCAGGAAAGCGCCGCAATCGTAGCGTCCGAGCGCCGCCGCAACGGCTTGCTCGCGCGGCCCGCCAGCCGCGAGGATCGCGGGTTGCACGGGGTTCTGCTCAATCGTCTCTGTCGCGCTCATGGGGCTTCTCTCGTTTTGTCCGCTGTGGAAATCAGCGGAATGAGCCCAGTCTATGAACGTCAAAAATTCGCAACAATTTCAAATTTTGCGGATAGCATTGCCAAAACGGCAACGCAACGGCAATCCAGTCAAGGGAGATCAACCGACCATGCTGCACGGCATCGCCTTGCGCTACTTCGTGGAAGTGGCACGCACCGGCTCGCTCGCCGCGGCGTCGCAGACGCTGCATGTGGCGATTTCCGCCATCAGCCGGCAAATCGCCAAACTGGAAGAGGACGTGGGCACCGCGCTCTTCGAGCGCATGCCGCGCGGCATGGTGCTGACCGAGTCGGGCGAGCGGCTCGCCGCCCATGCGCGCCGCGCGCTGCTCGAAGCCGACGCGGTGCTCGCGGAAATCGCCACGGACCGCGCACTGGGCCGCGGCATCGTGCGTCTGGGCTGCACCGAGGGTTTCACGCGCTCCTTCCTGCCGAGCGTGCTCGCGCATCATCACGCGGCCTTGCCGCAGGTGCATTTCATGTTGCGCGCGGGCACGCCCGCGCAGGTCGAGCATTGGGTCGCGTCGGGCGAGGTCGATCTGGGGCTGTCGTTTACGGGTGGCGATCCCGCGAAAGTGAGCGTGGAGTACAGCGCGCAGGCCAGCGTGTGTGCGCTGCTCGATGCGACGCACCCGCTCGCGCAACAAGACACGCTCACGCTTGCCGATCTCGCGGCTTACCCCATCGCGCTGCTCGAACGCGGCAACACGGCGCGCCAGTTGATCGACGCCTGCTGCGCGCGCCAGGGGATCGAGCTGAACCCCATCCTCACGAGCAACAATTCGAGCGCGCTGCACGCGTTCGCCGCGCTCGCGGGCGCGATCACGCTGGGCAGCCGGCTCTCGCTCGCGGGGCTGACGGCGCTCGCCGACGAACTCACGCTCGTCGCGCGCCCCATCGACGAACCCGAACTGCGCCAGCGCAGCCTCTACGTGACGACGATGCGCGAGCGGCGTCTGTCGTCGGCGATCCAGAGCGTGCTCAAGGCGCTGATCGAGGCGATCGAATCGTCAGGCCTGGGAGAGGCGGCCCCTTGATCGCGTAAGGCCGCGCGGCACTATACTGAAACGGCCCGAGCGCGCCGCGCCCGCCTTGCACCGCGAGGCCCAGATGCCAACGACTCAACCCCAGGGCCGACCGGATCAGAACGGTCAGCACGAGCCCAACGGCCAGCCCGACCCGCGCGGCCAGATCATCGTCCTGAGCGGGCCGCCCGGCAGCGGCAAGACCGCCGTGACGCGCGCGCTCATTCCGCTGCTGCCCCAACCGGTTGCCTGCATCGAGGGCGACCGCTTCTGGAAATTCATCGTCAAGCCCGACGCCCGCGAGCGGCACGAAAATTTCCGCATCCTGATCCGGTCGATGACGGCGGCCTGCCTGCCGTTCGCACGCTCGGGTTTTCACGTCGTGCTCGACTTTTCGGTGCCCCCCGCGATGCTCGACACGCTGCGCACGATCGTCAAGGACATCCCGCTGCATTTCGTACTCCTGCGCCCGAGCATCGAAACCTGCGCGCTGCGCGCCGCCGGGCGCGACGCGGGCAGAATCGCCGAGTACGAGAACCTGCGCGGCTTTTACACGCTTTTTGCGGGCGAAAGCGCGGGCGATGCGCTCAACGACGATACGGCGTCCCCCGAAACCATCGCCGCCGATATCGTCAGCGGAGTCGCGGCGGGAAGGTTCAGACGGTAGTCGATCAAGCCGATTTCGCGTTGTTCGATGAGGCGAGGCGGGTCGCGTGAAGGCTGGGCGCGGCGCAGGGCCACACACTAGCGCGCGAGCGACACCATCAGATACAGCCCGCCCGCGATCATCGCCAGCAGGCCCGCCGGCATCTGCAGGGGGAACAACAGATTGCGACCGGCCCAATCCGATAACACCATCAGCAGCGCGCCAAGCAGCGCCGATGCCAGCATGGCCGGGGCCGCGCGGCGCACGCCCATCTGCCGGACCATGTGCGGCGCCATCAGGCCGATGAACGAAAGCGGGCCGACGACAAACTTGTAGCCCACTGCGTACTGCGTGCGGCGGAAATAGTCGTCGTTCGGGTTACCGATGTACGTGCTCGGGCTGATCTTGCCGTTCGCGTTTTAGGTGTCGACGCCGCTCACCGGCAACGAGCCGAACCGGCAACCCGCGCTGCCCCGTCATGTTGTTCTTACGTCCCTTCATCGTCGCTTTACCGAATGAATGTTAATGATAATGCTTCTTATTCCATTTGCGAAAGCCAGAAAATCCCGGACAATGGCGTCACGGGCACCAGCGAATGCGCTTTTCGGGGGGACTTGAGCTTGTTGGAAGACGGTCGGCGGTATGCACAGCGATTGCGACCTGTCGGATGTGAATGATACAAGGGCCTGAGTCGCAGAGGTGGACAACTTCAGACGCCCAAAGGACAATAATCGTCCGCTTCAGATGTTTTTACTTCTTTATCGAATCAAATGGCCACCATCGCCGATACTTCTCCTGCTCCCAACGTGCGCCGCGAACTCCCTAACGTGTTCGGCCAGGCCATCGAGTACGAGTCGGGCACGCGCGAAGTTGCGCATACGCATCCGCGCGCGCAACTGCTCTACGCCACGAGCGGCCTGATCCGCGTGCGCACGCCCGGCGCGAGCTGGATCGTCGGCCCGGATCGCGCGCTGCTGGTGCCGCCGCGCGTCGAGCACGAACTGGAGATGGTCGGCCAGGTTGCCTTTCGCACGCTCTATATCGAGCCCTGCCCGATTCCCGATGGTGAAGAAGCGCGCCTGCTGGCCGTCAACGGCCTGCTGCGCGAGGCGATACTCGCGATGATGGCCGAGCCGGTGCAACGCCATGCGCCAGGCAGCCTCGCCGACGTGCTCGCGCAACTGATCGCCCATCTCATCGCCACGGCGATCGCACAACCGGCGGGCGCGGCGCCGACACTCACAACGGACGACCTCGATCTGGCCAACGCCGCCGCCGACGCTGCCCGCCTGCCCATGCCGCAGGACGCGCGCTTGCAGAAGATCTGCCAGGCCTTGATCGCGAACCCGGCCAATGCGGAGTCTCTGGAGCATTGGGGCGACCGGCTCGGCGCGAGTTCGCGCACGCTCGCGCGGCATTTCCAGCGCGAAACCGGCATGCCCTTCGCGAGATGGCGCGAGCAGATGCGCGTGTGCGAGGCCATGTGCCAGCTCGCCACGCTCACGCCGATCCCCGAAGTGGCTGCGCGCCTGGGTTACGCCGATGCGAACACCTTCGCGGTCATGTTCAAGCGCGTGCTCAACATCACGCCGCTCAAGTATCAGGCGATGATGGGCGCGCCTGCGGGAGAGGCTGCGCGACGCTGATCGATCTCGGCAGATTGTTGTCCATGCAACGTTGATCGACCGGGGGCGGCGTCTTTTGATCAGACAAATACCCGCTTGCCGCACGTCGACAACGCCTTTAAGCAAACGCGCAAAAGCTTATCCAGCGCGCATTACATGCCTTCAGTTCTCCCACCTTCGCGCCGATAAACATGTCGGGAAGGCGGCCATGTATCGCCTTGCACCATGAACCTTGGGCTGCCGCACGCAGCAGCCAGGCCTGGAGGATACGGAGAACGTGAAGCGACTGTCGTTGAATCAAAAAGCGTGGAGCATCGTCGCGCTGCTATGGATCGCCCTCGTGGTGATGGTCGTCGCCAATGCCATCATGACGCGCACAGGCATGCTCGACGACCGCACGGGCACGCTCGCCCAGGAGACGCAAACCGCGCTCGGCGTGGTGAGCTTTTATCAGAAGGAGGCGGCGCAAGGCCATCTCTCCGTCGACGATGCGAAGCGTCAGGCCATCGCCGCGCTGCGCGGCCTGCGCTACGGCGCGGACCAGAGCGGCTATTTCGGCATCTATGACAGCTCGGCCGTCGCATTGCTGGTGCCGCCAAAGCCCGAACTGGAAGGCAAAAGCCAGGCGAACATGGTCGATCCCTACGGCACGCACGTGGCGCTGGAGATCGTGAAGAGTTCGTCGGCGGGCGGCAATCACGTGAGCACGTATGTGTGGCCCAAGCCGGGTCACAGCAGCCCGGTCGAGAAGATCACCTACGCCGACGTCGTGCCCGACTGGGACTGGCATCTTTTCACGGGTGTCTATGTCGACGATATCGACGAGGCTTTCCAGGGCGCGCTGATTCGCAATCTCGCGCTCGTCGCGCTGATCGGCGTGGCGCTCACGCTCGGCATGCTCTGGCTGATCCGCAGCATCCGCGCGAGTCTCGGCGGCGAGCCCGACTACGCCACCGATATCTGCGAGCGCATCGCCGCGGGCGATCTCACGGCGCAGGTGCGTCTCGCGCCCGGCGACGATCGCAGCCTGTTGTACGCGATGAGCCAGATGCAACATCAGCTCGTGGACACGGTGCAACGCATCCAGACCTCGGCCGAATCGATCACGACGGGCGCGCAGCAGATCGCCGCGGGCAATCTGGATCTGTCCTCGCGCACCGAAGAACAAGCCGCGTCGCTTGAGGAAACGGCCGCCAGCATGGAGCAATTCACGGCCGCCGTGAAGCACAACACCGACAATGCGCGCCAGGGCAACACGCTCGCCGCCAATGCGTCGGATGTGGCCGCGCGCGGCGGCGAAGTGGTGCGTCGCGTAGTCACGACCATGCACGGCATTTCGCAGACCTCGCAGCGCGTGGAGCAGATCATCGGCGTGATCGATGGCATCGCGTTCCAGACCAATATCCTCGCGCTCAATGCCGCCGTCGAAGCGGCGCGCGCGGGCGAACAGGGTCGCGGCTTCGCGGTGGTCGCGGGCGAGGTGCGCACGCTCGCACAGCGCAGCGCGAGCGCCGCCAAGGAGATCAAGGATCTGATAGGGCAGTCGGTCACGCAGGTGGCGGAAGGCTCGAAACTCGTCGACGAAGCGGGCGCGACGATCGATCAAGTCGTGCAGTCGGCGCGGCGCGTGGCCGATCTGATGGGCGAGATCGCGGCGGCGTCGGAGGAGCAGCACACCGGCATCGAGCAGGTCAATCGCGCGGTGGCACAGATGGACGAAGTCACGCAGCAGAATGCGGCGCTCGTGGAAGAAGCCTCGGCGGCCGCGCAGTCGATGGCGGCGCAGTCGGGCGGCCTGCGCGAGGTGGTGGCGGTGTTCCGGGTGGGCGCGCAATCAGCAACGGTGGCTGCGTCGCCCGTATCGCCCGTAGCGAGCACGGCGCGCAAGCCTCAAGCGGCGAAGGCTGTGCCCGTACCCGTCAGGCAGGAGAAACGCGTAGCGGCCCAGCGTAGTCCCGCCCTTAAGCCTGCGCCAAAAACCTCCGCGCCCGCCACGGTCGGCAATGAACAGGACTGGGAAACGTTCTGATGAGGACAGGGCGCGCGATTAACGAAAATTAAAGCGCGCGCCCCGCATAAGGTATCGAGAGAAGCTCAGGCTTCTCGTTGCGCCCGCAACCATTGCGCATAGGTATCGAATCCCGGCGCCAGATTCACGCCTTCGATGCGCGTCCAGCTCGTATAGATATCCTGCGAGCCCGGCACCGGTTCCGGCACGGCAAACTCCACGCGCTCCATACCCGGGCGATACGCCTCGTTGGGCCAGAACACCGGCATGATGCGGCGCCCTTCCATTTCGTCACGCAAGGCGCCAGGACCACCTTCGTCGGTCACCACGTCGCATTGCGCGTCCCAGTCGTGCGCATCCCACGCGAGGAACACGCCAGCCTGGCCGAGTGCGTCGAAGGTCAGCACTGCGTTCTGTTCGGGCCGCCAATAATATTCGACGATGCGCTCACGCTGCGCGAGCGCATGCAGCACCTCGTTCGTGCGCCGGTCCGCGTAGACCGCGCCCACCCCGTGCACGCCGATATGGCCATGCTGCGCGCAGAACTTCTGCTGCGCGTTGGCGAGCGCCTGCGTGAGCTTGCGCGTCATGGCCGGATCGGACTTTTTGACGTAGAAGTGAATGAGGCCCGCATTGAAGGCATCCACGGCGTGCGATTCGTCGGCGGTGCCGGTCAGCAGAATGCGCGTGCAGTTGGCGTCCTTCACCGAAGCGAGGAACTCCAGCCCGTCCTGCCCGGGCATGTCGTAGTCCACCACGATCGCGGCCACGTCCTCGAAGCGCGTGGCGTCCGCCATCGCGTCGTGGCCTAGCGCATTGCCGCCCTTCTTTTCGAACTCCGACCACGCCGCGCCCGACATGGGGCTATGGCGTGCGCTACGCGCGCTGGCCGCTTCGATGAACGCGCGCGCCTCGGGCTGCGAGGTAAAGAAGTGGTGGGTGGCCGCATGCGGGAAAAAACCGCGCAATGCGTGAAGAAAATCCGCGCTGTCGTCGAGAAAGACCACGGATACGGGGTAGAAAACCGGCTGCCTGACGATCGAACTCATGTATATGCCTCATTGCTCGCGACGGTCTGCGAAATATTCTGCGTCGTGTTTCTGCCTCGTGGTCCTGCCTCGCCAACACCTGTCAGGCCGATCCACGCGCAACGCATCGCGATGCCATCGCTGCCAGATTATGCGGCCTCGCGAGAGGCTCGGCAACCGTTGTCCCTGCGCTGTTGCACCCGCTGCTGCACCTTATGCCACATGCACGTCAAGCCCGCCTCGCGCACGAAATCGTTTGCGCGCACGCAAGGCGACGCTATGTGGATCACACGGTATTGGCGGCCAGTAAACGTAACGAGAACGCGACGAGAATTGGGGGCATGTCTTCAAACATCGAAGGCATGCGCGGCCGCCGCCAGCGGCCATTCGCAACATTCGCATCTGGAGTTCATCTTATGAACGCACGTGAATCGATTCCCGCAGTGCTCTCCCGTGGCGCCAACGGCTTTTCCGACGAGATCATGGAGGCGACGCCCACCAAGACCTTCCATCACGTCATCGATATCTACCTCAAGGACTCGAATGCCTTCATGAACACTTACTTCGCCCGCTACTTCGAGTGGCAGGGCATTTGCCGCGAACGCTGGTTCCACGAATGCATCCATAACAACCTGCTGGCGGCAGGCGGCGTCTTCGTCACGAAGCGCGCGCATCAGGAATATGTGCAAGAGACGTTCCCGTTCCAGCGCGTCGATTGCTACATGAACACGTTCCAGGTGCGGCAATGCTCCGCGTATCTCGTGTTTCGCTTTTGCGTGGACGGGCGTCCCGTTTCGCTCGGCTACCAGCAGATTCTCTTTGCCGGTACCGACAAGCGGATTCGCCGTTTCCCGCCGGGGATCATCGAGCGCGTCAAGGAATATGAAATCGTTCTGCCGGTTGCCCGCCGCTAAGGCCACAGTCTGCATCGCGATCAAGACGCACCCATGTCGAAGCCGGGCAATGACTGAACGCTGACGGCCTCGACCTCATCAACCCGCGTAATCCTGCCCCGCCGTCCAGCGGCGGGGCTTGCCCGATGCATCGTCGATCGCACGATCCGCGGACGAACCCGGCTCCGGCAGATACAGCGTGAAGGTAGTGGCCACGTCCTGCACCGACTCGCAGGCGATCGTCCCGCCCAGTGCGTCGGCCACCCGGCGGCAGAACGCCAGCCCCATGCCCGCGCCCTTGCCATGCGACTTGGTCGAGTAGAACGGCTCGAAGATGCGCGGCAGCACATCGGCCGGAATGCCCGGTCCCGTGTCGCTGAAGCGCAGCACGCAGTAACCGGCCTCGCTGGTCGCCTCGATCTCCACGTTGCCCTTGCCGCCCGTGAGGATCGCATAGAGCGCGTTCTTGAGCAGGTTGAACAGCACGAACACCACCAGCGAATCCGAGCCCGAAAAGCTCAGTTGCGGATCGATCGGCGACACGTGCACCAGTTCGCGCTCGCCCGGACGGAAGGGAAAACGTTCGAGCGCCGCGTTCACGCAGGAGCGGATCGGATAGGCCTCGAAGCTGCGGCGATCGAGCCGGTCGAGCGTGAAGGACGCGAGCGACATTTCGACCACGGTGCTGGTGCTGTCCACCTGTCGCCGGATCGACGTCGCCAGCGACGAAATCCGCTCCGACTGCCCCGGATAAAGGCCATCCACGCAAAGCTGATGCTGCACGGCGAGCTGATAGCCGCGCATGAGTTCGGGCAACACGTTGCCGATCTCTTCCGCATGCATGCCGATGGCCGCGAGCGGCGTGGCGACCTCATGCGCGACGGTCGCGGCGATCAGATACGGGCGCATCAGGCCATAGCGCACGATGGTGACGGCGAGGAGCCCCAAGCTCACGGCGATGAACACCGCGCCGACCGGATAGAACGCGATGCCGTAGTTGACCGCGTAGTCGGTCGCGGCCACGCCATAGAGGCCGAGACTGAAGAGACACAGATCGAGCAGCCGGCGACGATCGCGCGCCTGAGTCTGACGGCGCGCCGAAAACAGCAGCCAGCCGCAGCGCAGCGCGAGCAGCACGGTCTGCGCGACGTGCACCGGATGCAGCAGCCCGGCATGCGGATACTTGCCGAAGAAGAACGTACCGTAGCCCGCCACCACTTCGTCGCTCACTGCGAGCAGCATGGCGAGCACGAGGCTCAAGCCGTAGGACGCCACCAGCAGCGGCCGCTCGCTGCGCCGCGCGGTGACCTCGATCGTGAAGTGATAGTAGGTGGTCGGCAGGAACAGGATAAACAGGTAGCCGAACTTGACGAGCGCGTCGGCGAGATCGGCGTCGGCGGTCTGGAACAGGAAGGCCCAGGTACCCTGCCAGACGAAGGTGGTCGCGCACATCAGCGCGAACGGCACCGAAAGGCGCGAAACGCCTTCCGTCAGGAGCACGTACACGCCGAATCCGAGAAACAAGGCGGATACGAACGCGGGCAAGATCGAATACATAAAGGTTGTCGCGTGGATTCTTGTTTTCGTCGCCCGGCGCGTGGCGTCGGCGCGCCGGCACTGCCTGTTGCACTCGCGCATCGGCGAAGTGGCGGTCGGTCTGCTGCGCCCGCGCCAGATCGTCTCGTGCGCAACCATCGCGCCTCGACGACCTCGCTGGATCCGTGCGCGTCATGCGCTGCATGGTTCATGCCGTATGCCCCAAATCGGGGCGTCCCCGTACGGCTTCGCTTTGGCTTTTGCGGGTGCGTCTGAATCGTGTGATGCGGGATTGGCTGCGCGCAGACTCACCGTCTGCCGGGACGCGCATGCCGTCTGCATGGCTTGCGCAGCCGTCAAATCCTTGGTCGCGATTATCGCCGGGATCGACGAAGTGTGTCCGAAAATTAACCTTCTCCTGGCATTTTGATGCCCGACGAATCGGCAATGCGAAGCAATCCGCATACCGAAGTCAAACCGGCTCCTCAGCAGGGCCGCCGAAGCGTCGTCGATACTCGGCAGGCGACACGCCAACGTGCTTGATAAAGGTGCGCCGCAGCGTATCGGCGTTCGCAAACCCGCAACGCGCGGCCACGCGTTTGGGCGCTTCGCCCCCCGCCTCAAGCAGCGCGCGCGCGGCGTCGACGCGCACCGCCTCCACCCACGCCGCGGGCGTGAGACCCACCTCGGCCTGGAACAGGCGCGCGAAATGGCGCGAGCTCAGTCCCACGCGCGCGGCCAGATCCGGCACGCGATGCGCGAGCGCCGGATTCGCGGCCACCCAGCGCTGGACCTCCTGGAGCGCCGAGCGCCCCGCCGGACGCGTCTCGCCCTTGCGGCTGAACTGCAACTGGCCGCCGGGCCGCTTGAAGAACATCACGAGCTGGCTGGCCACCTGCATGGCGATCTCGCGGCCCAGATCCTCTTCGACGAGCGCCAGCGCCAGATCGAGCCCGGCCGTCACGCCCGCCGCCGTGCGCAACTTGCCGTCGCGCACATAGAGCGAATCGGCTTCGATGGCGACCGTGGGGCAGGCCTGCGCGAGCGCCTCCACGCTGGCCCAATGGGTGGTCAGGCGGCGCCGCTCCAGCAGGCCGCTGGCCGCCAAAGCGAAGGCGCCGGTGCAGACCGAGCCGAAGCGCCGCGCGCGCGAGGCCGTCGTGCGCAGCCAGTCGCGTACGCGGGGCGCAAGCTGGGCCGTGGCGGCATCGGGCGCGCCGGCCACCAGCAGCGTGTCGATGCGCTCCTGGGCGCGCTCCGGTGGCTTGCCCGCCACCTCGTCGGGCAACAGGCGCACGCCCGACGAGCTGCGGATCGGCCCCGGACGGCAGGCGACCACGCGCAGGTCGTAGTAGGGGCGCCCCGCCTCGATATTGGCCTGCGCGAACACGTCGAGTGGTCCGCTCACATCGAGCAGCTGTACGCCGGGCAGCGCGAGAATGGCGATGATTTTCGGCATGGGGTCGGGCTCCTGCGCGAGGCTCGCAGCACACATTCCAGCATGTGTCCGGATCGCGCGCGAAATGGCAGAATTCGACTGCCTCAGTCAATTGAGGACAATGCTAGCACAGGCCAGAATGGATTCCATTCCCCCCAACGGAGTCTGACCATGAGCCTCGATCTTGCCATCCCCACCATTCCCGATAGCCAACTCGCCCGCGAAATCACCGAATTCGTACGCGACACCGAATCGCCCCTGCTGTTCCATCATTCGAGCCGCGTCTACTACTTCGGCGCACTCGCGGGCCAGCATCGCGGCCTGAAGTTCGATCCCGAACTGCTCTACGCAGGCGCGATGTTCCATGACGTCGGCCTCATGCATTCGCACAGCAGCGAGCACGAGCGCTTCGAGGTGGACGGCGCGAACGCGGCGCGCGATTTCCTGCGCGCACGCGGCATCGCGCAGCACGATCTCGATCTGGTCTGGACCGCCATCGCGCTTCACACCACGCCTGGGATTCCTCAGCATATGCATCCGGTCATCGCGCTCGTGACAGCGGGCGTGGAGATGGACGTGCTGGGCCTCACGTATCACGAATACAGCGAGGCCGAGCGCCACGCCGTCGTGCATGCGCATCCGCGCACGGAGCACTTCAAGGAGGACATCATCCAGGCTTTCTACGACGGCATTCGCCATAAGCCCGCGACGACGTTCGGCAATGTGAAGGCCGATGTGCTCGCCGACAAGGACCCGCATTTTCATGCCGGCAACTTCTGTAGCGTGATCCGCTGCTCGGCCTGGCATGGTTGAGGCGTGATTTCACGCCCGCGGGGTCCGGAAAACGAGCTAAACCGTATATACTGTTTAGCTCGTTCCTGATCGAGTTTTTCGCATGTCCACCGTCATTGCCCGCAAGCCCACCAAGAAAGCTTTTTTCTTCCCGACCTCGGCCGACGCAAAAAAAGCGCAACGTAAGTTGACGACCAAGGCGGAAACGCCTTCGAAGTCCGCACGCGCGGAGAAGGCCAGCCGCACGAAATCCGCCGCGAACGACGCGGCTGCGGCAAAGCTGGCCAGGTCGGTTGCCGCTCAGGACGCCGCAATCAAGACCAAGGGCAAGCGTACGAAGAAAGAGAAGGTCATTCGTGACAGCTTCACGATGCCCAGGACCGACTACGAGCGTCTCGCGCTGCTCAAGCGCAAGTGCCTGGACGCTGGCGTCACGGTCAAGAAGAGCGAGTTGCTGCGCGCCGGCCTGCAATTGCTCGATTCGGCTTCTTCGAAGCGGCTGCTCGCCGCGCTTTCGGCGCTCGAAACCGTCAAGACCGGGCGTCCCGCCAAGGGCGAATAAAAGCCAGGTTCCTGGCGTTCATGACGGCGCGTGCAGGTCGATGCGCGCCGTCCGACTCCGCCATCTCCAGGCTTACATGGTGCTATACGAACTGCACCACCCTGCTGCGGCCACCCGCTTGCCGCTGAACAGCAGACAATCTCCCCACTTGTCGTCCGTCGACGCCTGAAACAACGAACAACTCTTGCAGTCCTGGCCCGGTACATAAGCCGGAAATTGCTTTCGATCCACGCTCGTGGCGACTTCCCGGTAGCCGAGGCGCCGGGCCTGCTCATCCGATTCGGCCAGTATGGGCTCCTCCGCCCGGGCTTCGCTGGCGACCACGACGGACGTAGCCGAGCAAAGACTCAGTACAAGGAATTTTCGACGCGAGATAGTCATGGCGGGGAATGACGCTTTCAATATTGATGGGGAGATCGTTGTGGCTCGCCAAAAGCGGCGAGCACCGATTATCCGCCAGTGTCGCAGGCTGCCCCACTTCGTGCAGCGCGGCGCTCACTTCGCGTGAGTCGCTACGCGCGCGGCCCTCGCCTGCTTGCGCGCGACGACCATCGCCAGCACCCCGCATGCCGCCAGCATCGCAAACGAAAAACCCGCCACCGACGGCCATTGGCCGTTCTGCCAGAACCAGCCGCCCCACGATCCCAGCACGCTCGACCCGAGGTAATACGCGAGCAGATAGAGCGACGTAGCGTGACCTTTCGCGCCATCGGCAAGCTGGCCGACCCAGCCGCTCGCGACCGAATGCGTCGTGAAGAAGCCCACGGTGAGCACGACGATGCCGAGCACCACGGGCACGAGCGCATGCGAGAGCGTCAGCGCGAGCCCCAGCGCCGCCACGATCACGCCGCCGATCAGGATGGGTCCGCGCCCGCAACGATCCGCGAGCGCACCCGCTGCCGTCGCCGCCACGATGCCGAACAGGTAGGCGCAGAAGATCAGGCCCGTCTGCGTCGCGCTCAGATCGAAAGGCGGCAACAGCAAGCGGAAGCCCGCGTAGTTGTAGATCGTCACGAAGAACCCCATGGCGAGACAGCCCGTAGCGAACACGGCAGGCAACGTGGAAGCCGACAGATGCTTGCGCCACAGCGCGAAATGATGCGCGGGATTGAGGCTCGCGCGCCGCACGAAGCGGCGCGAGGCCGGCAGCAGCAGGACGAAGGCGATGGCCGCGGCCATGTCGATCACGCCGATCGTGAGCATGGCCGTGCGCCACGACAGGTGTTCGCTGAGCCAGCTCATGCCCACGCGCCCCACCATGCCGCCGAACGCGGTGCCGCCCACGTAGAGACCCATCGCGAAGCCGAGTCCTGCCGCTGAAATCTCCTCGGCGAGATAGGCCATCGCCACGGCGGGCACGCCGCCCAGCGCGAAGCCTTCGAGCGCGCGAGCAATGAGGATGCCATGCCAGCCGGGCTCCAGCGCGGCGAGCACGTTAAAGAGCGCGGCCAGCATCATCGACGCGAAGATCAGCCCACGCCGCCCCACGCGCTCCGAAAGCGCGCCCGCACACAGGATCGATACGGCGAGAAAGCCGGTGGACAGCGAGAGCGCGAGCGAGCTTTGCGCCGCGCCGACATGGAATTCATCGGCGAAAACAGGCAGCAGCGGCTGCACGCAATAGAGCAGGGAAAACGTCGCAAAACCCGCCAGAAACAAGGCGATGCTGATGCGCCGGTAAGCGGGGGAGCCGGGGTTGACGCCCATGGCGGGCGAGGTGGAATTCATGATGACGATGCCTCACGGCGATGGCGGAAAACGAGGCAAATTGTCCCGCCGCCTCGCTATACTGTCCAATATATGGAACCCGCTAACGCGATATGTTTTAGCACTGGCATGGAACTCCGACATCTTCGTTATTTCGCCGCCGTCGCGGCCGAACGCAACTTCACGCGCGCCGCAGAAAAGCTCGGCATCGGGCAGCCGCCGCTCAGTCAGCAGATCAAGAGCCTGGAGCGCGAACTAGGCGTCGAGTTGTTCGTGCGCACGCCCCAGGGCGCCGATCTCACGGCGGCGGGCGAGGCGTTTCTCGTCGAGGCGCGCCGCGTGCTCGACGACGCCGAGCGTGCCGCCCATGTCGCGCGACGCGCGGCGCGCGGCGAATCGGGGCAGATCCGCATCGGCTTTACCGGCTCGGCCGCGTTCAATCCGCTCGTGCCGAATCTGATCCAGCGTTACAAGGCGCGCTTTCCCGCCGTCGAACTGACGCTCGACGAAGCGAATACGCCCCTGCTGCTCCAGGGTCTCGCGGACGATCGCCTCGACGCCGTGTTCTTTCGCCCAGGACGCGACAGTACGCCCGCGTTGCCGGGCCTCGCCATGCATCATTTCCCCGACGAGGCCATGAAGATCGCGCTGCCTTCGTCGCATCCGCTCGCCGCGCGCCGGCGGCTGCCGCTCGCGGCGCTCGCGCGCGAACCGTTCGTACTGGTGACCGGCCCCGCGGGCGCGACACTGCACGACGAGATCGTGCGCGCGTGCGCCGAAGCCGGCTTCAGCCCACGTCTCGCACAGCCCGCGCCGCAGGTCTCCTCCGTGGTCAACCTCGTGGCGGCGGGACTCGGCGTGTCGATCGTGCCCGCCGCGATCGCCCAGGTGCAGGTGAAGGGCGTGCGCTACCTCGACGTCACGGGCGTGCGCATGCGCGCGCGGCTCGCGCTGGGCTGGCGCGAAAACGATCCTTCCGCGACGCTGCGCCAGTTCATCGCACTGACCTGAGCGAGGCCCAGGGCCGTCACGGCGCTCGCATCATGGCGCGATGCTATCCTTGACGCCTTACCCGCAAGCCACGCCGCCACGCGGCGGCATAACGTCGAGGGGTCGGGGCAGCCATGCAGCGTAGCGCGAAGCGCACAGTGGGCCAGACGCGGCCCGACCGCTTTTCCAGCATCGTCATGAAAGGGCCCCGGCTCGTGGTGACGGTATGCTTTGTCGGCGCGATGCTGCTGTTGACGCTCGTCGGCGTGCGCCAGCTTTACAACATGACACGCAACGACCTGCAAAGCCGTCAGCGCGACCTCGAAGTGCGGGCCGTTGGCGTGGATGCGCTGATCGAGGCCGAACGCCGCCGTCTGGTGTTCCTGCGCAACTACGCCGAGCACGTGCTCGCCGCCAACGAGCAGCAGTCGCCCGCCCAGCAATCGGCCGTGATGGCGGCGCTGGCCGTCTCCACGCAGCCGGTGTGGCATGTCGGCGGGGCGCTCGGCGGGCCGAACGTCTACGGCACCAATGCAGCCGGCCTTGCCGGTCTCGAAGGCTTCCAGCGCGACCCCGCCACGCTGCCCGCCGACATCGCGCTCGCGCGCGCCATTAGTCCGCTCGTGCAGATCAGCCAGCACGCCGACGCCGTGCAGAGCACCGTGGCCTTCATCTCGTCGAACGGCCTGTTCGTGATCGCCCCCGAGGATGGCAGCCGGACCGCGCAGGCATTGTTGAAGCGCTTCAGCACCATGAACTACTATCGCGGCCAGTTACCCGCGCAGAACCCCGCGCGCGACATGCTCTGGACACCTGTCTATACCGGCCTGAAGCAGGGCGAATCTATCTCGACGCTCAGCGCGCCGGTCTACGTGGGCGACCATTTTCGCGGCGCGGTCGTGATGGATCTCACGCAATCGCGCCTGCTGTCGCTCCAGCTCGCCTCAGGCAACCCCGACGACGAGGACGACGACGATCCCGTTGAATTCGGCCTCCTGAACAGTAACGGCAACGTGGTGTATTTCCGCAACGGCGTGCTCACCGAACAGCGCCCCGCCCGCTTTAGCCCGGCGCTCCTGCAAATCGCGCACGGCTCGGTCGATCGCTGGATGCAGAACGGCTCAGGATACGTCGAGCATCACGGCACCTACCTGCTCTATCAGCGCGTCGGCCAGTCGCACTGGATGCTGATGGCGCCCACCGACAACACGGAACTGCAGCTTGCGGCAGCGCGGCGCGTGTTCAGCAGCCCCGTGATCGCGGCGTGGGCCGTGCTGCTCCTGCTGCTGATGGGCACGCTGCGCATCGTGACGAATATCTTCGGCCATTACGTGGAAGCGAGCGAGCGGCTTGAAACCCTCGCGCGCAGCGACCCGCTCACAGGGCTTGCGAACCGGCGACGCTTCGAAGAGGCCTTTGCCGAAGCGCTCGAACGCGCGCGGCGCGCGCAAGGCAACCACGGCGACACGCCTGCGCAGATGGCCTTCCTGATGCTCGACATCGACTTTTTCAAACGCGTCAACGACCGCTACGGCCACGCCGCTGGCGACCGCGTACTGACGATCCTCGCGCAAATCCTGCGTGAGAATCTGCGCAGCGTCGATCTGCCCGCCCGCGTGGGCGGCGAGGAATTCGCCGCGCTGTTGCCCGATACCGATCTCGCGACGGCCACCGCCGTGGCCGAGCGCGTGCGCTGCGCAGTCGTTGCGCACGCAAGCGATGCCGACGCGAGCACCACGCCAATCAACGCCGATGCGATCGCCTTTACCGTATCGATCGGCGTCGCCGCGAGCCCCGCAGACTGCGCCGCCGACTACGAGGCGCTCATGCAGGTCGCGGACCGGCGCCTCTATATCGCGAAAGAAAGCGGGCGCAATCGCGTCGTGCACGCCGATTTGCAAACGCATTGAGCGCGGCCTCGCACGCGCCTTTGCCTCATTTCATGCGCAACGAATGACGCATGCGCACCGCCGGCACAGCGTCGCGCGAAAGACGTTAGGATCGGCGTGCCGTTCCCCTTCGTTCCCTCGCACCCGGCACGCGCCCATCCGGCATGAAAAGCAGATTGTCCATGCTGGTCACGTTCCTTATCGTTTCGCTCGTCCTGGGCGCGGCATTCATCGCGATCGCGTGCGCCACAGACGCGGTGATCGAGCAACATCAGCGCGGCCAGGTGGATGAATATTCGCGCCGCGCGCTCATGCGCGCCGAAATCGTGACCGCCGAAGCCGAGTCCGCGCTGCGTATGCTCGCGCCCTATGACGGTACGCCCTGCACGCCCGAACATCTGCAAACGATGCGTCGCGTCGAGGAGCAACACCGCTATATCCGCAGCGTCGCGTGGACCGACGGCGAGAAGATTCGTTGCTCGTCGTTGCGCGGCATGGCCGAGAGCACATTGCCGCCCCCGCAATGGACCTACCGCAATAACTTCACCGCATGGCAGACGGAAACCGGCAAGCGCGGCAATGAAACCCTCATGCTCAATATCCGCCTCGCAAACCATATCGTCGTGGTCGATCCGCGTTTCTATCTCGACATCGTGCCGTTCGACGACACCATCGAACTCGCGCTGCTCGAATCGGTCGACGGCTCGATCGTCACGCGCTGGCCGCGCGCCGATCCCGCGCTCGTGCACGCCGCACTGTTCCGCGAGCCACACACGCGCTTTTTCGAGCATCGGTACTACGTGGTCGGCCGCTCGCAGCGCTACCCGCTGGCGGTGGTCGCGTACGAGCCCGAGGATCGCGTGCGCCCCGACCTCGCCGCGCAGATCAGGATCGCTATCGCGCCCGTGCTGCTCGCCAGCGCATTGGGGACCTGGCTCGTGCTGCGCTGGCGCCGCAAGCTGCGCACACCGCGTCACGCGTTGCTGGAAGGCATCCGGCGGCGCCAGTTCACCGCGTGGCTGCAACCGCTCGTCGACTTGCGCACGGGCCGCTGCGTCGGCGCGGAAGCACTGGTGCGCTGGACACTCGCGGACGGCACCGTGATCGCGCCCGACACCTTCATTCCGATGGCGGAATCGCTCGGTTTGATCCAGCCGATCACCGACCTCGTCGTGCAGTCCGTGTTCGCGGGTGCGGGCACGCTGCTCACGCAGCGCCGCGATCTGCACGTATCGATCAACGTCACGCGCGACGATCTGATCTCCTCGCGCGTGCTCCAGACGCTCAACGCGTGCTTTGCGAAATACAACGTGCACGCCGACCAGATCTGGTTCGAATGCATCGAGCGCGCTTTCATGGACGCGCAGCGAATCGGGCCGGTTTTGCAGGGCTATCGCGACGCGGGCCACAAGGTTTTCATCGACGATTTCGGCACCGGTTATTCGAGCCTCGCCTATCTGCACGCGCTCCCAGTGGACGGCATCAAGATCGACAAGTCCTTCGTCAACGCGCTGACCTCGGGCTCGGAGGTCAACGCGATCGTGCCGCATATCATCGGCATCGCGCACGAACTCAAACTCGCGATGGTCGCGGAAGGCGTGGAGCTCGAGGCGCAGGCGGAGTATTTGCGCGAGCACGGCGTGCAGATCGCCCAGGGCTGGCTCTATGCGAAGGCGATGCCCGCGGCGGATTTCGTGCGCTGGGTCGAGGAAAACGCCGTAAAAACAGCGTAAAAAAGTGCGCCGGGGCGACCGACGTTCAGCGCGCCGCCGTCGCTCCCGCATGCGCGAACGCGGGCTGCATGCGACCGAAGAGCGGGCTCGCGCCAGCAGGTTTGCTCAGGATTGCGCTGTCGTAATCACGCCCCGCGAAGCGCACGACATCGACCAGACTGAAGCCCTGCGAGCGATAAAACGCCACCAGTTGGGCGGCAGGAAACGGCGTGTCGAGCGCAAGCTGCGTGAAGCCGCGCGTGGCGGCCCACTGGCCGGCGAACGCCAGCAACGCACGGCCGATACCGCGGCTCTGCCAGGCCGGCTCGATGCCGAATTGATGCAGCGACGCCACGCCGCGCTGCCGATATTGCTCGCACGGCGAAGCGCCGTCGCGGCCTTCGAGCGTCATCGTGCCGACGATACGCCCATTGCACACGGCCACGAAGCAGTCGCCCGCCAGCGCACGCTGGCGCGTGGCGCTCGCCGCCTGATCCACACAGGCGCAGTGCAAACCGAGCGACGCAAGCCGCGCAAATGCACGATGCAGCAGTTGCGTCAGGAATTCCCACGAATCGCGCTGCGGATCGAAGCGTCGCAGCACCAGACGGCCGATGCCGGGCTGATTGCAGATGATCCGATCGTGCTGGCGTTGCGGTGCGCGCTGTGTCGACATGGCCTCTCCCGTCGTTTCCATGCAGGCCAGTCTAGGTTTGCGCGCTGGGGGTCACAAGAAAAAATGTCGTAAAAAAAGCCGTGTTATGTGTGAATGCGAGGGCACAGCAGTGCCGTGATATCACGCCGCCTGTTGTGCGACCACGGCCAGCGCGATACGCCGCGCCGATTCGATATGCGCCGCCGTGAGGGTACGCGCCAGCCGCGCATTGCGCGCGAGACAGGCTTCGAGAATGCCGTTGTGTTCGTGCTGAAACGCGGGCGTGTCCGCCAGCAAGGTGCGTTGCAAACGCTCGTAGCGCTCCACCTGGTGACGCAGCTCGCGGATCGTCGCCAGTTGGCGCGCGTTGCCGCATGCGCCATACAGCAGTTCGTGAAACTCGCGGTTGAGCTCGCCCTGCTTGCGGTGCGTCTGCGCCTCGCCCAGCAGACGATGCACGAGTTCGGCGCGGGCCAGCGTTTCGTCGTCGATACGCTTCGCGCTGCGAAATATCGCGTCGCCTTCCAGCAGCACGCGCAGATCGTAGATTTCGGCGATGTCCTGTGCGTCGAGCATGCGCACCACCGCGCCGCGATTGCGGTAGATCTCCACCAGCCCTTCGCGCTCCAGCCGCTGGATCGCCTCGCGCAAGGGAATGCGGCTCACCTCGAAACGTTCCGCCAGGTCGCGCTCGACCAGCCGCTCGCCGGCCGCGAGCTCGCCTTCGACGATCAATTCCCGCAACGCCGCCGCCACGGCCTGAGCCGTCGAATCGAATCTGGCTTCCATGTTCCGCCCGCGCCTTCTGCTTTGTCTAAACGGGATAATGGTATACCAAATAGACAATCAGTGAAATAATGAACCGACCCACGACAGCATGGAGAGCTTGAGATGGCGCACAAGGAACACAACTACGCGGTGACGGTGCGATGGACCGGCAATCGCGGCACGGGCACCTCGGGTTATCGCGACTACGACCGCGATCACACGATCGAGTCGGCGGGCAAACCGACCATCGCGGGGTCGGCCGACCCCGCATTTCGCGGCGACCCCGCGCGCTGGAATCCCGAAGATCTGCTGGTGGCGTCGGCCAGCGCGTGCCACAAGCTCTGGTATCTGCACCTGTGCGCCGACGCGGGCATCGCCGTGCTCGCCTATGTAGACGAGGCCCAGGGCACGATGATCGACAGCGCCCAGGCGGGCAGTTTCAAGGAGATCGTGCTGCGCCCGCGCGTGACGATCCGCGCGGGCGACAACCGCAGTCTCGCGGAGCATCTGCATCACGCCGCGCATGAGCAGTGCTATATCGCGAACTCGGTCAACTTCCCGATCCGCTGTGAGGCGGTGGTCGAGGTCACGAGCGCGTGAGGGAGTCGTAGCGCAAAGCCGCGCGATCAGCCCGCCAGCGCGGGCGGGCGCGGCGCGTAGTAGTGCGCCTGATCGAGATCGGCGGCAAGACCGCATTCGCGCGGCGTCCAGCCAAGCTGCGCGCGGGTCCATTCGCTCGACGCGGGACAGTCGCGCCCGAAGAAGAAGCCGAGCCAGCCGAAATGCGCCGCTGCTTCCTCGCGCGACTTCGACACCACGGGCAGCGCGAGATGCTTGCCGATCAGTTCCGCAAGCGTCCTGGCCGGCACACCCGCGTCGTGCACGGCGTGATAGCGCGCGCCCGCTTTACCCGCTTCAAGCGCAAGTCTGAAAAGACGCGCCGCATCGCGTCGATGCACGCCGGGCCAACGGTTCTCGCCCGCCTTGATATAAGCGGATTCGCCACGCTCGCGCGCAATGTCGATCAGGCGCGGCACGAAGCCATGATCGCCTTCGCCGTGCACCGACGGCGGCAGCCGCACGAGCGACGCGCGCACGCCTTGCTGCGCGAGGGCAAGCGTGGCGACTTCGGAGGCCGCGCGCGGAATCGAATGCGCCCCCACCACGGCAGCGAGATCTTCGGTGATCAGCGGACTGTCGATCAGCGCGATGCCCGAGGTCACCACAAGGGGTTTATCCGTGCCCGCAAGCGCCGCGCCTATCGCCTCGATCACGCGCACATCGGTGGCGCAACTGGCTTCGAACTGACTGAAATCGTGGATAAAGGCGGTGTGAATCACGCCGTCGCAACGGCGCGCGGCGTCGGCGAGTCCGGCCGCATCGGCCAGATCGCCGCGCGCCACGGTCGCGCCCATTCGCGCTAGAGTAGCGGCAGCCTGGTCGCTGCGCGCGAGGCCGAGCACCGTATGGCCGGCCGCGAGCAGCTCCTGCACGACCGCCGATCCCACAAAGCCCGTGGCGCCGGTGACGAATACCTGCATGGCAATCTCCTTTCCTGGTTCGGCTTCAAGATCTTCGATACGCCGTTTGTCGCCATGACAGGGCGATCGAATGCGGAGATTCTGGAGTGCGCATGCGGCACGAAAAAGCCGGGAGCGTATACCGTTATGCCAGTTAACACCCTGACCCCACCCCTGACCGAACCGGTCGATTCGCTTGGCGGCTTTTTGCGCGAGCGCCGCGAACGGCTCGCGCCGGGACCGGATGCGTCCGCACGGCGACGCACGCCGGGCCTGCGCCGCGAGGAAGTGGCGGCGCGCGCTCATGTGAGCGTCGCGTGGTACACGTGGCTCGAACAGGGGCGCGGCGGGCCACCTTCGGCCGAGGTGCTGGAGCGCCTTGCGCGCGCGCTCGAACTCGACGATGCTGGTCGCGAAATGCTGTTTCTGCTCGGCCAGCAACGCCCGCCTCCGCTCACGCCCAACGCGGACGCGACCAGCGTGCCGGCGCTCTTGCAAAGCGTGCTGGACGGCCAGCCCAACAGCCCCGCCATCATCAAGACGCCCACCTGGGACGTGGTGGCGTGGAACGAGGCCGCCAGCGCCGTGCTCGGCGATTACGGCGCGGTGCCCGCCCATGCGCGCAACGTGCTGCGCCGTCTGTTCGGCGACGATCCGCACATGCGCGCGATGCTGCCCGACTGGGAGGACAACGCGCGCTGGGCCGTCTCCGTATTCCGCATCGACGTCGCGCGCGGCGGCGGCGCCCCGCAGGCGCAGGCGCTCGTGGCCGAATTGCTCGCGCAAAGCGAGGACTTCCGCCGCATCTGGGCCGAAAGCGAGGTGCGCCGCCACGGCATCGGCACGAAGCGGCTTGTGCATTCGGAGGCGGGACCGCTTGCGCTCTCGTACTCGTCCTTTGGCGTGGATGGATCGAACGGCCTGAGCATGATCGTGTTTTCGCCCGCTACGGCGCACGATGCGCGCGCCATTGAAACGCTGATCGCGCGGCGGCGCGCGGCCAATGAGCAAGGCTAGCTCGCGCCCGCCTGCGCGATATACGCTTCGAGCCCTTGCCCGAGCGCATCGAACACTGTCTTGCAGCGCCGGTTGCTGCGCAGGTCCTCGTGCATCGCCATCCAGGTCGTGAGCTGGATGGTGCACTCGCGCGGCAATAGACGCCGCAGCCGCGCATCGCGCTTCGCAATCCCCACCTGGCACATGCCGATACCGCAGCCCGCGCGAATCATCGCCAGTTGCGCGACGTCGCTATCGGTGCGCAGCGCGAACGCCTCGCGCTTCCAGAACGGGAAATGACGCGACGCCTCGCGCACGAAGGGCGTGACGGTATCGAAGCCAATCAGCGCGTGCTGCATGAGATCCGCGAGCGTTTGCGGCGCGCCGTGTTCGGCCAGATAGTCGTCGCGCGCATGCAGGCCCGCCTCGATATCGCCGATACGGCGCGCGATCAGCCCGTCCTGTTGCGGCGGCGTCATGCGCACGGCGATATCCACTTCGCGCTGCAGCAGGTCTTGCACGCGATTGCTCGGCACCAGCTCCACCACGAGTTGCGGATGTTCGCGGCGCAAGGCCGCGAGGATCGGCGGCAACACTTCCACGCTCACCACTTCGCTCGCCGATACACGCACCACGCCGCGCATGGCGTCGCCCTGGCCCGTTGCCGCGCGCTCCAGCGCCGCCGCCGTGCTGCGCATGGACTCGGCGTAGCCGCGCAACGTGCGCGCGGCTTCGGTCGGCAGGAAGCCCGCGGGCGAGCGGGTGAAAAGCGGTTGGCCGAACGCCGCTTCGAGCGCCGCCACGTGCCGCCCCGCTGTGGGCTGCGTGATGCCGAGCGCGCGCGCCGCGCCGGACAGCGAGCCTTCCGTGAAAACCGCCAGGAAGGTCCGATAGAGTTCCCAATTGAGGTTCGAAGCCATGCATAAATGTATAGCGACCCGGCTATCTTCGGCAATTTTTAATGAATCGAAGCGCGCGCAGAATGCAGCCATCGACACTTCATTCAAGCGAGAACGAACATGGCGGCAAACCTCACGGAATCGGCCCGCACGGCGCTCGTGCTGGGCGTGAGCGGCGGGATTGGCGGCGAACTCGCGCGGCAGTTGGTCGGCGCGGGATGGCGGGTGCGTGCGTTGCAGCGACGCGCGGGAGACCTCGGTCCGATCGAAGTCATCCAGGGCGACGTCATGGACCGCGACGCCGTCATGCGCGCCGCCCAGGGTTGCGAGGTCATCGTGCATGCCGTGAATCCGCCCGGCTACCGGCGCTGGGCCGATCTCGTGCTGCCGATGATCGACAACACGCTCGCCGCCGCGCAGGCCGCGCACGCCACGGTGGTGCTGCCGGGCACGGTCTACAACTTCGGCCCCGAGGCGCTGCCGCGCGTGGCCGAGGACGCCCCGCAACAGCCGCGCACACGCAAGGGCGCGATCCGGGTCGAGCTGGAACGGCGTATCGAGGCGGCCACCGCGCGCGACGCGCGAGCGATCGTGGTGCGCGCGGGCGACTTTTTCGGCCCGCACGTGGGCAATAGCTGGCTCGCGCAGGGCTTCCTGAAACCGGGCCAGCCGCTGCGCACCGTGCGGGAACCCGGCACGCGCGGCGTGGGCCACGCCTGGGGCTATGTGCCCGACGTCGCCCGTACGATGCTCGAACTGATTGAGCGCCGCGCCACGCTCGCGCCTTTCGCGCGCTTTCACATGGCCGGTCACTGGGACGCCGACGGCACGCAGATGGCCGCCGCGATCTGCCGCGTGGCTGCTCGGCAGGACTTGAGCGTCAAGCGCCAGGCATTCCCGTGGCCACTGATCTACGCGGCGGCGCTGTTCGCCACCACGCCGCGCGAAATGCTGGAGATGCGCTATCTCTGGCGCGAGACGCTCGAACTCGACAACGCGCGCCTCGTGGCGACGCTCGGCCGCGAGCCGCATACGCCGCTCGACATGGCCGTGGAAGCCACGCTGCTGGGCCTTGGCTGCCTGCCGGCGCCCGCGCGTGCGGTGGCCGCCGCGCACTGAAACTGCGCCCTGATAGCGCCGTGGCAGGCGCTCAAAACGCACTGAACCGGCCCTCAAAATACCCGTAAATTTCGCCGTGCATGGCCCGCAACGCGGGCTCGCGCTAAAATGCGCCCCGTTCCTGCATGCACCATGCGACTTACGGAGAAGTCTGATGATTATCGAACCGCGCGTCCGCGGCTTCATTTGCGTGACGGCCCATCCGGCGGGATGTGAAGCCAACGTCGCTCAGCAAATCGAATACGTTACCCAACACGGCCCCATCGCCAACGGCCCGAAGCGCGTGCTCGTGCTCGGCGCTTCGACGGGCTACGGCCTCGCCGCGCGCATCTCGGCGGCGTTCGGCTCGGATGCGGCCACGCTCGGCGTCTGCTTCGAGCGCGCCGGCACCGACACCCGCCCCGCCACCGCGGGCTGGTACAACACGGCGGCGTTCGAAAAGTTCGCCACGCAAAAGGGTCTCTACGCCAAGACCATCAACGGCGACGCGTTCTCGGACGCCATCAAGCAGGAAACCATCGACGCGATCAAGCGCGATCTCGGTCAGATCGACCTCGTGGTCTATAGCCTCGCCGCGCCGCGCCGCACGCACCCGGTCACGGGCGTCGTGCACAATTCGACGCTCAAGCCGGTCGGCAAGCAACTGCGCATGCGCGGCATCGACACCGACAAGGAAATCGTCAAGGAGACCGTGCTCGAAGCGGCCAGCCAGGCCGAGATCGACGGCACCGTGGCGGTGATGGGCGGCGAAGACTGGCAGATGTGGATCGACGCGCTGGCTGCGGCCGGCGTGCTCGCCGAAGGCGCGAAGACCACGGCGTTCACCTACCTGGGCGCGGAACTCACGCACGACATCTACTGGAACGGCTCGATTGGCGAAGCCAAGAAGGATCTGGACCAGAAGGTGCTGGGCATTCGCGCCAAGCTCGCGGCCACCGGCGGCGACGCGCGCGTCGCGGTGCTCAAGGCCGTGGTGACGCAGGCCAGCTCGGCGATTCCGATCATGCCGCTCTACCTCTCGCTGCTGTTCCGCGCGATGAAGGCCAACGGCACGCACGAAGGCTGCATCGAGCAGGTCTACGGTCTCTACAAGGACTCGCTCTACGGCGCCACGCCGATCCTCGACGACGAAGGCCGCCTGCGCGCCGACTACAAGGAGCTCGACCCCGCCATCCAGGCGCAGGTGAAGGCCTGGTGGGACGAAGTCGCGGACGACAACCTGTACGCCACGACCGATTTCGCGGGCTACAAGGCGGAATTCCTGCGCCTGTTCGGCTTTGGCATCGAAGGCGTGGACTACGCCGCCGACGTCAATCCGAACGTCGCGATTCCGGGCATCATCGAGAAGTAATGCTTGTTTCGCGCAACGGGCCTCGCTCGTTGCGCGAACAACGACTATCGGCGCGCCGTTCTGGCGCGCCTCATCGCCTCACCTCACCCCGCCTCTCCTCACTGCCACGCTTTCAGTGTGAATGACTCGGCACGTCCGCGCCACGGCAACCCACCAGAAAATCGAAATCGCAGCCTTCATCGGCTTGCAACACGTGCTCGACATAGAGCTTGCGATAGCCGCTGCCATCTGCGGGCAAGGGCTGTTGCTGCGCACGCCAGGCGTCGAGGCGCGCGCTGATTTCTTCATCGCCGATATCCACGCGAAGCAGGCCTTGTTCGCAATCCAGTTCGATCCAGTCGCCGTCGCGCACGATCGCGAGCGGCCCGCCGGCGCGCGCCTCGGGCGCGACGTGCAGCACCACGGTGCCATAGGCCGTGCCGCTCATGCGCGCGTCCGACACACGCACCATATCGGTCACGCCCTGCGCAAGCAGCTTGGGCGGCAGCCCCATGTTGCCGACCTCAGCCATGCCGGGATAGCCCTTCGGCCCGCAGTTCTTCATCACGAGAACGGAATCGGCCGAGACGTCCAGATCGGGGTCGCCAATGCGCGCCTTGTAGTCGTCGAAATTTTCGAACACCACCGCTCGACCGCGATGTTTCAGCAGCTTCTGCGTAGCCGCGGACGGCTTGAGCACCGCGCCATTGGGCGCGAGATTGCCGCGCAGCACGCACAGGCCGCCGTCGTGAACGAGGGGCTTGTCGATGGGACGAATCACTTCCTCGTTGTAGTTGGGCGCTTCGCGCACGTTCTCCCAGAGCGTGCGCCCGTTCGCGGTGAGCGCATCGGGATGCGGCAGCAGGTTCGCTTCGCCAAGGCGTCGCAGCACGGCGGGCAAACCGCCCGCGTAATAGAACTCCTCCATCAGGAAACGGCCCGATGGCTGCAAGTCGACAAGCGTGGGCGTGCCACGCCCGATGCGCGTCCAGTCGTCCAGTTCCAAAGGCACGCCGATGCGCCCCGCGATCGCCTTCAGATGAATCGCCGCATTGGTCGAGCCGCCAATCGCGGCATTGGTGCGAATCGCGTTCTCGAACGCCGCGCGCGTGAGCAGCTTCGACAGGCGCAGATCTTCCAGCGCCATTTCGACGATTCGCATTCCTGACATTTGCGCGAGCACGTAGCGTCGCGCGTCCACCGCTGGAATCGCCGCGTTATGCGGCAGCGTCACACCCAAGGCTTCGGCCATGCAGGCCATCGTCGAAGCCGTGCCCATCGTGTTGCAGGTACCTGCGGATCGCGACATCCCCGCTTCCGCCGACATGAACTCGTGAATCGAAATCTTGCCCGCCTTCACCTGCTCACTGAGTTGCCACACGACCGTGCCCGAGCCGATATCGCGTCCCTCGTGCTTGCCGTTGAGCATCGGGCCGCCCGTCACCACGATCGCGGGCACGTCGCAACTGGCCGCGCCCATCAGCAAGGCCGGCGTGGTCTTGTCGCAACCCACCAGCAGCACCACGGCATCGACGGGATTGCCGCGGATCGACTCCTCGACGTCCATCGAGGCGAGATTGCGCGTGAACATCGCCGTGGGCCGCAGATTCGATTCGCCGTTGGAGAAGACGGGAAACTCCACCGGGAAACCACCCGCCTCGTACACGCCGCGCTTCACATGCTCGGCGAGCTTGCGAAAGTGCGCATTGCAGGGCGTGAGTTCCGACCACGTATTGCAGATGCCGATAATCGGCTTGCCCGCGAACTCGTGATCGGGGATGCCCTGATTCTTCATCCAGCTTCGATACATGAAGCCGTTCTTGTCCGTGGTGCCGAACCACTCGGCCGAGCGCAGCCTGGGCTTACGGGTGTTCATGGCTTTACCCACTTTGTGAGAAAGACCCATAAATAGCATGACTATATGAGTCGTAATGATCGGGAAAACGCTAATAAAAACGGCCTCGCGCGTTGCATATAGTTTGGCTATTCAGCGATAGCAGTGCAGTGAAGCAAGGCGGCGGCCCGAGGGCGACCCAAGGGCCCGGGATGGCGCGATCGACTCGTGACTCTGTCCGGCCGTGATGGACGCGGGTGTAGCGCCGTGAATTAAAAGACTACAGAAGCGACATCGGAGACACGCATGAAACTGGCAACGCGCATGGTGAGTGGGTTCGTCGCAGCGGCGGCGGCCTTCTCTCTGGCGGCGGGCATCGCCCACGCCGAAGACAAGCAGATTACGCTCGGTTTTGCCCAGGTGGGCGCGGAAAGCGCCTGGCGCACGGCCAATACCGTATCGGTCAAGGCGGCAGCAAAAGACGCCGGCATCAACCTGAAATTCTCGGACGCCCAGCAAAAGCAGGAAAACCAGATCAAGGCGATCCGCTCGTATATCGCGCAAAAAGTCGATGTGATCGCGTTCTCGCCGGTCGTCGAATCGGGCTGGGAACCGGTGTTGCAGGAAGCCAAACGCGCGAAGATTCCCGTGATCCTCACCGACCGCAACATCGACGTGAAGGATCAATCGCTCTACGTCACGATGATTGGTTCGGACTTCCTGGAAGAAGGCCGTCGCGCGGGCAAGTGGCTCGAAGAGCACTACAAGAACAACCCCGGCCCGATCAATATCGTCGAATTGCAGGGCACCGTCGGTTCCGCGCCGGCCAACGATCGCCATGCGGGCCTGATCGAAGTGATCAAGAACGACCCGAAGTTCAAGATCATCGCATCGCAGAGCGGCGACTTCACGCTCGCAGGCGGCAAGCAGGTGATGGAGGCGTTCGCCAAGAGCTATGGCAACAAGATCAACGTGGTCTACGCGCATAACGACGACATGGCGCTCGGCGCGATCCAGGCCATGGAAGAAGCGGGCATGAAGCCCGGCAAGGACGTGAGCGTGGTGTCGTTCGACGCGACCAAGGGCGGCTTCGAGGCGATGATCGCGGGCAAGATGAACGTCGACGTGGAATGCAGTCCGCTGCTCGGCCCGCAATTGATGAGCGCCGTGAAGGACGTGGTGGCGGGCAAGCAGTTGCCCAAGCGCATCGTCACCAACGAGACCGTGTTCCCGATGGATGTGGCGGCGCAAACGCTGCCGTCGCGCAAGTACTGAGTGGAGAATGGGGCTTAGAAGCGCTTGGCCAACCTGAGAGCGGCGCGCGTCACGGGCAATGCCGCGTGACGCGCGCCGTGCATTTCGGCCCCTATTTTCCGCGATTTTCCTGACGCATTTGCCTGGCACTTCGATCTTTTCCGGTTCCTGCCCATGAGCGCATCGCCGCTACTCGAAACCGTTGGCCTGTCGCGAACCTTCCCCGGCGTGCGTGCGCTCGACCGGGTCGATTTTCGTCTGTTCCCCGGCGAGATTCATACGCTGATGGGCCAGAACGGCGCGGGCAAATCCACCCTCATCAATGTACTGACCGGCGTGCACGAACCCGAAGCGGGCGAGATCCGGCTCGCGGGTCAATCCGTGCGCTTTTCGACGCCCCAGGAGGCGGAAGCCGCCGGTATCCAGACGCTCTACCAGGAGGTCAATCTCTGCCCCAACCTATCGGTGGCCGAGAATATCTTCGCGGGCCGCCAGCCGCGCAAACGCGGCCTGATCGACTGGAAGACGATTCACCGCCGCGCCGCCGAGGCGCTGGCCGAACTCAATCTCTCGCTCGACGTCACGCAGTCGCTCGACACCTACCCCATCGCCATGCAACAGATGGTGGCGATCGCGCGCGCGGTGTCAGTCGATGCGCGCATCCTGATTCTCGACGAGCCGACTTCCAGCCTCGACGAAGGCGAAGTCGCACGCCTCTTCGACGTGCTGCGCAAGCTCAAGGCGTCGGGCATCGCCATTCTGTTCGTCACGCATTTTCTGGAGCAGACCTACGCAATCTCCGACCGCATCACCGTCATGCGCAACGGCGAACGCGAAGGCGAATATCCCGCCGCCGAATTGCCGGTGCAGACGCTCGTGGCCAAAATGGTCGGCCTGGCCAATGCCGGTGAAAGACTCGCGCACGCCGAAGCGCCCCACTCTGCCGAAGCCGAATCGGCCGCGCCTGCGAAAGAGCCTTATCTCGCAGCACAAGGCGTCGCGCGGCGTGGCGTGCTCAATCCGCTCGATCTCGAAGTGCGGCCCGGACAGATCCTGGGCCTCGCGGGCCTGCTCGGCTCGGGGCGCACGGAAACGGCGCGTCTGCTGTTCGGCGCCGACAAAGCCGATGCCGGCGCGGTACGCATTGACGGCAAGACGGTCAAGCTCTCCTCGCCGCGCGACGCCGTGCGTCACGGCATGGCGTATTGCCCCGAGGATCGCAAGAAGGAAGGCATCGTCGCCGATCTGTCGATCCGCGAAAACATCGTGCTCGCCTTGCAGGCGCAGCGCGGCTGGTGGCGCATGATCGGGCGCGCACGGCAACGCGAACTGGCGAATCAATACATCGCGCAGCTTGGCATCAAGGCGCGCGACGCCGAACAACCCATCGGCCTGCTTTCGGGCGGCAATCAGCAGAAAGTCCTGCTTGCGCGCTGGCTCGCCACCGAGCCGCGCCTGTTGATCCTCGACGAACCCACACGCGGCATCGACGTGGCCGCCAAGTTCGAGATCATGGACCGCGTGCGCGCGCTCTGCGCGAAGGGGCTGGGCATCCTGTTCATTTCGTCGGAGATCAGCGAAGTGGTGCGCGTGAGCGATCGCATCGCGGTGCTGCGCGACCGCCGCAAGGTGGCCGAGCTCGCGGGCGCGTCGCGCTCGGAACACGAGGTCTACGACCTCATCGCCGGAGACCGCCGATGAACGCCCGCTTGCCTTCTGGCCTGCCCACCTGGCTCGCGTTGTTGCTCAAGCATCCGCTCGTGTGGCCTGTCGTGACGCTGGTGGCGCTGTTTGCCGTGGACGTCGCGCACCGCGCGAACTTTCTCTCGGTCACGCTGCTCGGCGGCCATCTGTTCGGTGCACCCGTCGATATCCTCATGCGCGCCGCGCCGCTCGTGGTGGTCTCGCTCGGCATGACGCTCGTGATCGCCACGCGCGGCATCGATATTTCGGTGGGCGCGGTGGTCGCCATTGCGGGCGCGGCGGCCGCCACGGTGCTCGCCGACGATCCCACACGCGTGGCCGCCGCGTTCGGCGCGGCGCTCGCCGTGGGTGTGCTCGCGGGCATGTGGAACGGTCTGCTGGTGGCCTTCGTCGGCATGCAGCCGATCATCGCCACGCTCATCCTCATGGTGGCCGGGCGCGGCGTCGCGCAACTGCTCACGGGCGGGCAGATCATCCCGATTGGCGCACAAGGCTATCTCTATGCGGGCGGCGGCTATCTGGCGCTGGTGCCGTGCGCCGTGTGGCTCGCCATCGCCGTGACGGTGCTCACCGTGCTGATAGTCAATCGCACGGCGCTGGGCCTCTTTATCCGCTCGATCGGCGTGAATCCGGTGGCCGCGCGGCTTGCGGGTCTGTCCTCGCAGGCCGTGGTGTTCGGCGCTTATGCGTTTTGCGGTTTGACGGCTTCGATCGCGGGCATCCTGATCAGCTCGAACGTGCGCAGCGCCGACGGCAACAACGCGGGCCTGTTACTCGAACTCGATGCGATTCTCGCCGTGACGCTGGGCGGCACTTCGCTCTCGGGCGGACGCTTCAGTCTCGCGGGCACCGTGCTCGGCGCGCTCATCATCCAGACGCTCACCTACACCACCTATTCGATCGGCGTGCCGCCCGAGGCCACGCTCGTCGTCAAGGCCGTGGTCGTGCTCGTGGTGAGCGTGATCCAGTCGCCCGCCGCGCGCTCGTTCCTCGCCGCACAATTGCGGCGGCTCGCGTCGAGCCGCCGGGCGCGCGCGTGAACTGCGTACACAACAAGGATATCTGGGGACTCGCCGCATGAACCGTCCATCGCCCGTCGCCTCTCCCACGCCCGCCGCCACCTCCGCCGCCTGGCGGCGCGGCGTGGCGCGCTTCGTCGATCCGCGCGTGCTGCCCATCGTCGTCACGGTGCTGCTGTTTGCGGCGCTGTTCGGCTTTGGCTCCGTGATGTACAAGGGCTTTTTCTCGCTCCAGGTCGCGTTCGGACTGCTCGTCGATAACGCGTTCCTGCTGATCGTCGCCATCGGCATGACGTTCGTGATCATCTCGGGCGGCATCGATCTCTCAGTGGGCGCGGTGGTCGCGCTCACCACCATTCTTTGCGCCGTGGGCACCGAGAAACTGCACTGGTCCGTGGCCGTGGTGGTGCCGCTCGTGCTGCTGCTCGGCACGCTCTATGGCGCGGCAATGGGCGCGTTGATCCATTTCTTTCGCTTGCAGCCCTTCATCATCACGCTCGCGGGCATGTTCCTCGCGCGCGGCACTTGCTTTCTGATCACCACCGAGTCCATCCAGATTAACGACGCCGGTTTTCACGCGCTCTCCGAGTTCAATATTCCGGTTGGCAGCGGCTCGCTCACCACGGGCTCGCTCACCGCGCTCGCCATGCTCGCTGCCGGCATCGTGATCGCGCATTTCACGCGCTTCGGGCGCAACGTCTATGCGATCGGCGGCAATGAGCGCTCCGCGTTGCTGATGGGCCTGCCGGTTGCGCGCACCAAGATCGGTGTCTATGCGCTCTCGGGGTTCTGTTCGGCGCTGGGCGGTGTGGTGTTCACGCTCTACGTGCTCTCCGGTTACGGGCTGCAAGCGCAGGGGATGGAACTCGACGCCATCGCCGCCACCGTGATCGGCGGCACGCTGCTCACGGGCGGCGTGGGCTATGTGATCGGCTCGGTGTTCGGCGTGGGCATTCTCGGCACGATTCAGACGCTCATCACATTCGACGGCACGCTCAGTTCGTGGTGGACGCGCATCGTGATCGGCGCGCTGCTCTGCGCGTTCTGTCTCTTGCAACGCGCCACCGAGCGCCACGCGGCGCGGCGCAAGTCCACCGGCGGCGGCAAGGGTGCGCCGCGCGCGCGGCGTGCGGTTGCGCAGCCCGACGCGCCGCTCGACCCCATGCAGCAGGCGAGGCTCGTACCCACGCCGCCGCGCGAGGCCTGAATCGACGGCATGAAGCAATAGTCCGACTAGTTAGGGGTATACATGGATTAGGAGCCGCAACAGCCCTGCACTAAGCTTTTTTGCGGTACCGCCCGGCGCGTATCGAACGTTTCCGAACTACGGCCCGCGCTCATCACGCGCCGGCCAGCGCACTCCCGGTGCCGTCCAGCATCTGCACGCGATCGACCCAACGTCGAGCACATCGACCCACGACAACGAGATCCGGAGGAAGACATGGCGCAGCAACGGGATGACGACGATAACCACGCGCAAGACCCCAACACCCCATTGAACACCGCGCGGCGCGGCCTGATGCAGGGCGCGGGCCTGGGCGCGGCGCTCTCGCTGATGGGCGCGCTAGGCGGCGGAGCAGGCGGGTTGATCTCGTCGGCGCAGGCCGCCGAAATGGCCTTTCCCGCGCACAAGAAGTGGAAGATCGTGTTCGTCAATCACGTCACCACGAACCCCTTCTTCGTGCCGACGCAGTACGGTATTCAGGATGCCTGCTCATTGCTGGGCATGGACTATCAATGGACCGGCTCGGCCACCTCGGACGCGGGCGAAATGGTGCGCTCGGTCAACGCGGCGATTGCCGCCAAGGCCGACGCCATCGCCGTGCCCATCGTCGACCCCAGCGCCTTCGACAAGCCGATCCAGGCCGCGCTCGACGCGGGCATCCCTGTGTTCGCCTATAACGCCGACGCGCCG
This sequence comes from Paraburkholderia sp. J67, assembly GCF_905220265.1. NCBI lineage: Bacteria > Pseudomonadati > Pseudomonadota > Betaproteobacteria > Burkholderiales > Burkholderiaceae > Paraburkholderia > Paraburkholderia sp. J67. The sequence continues at coordinate 359,995 of NZ_CAJMZK010000006.1, forward strand.
CGCGGCAAGAGCAATCCGCGCCTCGCCTATATCGGCCAGGATCTTTATCTCTCGGGCTACCAGATGGGCGAGCGCATCGCGAGCCTGATCGACAGCGGCATGGTGGCGCTCTTCATCGCCACGCCCGGGCAGCTCAACATCCAGCCGCGTCTGGACGGCGCAAGCGACGCCATCAAGAAGTCCGGCAAGAAGATCGACATCCAGACCGTGGCCACGGGCGCGACCGTCAACGAGGAACTCTCGAAGATCAAGTCGTTCTATCTGGGCCACCAGGACCTCAAGGGCATGTTCGCCGTCGATGCGGGCAGCACGCAGGGCGTGGCGCAGGTCATGAAGGAATCGAACCTGCCGTCGAAGGGCGTGCATGGCGGCGGCTTCGATCTGCTGCCCACCACGATCCAGCTCATCCATGAAGGCTTCCTCGATTTCACCATCGACCAGCAGCCCTATGTTCAAGGCTTCTATACGGTGATGGAGGCATTCGTGTTCCTCGCCTCGGGCGGGCTCGTGGGGCCGGCCAACATCAACACGGGGCTCAAGTTCGTGACGAAGTCGACGGTCGAGCCGTACCTGAACACCTCGACGCGCTATGAAGGCAAGACCACCAAGCCGCAAATCGTGCCGATGAGCGGCGCGATCAAGTCGTGATGGGCACGGTGAACGAAACCGGCAAAACACACGCAACCCGCGCGCCCCGGCGCGCGGGTTTGTCGTGGACCTCACACTGGGCGGCGGAGCTGCGCATCCTGCTCGTGGCCGTGCTGCTGGCCGCCTACTTCGAATTTGCGAATCACGATTTCCTGCTCACCAACGCCAGTCTCATCAATCTCTCGCAGTTCATCGCGCCGGTGGCGATCATCGCGTTCGGCGAAATCATGCTGATGATCGGCGGCGACATCGATCTGTCCGCAGGCATGGTGTTCGCCTTCGCGCCGTTCATGATGGTGTTCGCGAACGATGCGGGCGCACCCATGTGGCTCGCCGTGATCGCGGGCCTCGTGTCGGCGGCCGTGATCGGCTTCGTCAATGGCGCGGTGACGGTCTGGCTTCGTCTGCCCTCGTTCGTCACCACGCTCGGCACGCTGTTTCTGATCAACGGCATCACGCTCACCGTCTCGCACGGCACGCCCGCGCCCACGCCTGGCTCGCCCGAATTCGCGAACTTCATGGGCGCGTGGGGCTACAGCGAGATTCTCTGGACCGTGGGCATCGCGTTCGCCATGCACGTGCTGCTGCGCCATACGCGCTGGGGTCTGCATACGCAGGCGGCGGGCGCGAACCCGATCGGCGCAAGCGAAGCCGGTATTCAGGTGAACCGGTTGCGCCTGGGCAATTTCGTGCTGGCCGCCGTGCTCGCGGGCCTCACGGGCATACTCGAAGGCTTTCGCATCACCTCGATCGACCCGCAGGCGGGCGGCAACCAGATCATGTTTCTCGCCGTGGCCGCCGCCGTGATCGGTGGCACGCCGCTCACGGGCGGCTCCGGCACGATCGTGGGCGGTCTGATCGGCGCGGCGGTGCTGGGCATCCTCAACGACGGCTTCACGCTCATCGGCATCAACGCCTTTACGTTCAACATCATCCTGGGCGCCGCCATCCTCGCCGCGATGATCTTCAATATCCATGTCGGGCGTCTGCGTCGCAGAGGAGGGCACTGATGGACGAATCCCAGGCCTTCTCGACACCCGCGAGCGCCCCGCCCGACGCCCCGCTCGCCCTGCGTGGCGACAAGCTCGTCAAACGCTTTGGCGCGGTCACGGCGCTCGACGGTGTGTCGCTCACGCTCGGCAAGGGCGAAATTCTCGGCGTGCTCGGCGACAATGGCGCGGGCAAGTCCACGCTCGTCAAGATCCTCACGGGCTTTCATCAGCAAACCGATGGCAAGCTGGAGATCGACGGCCAGCAAACGCTACTGCGTTCCGTCGATCACGCGCGCGCACTCGGTATCGAATGCGTTTATCAGGACCTCGCGCTCGCCAACTCGCTGAGCATCTATCACAACATGTTCCTGAACCGCGAGATCGTGCGGCGCGGCCCCTTCAAACTGCTCGATCACAAGCAAATGCGCGAGCGCGCGGCGCAATGTCTGGACGATATCGGCGTGCATGTGCCGTCGGTGGATCTGCCCGTCGAGCGTTTGTCGGGCGGTCAGCGCCAGGCGATCGCGGTGGCGCGCGCCGTGCATTCGAACGCGAAGATCCTGCTGCTCGACGAACCGCTCGCGGCGATGGGCGCGCGCGAAGCCGGGCTCATTATCGACTTGCTCATGCGTCTGAAGGAAAAGGGCGGTCTATCCATTATCATGATCATGCACAACTATGCGCAGACGCTCGACATCGCGGATCGCATCATGTTGATGCAGCGGGGCCGCGTGACTTACGAACAAAAAAGCGCGCTCACTTCGGTGGCGGAGCTGATGGACATCGTGCGGCGAGAATACCGGGCAATGCGCGCCACCAGCGCGCAATAGCCCATACCAGGGGGCCTGCCTGACCGGCGCGCCCGGTCGGACCAACTATGGATTACCGCAATCTAGAGAAACGCAAGAGCATGCACGCGCGCATCGTGCAGGAGCTCGGCATGCAGATCGTCGGCGGCACGTTCGCGCCCGGCCAGCGTCTGCCGCCCGAGCCCACACTGTGCGAAACCTATGGCGTGAGCCGCCCGGTGCTGCGCGAAGCCACGCGCGTGCTGGTGGCCAAGGGGCTCGTGGTGTCCAAGCCGCGCGTGGGCAGCGTGGTGCGCCCGCGCGACGAGTGGCACATGCTCGACCCCGACGTCCTGTTCTGGACCGTCAACAGCCTGCCCGAAGGCGAGTTCTTCCGCTCCCTCATGACGGTGCGCCAGATCATCGAACCCGCGGCCGCCGCGCTCGCCGCCATCTCCGCCACCGACGAAGAGCGCGCGCGTATCGCTGCCGCCTATGCGCGCATGGAGGAGGCGAAGACGGCCAGCGATCTGCTCGAACCCGACCTCGAGTTTCACCGCGCGATCATGGCGGCCACGCATAACGACATGCTCGCGTATATCGGCAATATGCTGTCGCTCGCGCTCACCGAGTCGATCAAGCTGACGAGCCGCCATCCGAATACGCATGCGCTTTCGTTGCCGCGTCACAAGGCGATCCTCACGGCAATCGAGCATCGCGATGCGCTGGCGGCGCGCCAGGCGAGCGTGGTGCAACTCGACAATGCGCGTGCCGATGCGAAGTCGATCCTGGGCGGGGCGGCGCTGGAGAGTTGAACAAGTGTGCGGGCGCGCGGTGAATTGCGCAATTGCCCGCACGCCGCCGTTCATGCTCACACCGCCCGCTTGCTACGGCGGAATTGATCGAACAGCACGGCCAGCAGCAGAATGCCGCCGCGAATCAGGTACTGGTAGAACGTGGGCACGTTCATGAGGCTCATGGCGTCCTGCACCGAGCCCATGATCAGCACGCCCACCAGCACGCCCGAAATCGTCGCCACGCCGCCCGTGAGCGACACGCCGCCCAGCACGCAGGCCGAGATCACGCCCAGTTCCAGGCCGACGGAGGTCTTCGGATCGCCCAGGCTCATGCGCGAGGCCAGCATCACGCCTGCAAAGCCCGTGACGAGCCCTTGCAGCACGAACACGGTGATCTTGATGCGCGTGACCGGCAGACCCGCGAGCCGCGCCGCTTCACCATTGCCGCCCACCGCGAGCACGTTCTTGCCGAACACGGTTTTCTTGAGCAGGAAGCCGAAGATCACGAAGCCGATGATGTTGCTCCAGATCGGGAACGAGATGCCGAGGAACGAGCCGCCGCCGAGATCGAAGAAACGCTCTTCCGAGATCATCACGGCGTCGCCGTTCGAGGTGAGGAAGGCGAGGCCGCGCACCGCTTCCATCATGGCGAGCGTGGCGATCAGCGAGTTGATCTTGAAGCGCGCGATCAGCACGCCGTTGACGAGGCCCACCGCCCCGCCCGCGAGCACGCCCGCGGCGATGCCGAGCAGCACGCTATGCGACTGCGTGATGACGGTCGAGGCGACCACGCCTGCGAACGCGACGATCGACGCCACGGACAGATCGACCTCGCCCAGCGCGAGCACGAACATCATGGTCACGGCGATCGAGCCGATCAGCGTGACGGAGAGCAACAGGCCCTGAATATTGCGGGTCGTGAGGAAGTCGGGCACCGTCGCGGAAAGCACCGCGAACAGCACCACGAACACCACCGCGATGCCCGACTTGTTGATCATGTCCCACGCGCGCGCACGCGACGGCGTGATGGGCGCGGCGGCTTCGTTGACGGTAGGTGTGCCCTGTGGCTGCATGGCTTGACTCATCTCTGGTTTGACTGCGCGGGTTTGATTCCGCAGGGAATGCTTCGGTCGTGCTCAGCGCGGCAGCGCGAGCTTGATCAATTCGTCGGGCGAGGCTTGCGCCTTCGGCACGCTGCCCGCAACGCGACCTTCGCGCATCACGATGATGCGGTCGGCCACGCCGATCACCTCGGCCAGATCGCTCGACACCATGATCACGGTGCGGCCCGCTTCGGCCAGTTCATAAAGCAGGTTGTAGATTTCGGCGCGCGCGCCCACGTCGATACCGCGCGTAGGCTCGTCCATGAGGAACACTTCGATACGTTCTGCAAGCCAGCGCGACAGGATCACCTTCTGCTGATTGCCGCCCGACAGCGTGCCGATAGCGGTGTCGCCGTTGCGCGTCTTGATCGCGAGTTTCTTGATGTAGTCCTGCGTGAGATCGCGCTCGCGCTTCGCATCCAGCAAGAAGCGCGCGGGGCTGAAGTGACGACGCGCGCTGATGTTGAGGTTATCCGCCACGGAAGCGATCGCAACGATGCCTTCCTGCTTGCGGTCCTCCGGGCACAGCGCGATGCCCGCGCGCACCGCGTCGCGCGGGCTCGCGAAGTTCACGCGCTTGCCGTTCAGTTCGACATGGCCCGCGCTTGCGCGTGTCGCGCCGTAGATCAGCTTCATCAGTTCGGAGCGGCCCGCGCCCACGAGGCCAAAGAAGCCGACAATCTCGCCGCGCCGCGCGGTAAACGACACCGGCTCGGCAAGTCCCGGCCCCATCAGCCCCTTCGCTTCCAGCAGCACGTCGCCCGCCGGGCGCGCGCGATAGCCGTAGACGTCCTCGATCGAGCGCCCCACCATCGCGGCGATCAGGCGATTACGGTCGAGGTCCGCGACCGATTCGAAAGTCTCGATGCGCTTGCCGTCGCGGAACACCGTCACGCGGTCGCACAACTCATAGACCTCATCCATGCGGTGCGTGACATAGATGATCGCGCGGCCATCGGCGCGCAACGCGTTGATGATCCGAAACAGGTTCTCCGTCTCGCGCGCCGAGAGCGAGCTGGTCGGTTCGTCGAAGGCGATCACGCGCGCGTCGCGCATGAGCGCCTTGCCGATCTCGATCATCTGGCGCTGGCCGATGGAGAGATTCTTGACCGGCGTGCGCGGGTCGATGCGCTCGCCCAGCCGCTTGAGTTCGTCCATCGCGCGCTGTACGAGCGTGCGTTCGTCGAGCACGCCAAAACGGTTGGGCAATTGCCCGAGCATCAGGTTGTCCGCCACCGTCAGCTCGGGCACGAGATGCAATTCCTGATAGATGATCGCGATGCCCGCGTCGAGCGCCGCACGCGTGGTCGTAAAGCGCTGCTCCGCGCCGTTCAGGTGCAGCGTGCCGGCCTGCGGCTGGTTCACGCCCGAGAGCACCTTCAGCAGCGTCGATTTACCCGCGCCGTTCTCGCCCATCAGCCCGTGCACTTCGCCCGCGCGCACTTGCAGCGATACGCGGTCGAGCGCTTTCACGCCCGGAAAGCTCACGGTGATGCCGTCGAGTTCCAGATACGCACGCGGCCCCTGTTGAGTTGCCCCGCGTGCGTTCGTCTCTGCATCGGCCAATGTCATGGTTTCAGTCATTGCATCCCTGCCCTTTCGAAGACTGCCTTAAGCGCTATTTCGCAGACCTTAGATACCCAGCTCGCTACGAACCGAGGTCCAGTTATCGCGCGTCATCAGCTTGCCGGTGGTCTGCGTGTCGGCGGGCGGTTGCTTGCCATCGCGAATCCATTCGACGAGGTTCTGCGCGCTGTCCTTGCCGTGGTTGGTCGAGCTGACCGCGATCGTGCCGTAGAAGCCCGTGGGCTGCTTCTTCTGGAATTCGGCAAAGGCTTCGCCCGCACCGTTGATGCCCACGCCGATCACGTCCGAGGCCGGCAGATGCAGTTGCTCCGTCGCGCGCACCGCGCCCAGCACGCTTTCTTCGTTGAGCGCGAAGATCACCCACTTCTTGATGTTCGGATGCTGCGCGAGCACGGGCGAAGCCGCATTGAAGCCGCCTTCGTCGTCGGTGGTCTTTTGCGGCGCGTCGAAGATGTTTTCCTTCTTGAAACCGCCCGCGATCAGCGACGCCGTCGCGCCGTCCGTGCGCAGCTTGGCGGTCGGCAGTTCGTAGTCGGTGATGCGCAGCGCGCCCACTTCTTCCGGCTTCCAGCCGCGACGCTTCATTTCGTCGGCGATCGCGCCGCCCACCTGATTGCCGATCTTGAACGCCGACATGCCCAGATGCGGCACGCTCGGCAGCGGCTTGCCCGACGAATCCACCAGTTGGTCGTCGACCGTCACGAACTTCATGTTGTAGCGCTTGGCGCGCGCCTGGATGGCCGGCCCGAGACGCACGTCGGGCGCGCAGATCACGAAGCCCTGTGCGCCTTGCGCGCCGAGGTTGTCGATGGCGGCCAGCACTTTTTCGCCGTCCGGCGTGCCGATATTGACGACCGAGAAGTTCTCCTTCTGGCCGAGCGCCGTGGCGGCCTTCTGCTCATTGATGAACCATGCCTGCTCCGGCATCTTCACGAGGAAGCCGATCTTGGTGGGCGAATCGGCGTGCGCCGCCAGGTTCATGCCGAGCGGCGCGACGCACAGGGCCGCGAGCACGGCGCGAAGGGTAAAGCGGCGAATGTTGCTGGTCATGCTTCTGTCTCCTTGGGTGTGGTTGTTGCGTCTGCTTTATCGGGAATACGAAATATAGCCAGTGATGCTCAGTGCCCGAAGGCCTCGACTTCGACGTGCCGGCCTAGCAGGAAGGCATCGGCGACGAGACGCAGCGGGCGCACGTCCACATCCTCCGTGCCATGCGCGATGAGCCAGTGAAAGCGTTCGTAGAGCGCCGCATATTCGCGCTCGGCATCGAGCGCGACCGGTTCGCCGCCAATCGCCAGGCGTTTGCCGCCTTCCGAAATCGACAGCAGGCCGTCGGTGGTCTCCACGTCGATTTCCCATTGCTCGACCGGGCCATGACGCCAGTCGAATTCGGCGCGCACCGGCACGCCGTCGATGTCGATGCAATCGAGTTCGGCGGCAATCGGCGTCGCGCAATCGGCGGGTACGTGCAGCGTCGCGCCGCGCAGGAGCACTTCGCGCGGCAGGATGCGCGTGACGATCGAGAGCGCGTTGATGCCTGGATCGAATACGCCGAGGCCGCCCGGCTCCCAGATCCACTGCTGGCCCGGATGCCAGCGGCGCACGTCCTCTTTCCAGCGCACATGCACGGCGCGCAGGGTACGTTGTGCGAGCCACGCGCGCGCGGGTTCGACCGCGCTCGCGCAGCGCGAATGCCAGGTGGCGAACAGCGTGCGCTTGTGCTGGCGCGCGAGTTCGCGCAGCGCTTCCACTTCGCTCACGCTCGCGCCCGGCGGCTTTTCGAGCATCACGTGCTTGCCCGCTTCGAGCGCGGCGCGCGCCTGCTCATAGCGCACCTGCGGCGGCGCGCACAGCGACACGGCGTCGAGTTCGCGCTCGGCTGCGAGAAACTCGCCGATATCGCTGTAGTTGCGCACGCCCTCGACCTGGGCATTGCGGCTCGCAGCCGCCACCAGATCGAAGCCGGGATTGCCCGCGATGGCGGGCAGATGCTGGTCGCGCGCGATCTTGCCCACGCCGACGACGGCCAACGTATACGACGCATTCATGGCGATCTCCGTTCCTCTGTTCAAGGAGACTATTTATTATGGATACCGAACAACTTACTTTGCCCAGCGCAGCACGAGCGGATCGAGACGGCGCGCAATCGCGATCAGTTCGGCGCGCGTGTCCGGATGCATCGCGGGCAGCGGGTGGCGCGGCAGTTCGCACTCGATCACGCCGCCCTCCTGCATCAGCGACTTGCAGGCGAGCAGACCCGCCTGGCGGTTTTCGTGATTGATGAGCGGCAGCCACTTCTGGTAGAGCGTGAAGGCATCGTCGGCGCGGCCTGCGCGGTGCGCCTCGATGATCGGACGGATGCCGTCGGGAAAGCCGCCGCCCGTCATCGAGCCGGTCGCGCCCGCGTTAAGGTCCGCCAGCAGCGTGATGCCTTCCTCGCCATCCCACGGGCCTTCGGCCGCGTCGCCCGCGAGGCGGATCAGTTCGCGCAGCTTGTTGGCCGCGCCCGGCGTTTCGATCTTGAAGTACGAGACCTGCTCGATCTCGCGCGCCATGCGCGCAAGGAAAGGCGCGGAGAGCACCGTGCCGCTCGCAGGCGCGTCCTGAATCATGATCGGAATGTCGATCGCGTCGGACACGCGCGCGTAGAACTCGTAGATCTGCGCTTCGGGCACGCGAAAGGTCGCGCCGTGATACGGCGGCATGACCATCACCATCGCCGCGCCCATGTCCTGCGCGCGTTTGCTGCGCGCGGCGCAGACATTGGTGCCGTAGTGCGTGGTCGTGACGATCACCGGCACGCGGCCCGCCACGTGTTCGAGCACGGTGCGCGTGAGGATTTCGCGCTCGTCGTCGGAGAGCGAGAACTGCTCGGAAAAGTTCGCGAGAATGCACAGGCCGTCCACGCCCGCGTCGATCATGAAATCGACGGCGCGCTTCTGGCTCGGCAGATCGAGTTCGCCGCTCGCGGTGAAGGTGGTCGGCACCACCGGGAAGATGCCCTGATAGCGGGGTTTGCCTGGAGTCGTACTGCTCGTCGTCATATCGTCGATCCTGCTTCGGTAGAGGTGTCTTGCGCGCTTTCCGTTGCGCCGGGCGATCACGATTCGCCTGCGAAAGCGCCTTCGGCCCGCACCGGCGTGCGCAGCGCCGCACGGACCACGAAGGTCACGAGCACCGCAAACACCAGCGTGGCCGCGAGAAAATACAGTCCGGCCGCGAGGCTGCCCGTCGCGTCCTTGATGAGTCCGATGCCGTAAGGGCCAAGGTAGCCGCCGAGATTCGCGAGCGAGTTGATCATCGCGATCCCCACGGCCGCGCTCGTGCCGCTCAGAAACTCGCCGGGCAGCGCCCACACCACGGCCTGGATCGAATAGATCGAAAACGCGGTCAGGCTGATGAACAGCAGTTGCAGCACCGGCGAATGCACCCAGGCGCTCGCGGCCATCGTCAGCGCCGCCGCAGCCGAGACCACGACGATGTGCCAGTAGCGCTCGCGACGATGGTCCGAGTGGCGCGGCACGATCAGAAGACCCGCCACCGCGAACAGATACGGCACCGCGGAAAGCAGGCCCGCCGTCGAATCGCTCACGCCGAACGCCTTGATAATGGTAGGCAACCAGAGTGACAAACCATAGATGCACAGCGGAAACGGCAGAAACAGCAGCGCGAGCAGCAGCACGCGGCGGTCTTTCAGGGCGCTGAACGGGTTGCGGTGCGCGTCGAGCGCATAGCTGCGCTGGTCGGCTGCCAGTTCGCGCTCGATCCAGCGGCGCGCGTCGGGCGCGAGCCAGCGTGCATGCGCAGGCGATTCGGGCAGCAGACGCAGCGTCGGGATGCAAAGCAGCACGGCGGGCAGACCGCTCACGACGAAAAGCGTCTGCCAGTTCGAGAGGCCGAAGAGGCCATGCGTTTCCAGCAATGCGCCCGCGAGCGGCCCGGTGACGATGCCCGCGATGGGTTGTGCGAGCACGAGCAGGCCGATCACGCGCGCGCGATGGCGCATCGGGAACCAGTGCGTGAGGAAGAACAGGATGCCGGGGTAAAGGCCCGCTTCGGCCGCGCCCAGCAGAAAGCGCAGCACGTAGAAACTCTTCGGACCGCTGACGAAGGCCATCGCCATCGTGATCGTGCCCCACGTGAAGAGGATGCGCGCGAACCACACGCGCGCGCCGAAGCGCGAGAGGGCAAGATTGCTCGGCACTTCGCACAGGAAATAGCCGACGAAAAACAGGCCCGCGCCCATGCCGTAAGCGGCGTCGCTCAGGCCCACGGCAGCGTTCATGTGCAGCTTCGCGAAACCCACGACCGTGCGGTCCACGTAGGCGACCACGTAGATCAGCGCGAGAAACGGCACGAGCCGCCGCGCGATATGGCCGACGATATGCTTTTCCTGCTCGCTCGCGTGCGTCGCGCGCGCCTCGGTCTTGCCTTGTTGCAGCACCTGCGGATTGCTCATCCTGTCTGTCTCCTTCCTGACTCCATCGTGTCGCCTGTCCGCGTCGCGCGGATCTTGTCGGCGTTCTCTCAGGGCTAGTTCACGCGCTCCGGCTTGCCCACATAGCGCCGTTGGATCGCCAGCGGATTTGCGTCGCGCAGCGCGTCGGGCAGCAGGCCATCGGCCAGGTTCTGGTAGCAGACCGGACGCAGGAATCGCTCGATCGCGGCCGTGCCCACCGATGTGCTGCGCACGTCCGAGGTCGCCGGGAACGGGCCGCCGTGGACCATCGCATCGCACACTTCGACGCCGGTCGGGAAGCCGTTGACCAGCACGCGGCCTGCCTTGCGCTCGATCAGCGGCAACAGCGTGCGTACGAGCGCCGCGTCGGCGTCGTTCATATGCAGCGTGATCGTGAGTTGGCCTTCGATCTTGCGCAGCAGCGCGCACAGTTCGTTTTCGTCGGCGCATTCCACCAGCACGCTGCTTGGGCCGAACACTTCGTCGCCGAGCGTGGCATCCGTCAGCAGATCGCGCGCGCCGATCTTGAAGAGCGCGCTCTGGGCGCGTCCTGGTGCGGCGGCGCCGCGTGCGAGCGTCGTCACGTTCGCGTGTTGCGCAAGGCGATCGACGCCGTGTTCATAGGCGCGCAGGATGCCTGCCGTGAGCATCACGCCCGCGCTGGTCGCGCTGAATTCGCGCGCGGCATTCGCAGCAAACGCGTCGAAATCCGCGCCCGCGAGGCCGAACATCAAACCCGGATTGGTACAGAACTGGCCGCACCCGAGCGTGGCCGATGCCGCGAACTCGCGCGCCAGCGCTTCGCCGCGTGCGGACAATGCGCCCGGCAGCAACAGGTTGGGATTCACGCTGCTCATTTCGGCGTAGACGGGAATCGGCTCGGCGCGCGCCGCCGCCAGCTTGACGAGCGCGAGGCCGCCCGCGCGCGAGCCCGTAAAACCCACGGCGCGAATGGCGGGATGCTGCACGAGCGCGCTGCCCACTTCGTAGCCCGCATCGAACAGCAGCGAGAACACGCCCTCGGGCAGACCCGCTGCTGCGACCGCCTGCTGGAGCGCACGGCCCACCAGTTCCGAGGTGCCCGGATGCGCGGAATGCGCCTTCACGACCACGGGACAACCGGCCGCCAGCGCGCTGGCCGTATCGCCACCCGCCACCGAAAACGCGAGCGGAAAATTGCTCGCGCCGAACACCGCAACCGGTCCCACGCCGATGCGCCAGAAGCGCAAATCGGTGCGCGGCGGCTGGCGCTCGGGCAACGCGGGCTCGATGCGCGCGTCGAGTGCGTTGCCGCTGCGCACGAGCGTGGCGAACATGCGCAACTGGTTCGCCGTGCGGGCGCGCTCGCCTTCGAGCCGCGCGCGCGGCAGGCCGCTTTCGGCCATCGCGCGCTCGATCAGGGCGTCGCCGAGCGCTTCGATGCGCGCCGCGCAGTCGTCGAGGAAGCGGGCGCGCGCTTGCGCGGGCAACGCGCGATACGTGTCGAATGCTTCGTCGGCGAGCGTGCAGGCGGCATCGACATCGGCCGGCAACGCGCCGTGGAAAACCGGCTGCGCGATGGCTTCGTGCGTGGCGGCGTCGATGGACTGGAACGCCGCGCCTTCGCCGCGCTTCGCCTGCGCGCCGATCAGCAGTTCGCCGGTGAGTGCAATCGTCATGATGAAAACCTCCGGCGCGTCAGTGCGAGTGGCGCGGCACGGCCGAGCCGCGCTTGCCGACCAGGAAGTCGAGATCGCAGCCTTCGTCGGCCTGGAGCACGTGATCGACATAGAGGCGCGCATAACCGCCCTTGCCCAACTGCTCGGCCACGCCCGGTGCGGCGGCGGGATCGACGTCGGACAGACGGCGCTTGAGTTCCTCGTCGCTGATGTCCAGATGCAGGCGTCCCGCCTCGCAGTCGAGTTCGATCCAGTCGCCGTTGCGCACGGCGGCAAGCGGGCCGCCCGCCGCCGCTTCGGGCGCGACGTGCAGCACCACGGTGCCGTAGGCCGTGCCGCTCATGCGCGCATCCGAAATGCGCACCATGTCCTTCACGCCCTGGCGCAGCAGCTTGGGCGGCAGGCCCATGTTGCCGACTTCGGCCATGCCCGGATAGCCGCGCGGGCCGCAGTTCTTCATCACGAGGATCGAGTCCTTGTCCACGTCGAGCGCTTCGTCGCCGATGGTCGCCTTGTAGTGATCGAAGTTCTCGAACACCACGGCGCGGCCGCGATGCTTGAGCAGTTCGGGCGTCGCCGCCGAGGGCTTGAGCACCGCGCCGCGCGGCGCAAGATTGCCGCGCAGGATGCAGATGCCGCCATCGGCGATGAGCGGATTGTCGATCTGGCGGATCACCTCGTCATTGTAGTTCGGCGCTTCGCGCACGTTGTCCCACAGCGACTTGCCATTGACCGTGAGCGCGTCCGGATGCGGCAGCAGGTTCGCTTCGCCCAGACGACGCAGCACCGCAGGCAGTCCGCCCGCGTAGTAGAACTCTTCCATCAGGAAGCGGCCCGACGGTTGCAGATCGACGAGGGTGGGCGTGCTGCGGCCAATACGCATCCAGTCTTCGAGTTCGAGCGGCACGCCGATGCGCCCCGCGATCGCCTTCAAATGGATCACGGCGTTGGTCGAGCCGCCGATCGCCGCGTTGGTGCGGATCGCGTTCTCGAACGCCTCGCGCGTGAGCACCTTCGAGAGCGTGAGGTCTTCGAGCGCCATCTGCACGATGCGGATGCCCGACATATGCGCGAGCACGTAGCGGCGCGCGTCCACGGCCGGAATCGCCGCGTTGTGCGGCAGCGTCACGCCCAGCGCCTCGGCCATGCAGGCCATCGTCGACGCCGTGCCCATGGTGTTGCAGGTGCCCGCCGAGCGCGACATGCCCGCTTCGGCCGCGAGGAAATGATGCAGGTCGATCTCGCCCGCCTTGAGCGATTCGTGCAGACGCCACACCGCCGTGCCCGAGCCGATGTCCTTGCCGTCGAGCTTGCCGTTGAGCATGGGGCCGCCGCTCACGACGATCGCGGGCACATCGACGCTCGCCGCGCCCATCAGCAGCGCGGGCGTGGTCTTGTCGCAGCCGCACAGCAGCACGACGGCGTCGATGGGGTTACCGCGAATCGCCTCCTCCACATCCATCGAGGCGAGATTGCGCGTGAGCATCGCCGAGGGGCGCAGGTTCGATTCGCCGTTCGAGAACACCGGGAATTCGACCGGGAAACCGCCCGCCTCGTAGATGCCGCGCTTGACGTGCTCCGCGAGCTTGCGGAAGTGCGCGTTACAGGGCGTGAGCTCCGACCACGTATTGCAGATGCCGATGATCGGGCGACCATCGAATTCGTGATCGGGAATGCCCTGGTTTTTCATCCAGCTTCGGTACATGAAGCCGTTCTTGTCCGTGGTGCCGAACCATTGCTGGGAGCGCAGTTTGGGTTTCGTTGCCGACATCGTCTGATCTGTCTCGTGGACTGCTGGTTGGACTGAATGTTCGGCATAGTCTAGGGAGAACTCTGATAACCTTCTAATGAAATAACGGACGGTTCCGATATCGAAATCGGCATTGGTGTAAACGCTTAGAACTATTTGGGAAATCATGCTGGAGACCAGCCCCTGGTACGTGCGCACGCGGCTCAAGACGCGGCAATTGCTGCTGGTGGTCGCGCTTGCGGAGGAAGGCAATATTCACCGCGCGGCGGCGGCGCTCAACATGACGCAGCCGGCCGCCTCCAAGTTGCTGCGCGAGCTGGAAGAGATGCTGGACGCGCTGCTGTTCGAGCGCATGCCGCGCGGCATGAAGCCCACGCTCTATGGCGACGCGCTGATCCGTCACGCGCGCGCGGTGCTCGGCAGTCTCGACCAGGCGCAGGAGGAACTCACGGCGCTGAAGGCCGGGCGGCTCGGCCATGTGGCGGTGGGCGCGATCACCTCGCCGGGCGTGCGCGTGCTGCCCGCCGCCGTGGCGGCCGTCAAGCGCACACACGCGAATATGCGTGTTTCGGTGGCGATCGACGCGAGTAACGTGCTGCTCGAACACCTTGCGCAGGACAAGCTCGACGTGGTGCTCGGGCGGCTTTCCGCCGAGCACGACAAACTCGCGCTGCGCTACGAGCCGCTCACGGGCGAGCCGGTGTGCGCCGTGGTAAGACCTGGGCATCCGCTGCTGGCTTCGGCCGACTCCAACGCCCATGCCGATCGCGCCCGCCCGCTCGCGCTCGCCGACGTGGCGCGCGCCACCTGGGTCGTGCCGCCGGTCGCGAGCGTGCTGCGCCATCGCTTCGAGCTGATGTTCCAGCGCGCGAGCCTCGCGCCCCCTTCGAACGTGGTGGAGACGCCCGCGCTGCTGTTCATCACGCGCGTGCTGGAGCAAAGCGACATGATCGCCGTGCTGACCGAAGACGTGGCACGCTACTACGCCGCGCACGGCATGGTCGCGATCCTGCCGCTGCCGATGGACTGCCAGATGGACGACTTCGGCATCATCACGCGCGCCGACCGGCTGCTGTCGCCGGCAGCACAGGTGATGATCGAAGCGCTGCGCGCGGTGAGCGCGGAGGTTTATGGGACGACCGCGCGCGAGGCGCGTTCGTTAAGCTAGCGCTTTCGGCCCCGACACCCATGCCTTCAGGAGACCCCGATGCAAGCGACCTTCCCCGATAGCAGCGCCGTGCGCGTCGCACTCTGGCGCGCATTACACGTATTGGTCGATGCCGCGCCGCCCGTGCTCGCCGACGAACTCGGCATGCAACTCGCCGCGCCCGACGCGCACTGGCGCGAACGGCCCGACATGGACCCCGTTGGCACGCGCGGTTATCGGGCCTCCATCGTGGGCCGCGCTCGGCTGATTGAAGACCTCGTCGTCGATGAAGCCGCGCGTGGCGTCGAGCAGTACGTGATTCTTGGCGCGGGCCTCGACACCTTCGCGCAGCGACGCCCCGACATCGCCTCGCGTTTGCGCGTGTATGAGGTCGATCAGCCGGGTACGCAGACCTGGAAGCGCCAGCGCCTGGCTGAATTGGGCTATCGCGAGCGGGACGGCTTGCGCTTCGTGGGCGTCGATTTCGAAGCGGGCCAATCGTGGCGCGCGCAGCTTGAGCAGGCGGGCTTCGATGCCACGCAGCGCGCCGTGGTGGCGTCCACGGGCGTGTCGATGTACCTCACGCGCGAGGCGAATCTCGCTACGCTGCGCGAGATCGCGCAACTCGCACCCGGCTCGACGCTCGCGATGACCTTTACCTTGCCGCTCGACCTGATCGACGAACCGGAGCGCTCGCAGCATGCGGCCGTCTACGAGCGCGCACGGGCGGCGGGCACGCCGTTCGTGAGCTTCTTCCGGCCCGAGGAAATGCTCGCGCTCGCGCGCGAAGCGGGTTTTACGCGCGCGGAGCACGTAGGCACCGACGATATCGTCGCGCGTTATTTTGCGGATCGCAGTGACGGATTACGGCCTGCGAAAGGGGAGTCGTTTTTGATCGCCACGGTGTAAAACAAGCTTCAATCACGCTTGCCCAAACGCGTCAGACCGCCGGGCGCAGCGGCGAACAGCGTTCGACGCGCGGGCGTTCCACGCTATAGTGCGGGCAGCTTTTTCGATTCACAGTTCTACCCGCCCATGCACACCGCCCTGCTCGCCCCGCAACCGCTCGATGCCCTTGAACTGCCCGCCGATCTGGACGGGCGCGACGGCGTGAATCGGGCGCACGGCCGCATGCAGATTGCGGCGGTCAACGACCTCGACGCGATCCGCGCGTGGCTTGCGCGTGTCGCCGACTCGAAGGCGACCTTCGAGACCTATCGCAAGGAATCCGAGCGCCTGCTGCTGTGGGCCATCGTGCAACTGGGCAAGCCGCTTTCGTCGCTCACGCACGAGGATTTGCTCGCGTATCAGCACTTTCTCGCCGATCCACAACCCGCTGCGCGCTGGGTTTCGGGTGGCGGGCGCAAGCACGCGCGCGACGATGCGCGCTGGCGGCCGTTCTATGGACCGCTTTCCGCCGCGAGTCAGCGCCAGGCGATGGTGATCCTCAACGCGCTTTTCTCGTGGCTCGTGAGTGCGGGCTATCTCGCGGGTAATCCGCTTTCGCTGTCGCGCCAGCGTGCCCGGCGCGCGCCGCCGCGCATTACGCGCTATCTCGAACGCGAGCTTTGGGACGAGGTGAAGGCTTACGTCGACAGCCTGCCGCGCGAGACCGAACGCGAGCGCGAACATCACGGGCGGGCGCGTTGGCTGCTTACGCTGCTCTATCTGGGCGGATTGCGGATTTCCGAAGTGAGCGCTAATACGATGGGCGATTTTTTTGCGCGGCGCGATGGGGCGGGGGTCGAGCGCTGGTGGCTCGATGTGCTTGGCAAGGGTGAGCGTCGTCGGCTTGTGCCGGCTACGGCCGAGATGATGGCCGAGTTGGCGCGCTATCGGCGGGCGCGTGGTCTTGCTGCGCTGCCTGCGGCGCATGAGTCTACCCCGCTTGTTTTGCCTATCGGCAAGTCGGTCAAGCCGCTCACGCGCACCGCGCTGCATGCGATCGTTAAGGGGATTTTTGCGGGGGCCGCGCAGAGGTTGCGGGAGATGGGGGACTCTGTGGATGCGGAGTTTGCGGCTGCGCGCGCGGCCCGGCTCGAAAGCGCTTCCGCGCACTGGCTGCGGCATAGCGCTGGGTCACATATGGCCGATGGCGATGTCGATCTGCGTCTCGTGCGCGATAACCTCGGGCATGCTTCACTCAGTACTACCAGTCTTTATCTGCATAGCGATGATGATGTGCGGCATCGGGAAACCGATCTGAAACATCGGATCGATTGGTGAGTGCCGATCTGATTGCGTGGAAGATGTTTGAGGTCTGACGGGTTTTTCGTGATCCGTACCGCTTTGGCATTTCCTTGATTTCGTGTCGGTATCCCAGCATCTTACTTGTGCGCCCCCTTCTCTGCGGCGGGTATGGAGAAACTCAGGACTTTTCCCGACTCGTCCCGCTCGCACATCGCGCAGGCCTTGCGCTAACCGTCGGTCATATTGATCGCGCGCTTGAGTCTGTCCTGCTCCGAGTTCACACGTCACGTCGCGGTTGCTGCCGCGAGCGCCGCCCGCTCGTCATTCCGACCGGGCCTAAAGGCATAAATCCCTTTAGGCCAAAAAAATAACGTCAATCAAAAAATCTACTTGAAAATCTTTCCAGCCATTCGTTCTGGTATGCACTCTTAAATTCAGCTATATCTGATATCGCTGAATCTCGATTCATAGTTCACTGAGACGTTAGCGGTGCATCTGCGTCACCCGTAACTGGTCGAAGTGCCAGGGAACGGTGCAAGCATCCTAAGCACGAGCTTCGTTTCCAGTAATCCAGCGGGTGCCGGAATACTGGCCGATTGCCTGAAAAAAATATCGAGAGAAAGACGTGGACATTCTAATTTGCGATTTACCCTATTTCAAAACTGGTCTGTTGAAACATCGGTGGAAGCCCGGCGATACCTGCAAGGCAGTCAACGTTGAGCGTATCTCTGCTCCGACGCTATCAATGGACAAGCCACCGCCTCCGCTCCCCGAAACGCCAAAGGATCATCAACCGGCTGATATCGTTCAGGTTCCGCCTTTCGATATTCAGGAAATACCCGCAGCAATGCGTCGCGAAAACATGCCAATCGCAGCAAAACTTATGGAAAGGTGGTTCAGCGGCGCGCTCAATTACGCACCTACGAGTGCCCAACTGAAAGCCGAAATCAATCAGGACAATGCACCTTACCCGCCGAGCATGTATGACTCGACAACGGTTACGATGAACTGGGCACTCGGATTTGAGCGCGCGAAGAAGGAGTACACCAATCTGGTCGAGAAGGCTATTTATTCATTCCCTGCGGTTGAAGTTCTAAAGAGCATACTGAGGAATTACCGCCATATGATGACTTCTTTCGATACCTGGTCTCTATGCAATGGGAGCATGTCGCTGTTACATAAACATTTTCAGTTCCAGCGTGCTGCTGTCGGCAGTACGTTATCTCAGAAGATCGGGGAATTTATCGGTTCCCAATTTCAGAACAATGGCGCACCCGACGATATGACCGCGGCACTAGGGGCATTTGTATTCTACGCTGCACCAGCGGAGGTTCGGATCGGTGTTTTCGGGGCGGAAGCGGAGATATCCAGCATCTACGTTTACATTAAGGATAGTTATGATTTCACCGATGGTGCCGAGGGCTTGTCTCAGTACCTTGGCCACTGGAGCAGAAAAGGGGTAATTGTTGTACCGTACGACGGTGTGATGGATGCGCTCAATATTTCGTCCTTCTATTACCCCTATCCGGTTGCACGCGGGGATATGAGGGAGAGGGGAAATATCTTTTATCCAGTTCACAACAAGGATTTTCGCCAGTGGGCACTAAGGCACAATCGGGGAGGCGATTTTATCTTTTTTTCGGACCGCAAGTACGTCAGGCTGCAAAACCCGATCAAGGTAATCCTATGAAAAGGCGAATCGCCCTTGTCATGGCATGTGCGTGCCTAGGCTTCCTCTATATCTCATACCGCACAGATTCGAATGCAACAGACTGCATAACGAGCACATCACCTGATGGGCGGTACTACGCCGTGGAATGCTTGCGCGATTGGGCGCACGGGGACAACCCAGAATATGTGGGCAGGCTTTATGACGCTGAATCTAAACGGCTGGTAGCGCGCAGAGCATTACGCACTACGGTTCCAGAAGTGATCTGGGTGGACAAGTACGTGATGTTCGAAAGGGGCGGTGACGATGCCAGCAACATTGTGCCGTTACCGCCGCAATTTCTCGATCGCATCAACGCGTTGTATTGGGAACTGTTGATACTGAGGAAAACCAGAAGCCCCGATGGTTAGCGGGAAATGCCAAAACAAAAAACCACAACAAAATCAAAAATCTAAACCAGCAATTGCCGAGCCAAAACCTCCCGCGCCTGCGCGACAGTTTCGCGCTCACCAGCCAGCGGCGGCGTAAGCGAAAAGACCGCTTCGGGCAGCGCAGGCAGCCGATAATTCGCCCCCAACCGCACAAGCCCATCGGGCACAGCCGAAGCACAAAGACACCCCACCCCAAGCCCAGCGGCGAGCATCGATTGCAAGCCCGCGACCCCCGACGCACTATGCCCCATCACAAAAGCGCGCCCCTGCTCCTCGAGCGAGCGCACTGCAATCTGATGCAGCATGCAGTCATCGGGCAGCAACACCAGCGGCAGCGGATCGGGCAACGACTCAGCTAGCCCAGGCGACGCCACCCAATGCAGCGACTCGCTGCGCAGCACCCAGCGCGCGTCACCGCTAACAGGCCGCACCGATCCAATCGACATGTTCATCACGACACCCAGATCGATCTGCCCACGCGCATGCGCCTGCTCGATCTCGATGCTCTTCATCGTGCTCACATGCAAGCTCAATTGCGGATAACACTCGCGCAACCGCGCAAGCATCCCAGCCACTTCGTGAGTCCGGTAGTAATCGGTAATGGCGACGCGCAGTTCGCCTTTGATCGCCTGCCCCCGCACATCATCGAAGGCGGCTTCATTGAGCGCCACAATGCGCCGCGCGTGCGCCAGCAGTCGCGCACCAGCGGGCGTGGTCTCGACACCGCGTTTGCTACGCACGAATAACGCCACGCCGGCGCGCGCTTCGAGCTTGCGCATCTGCTCGCTCACCGTCGATTGCGAGAGATGCAGCGTGGGCGCCGCCGCCGACAGGCTCCCCGCATCCACCACCACCGTGAAGGTGCGTAACTGGTCGAATTCGAATCCCCGCATGCTGCTCACCTGCCTTCCCTATCCATCGAGTAAGTCGATGGATAGTACCACCTATTCCCGCTTTTCCGAAGGGTGCGTGCTATAGCACAATGACCTTCCGAATGATGCAATGCGCCAACGCATCGTCCTTTTTCCGACAGATCCGCCATGACTGACGACACGCTCACCGCCCCGCCCCCCGCGGCTGCGGCACGCCCCACCCCCGCATCACCCGCTGCCGCGGCTCACGGCCAGTCCGGCTGGGCGCTGGTGGTTCTCTTGATCGGCGCAATCCTGCCGCCGCTCGATTACTTCATCGTCAATCTCGCGATGCCCTCGATTCACGATGGTCTCGCGGCCAGTCCCTCGCAGTTGCAGCTGGTGGTCTCGGCTTATGCCTGCGCGAATGCAGTCGCGCAGATCACCGGCGGGAGGCTCGGCGATCTCTATGGCCGCAAGCGCATGTTCATGATCGGCATGGCGGGCTTCGTGCTGGCTTCCACCCTCTGCGGGCTGGCTTCGGACGGCTCGGTGCTGGTGGCCGGGCGCATCCTGCAAGGTCTGTTCGCGGCCGTGCTCGCGCCCCAGGTGCTGGCGACGATCCGCAGCGTCTACCCGCCGCAACAGCAAGTGCGCGTGATGGGGCTCTATGGTTTCGTGTTCGGGGTCGCGGCCGTCATCGGCCAGTTGGGCGGCGGCGCGCTCATCAGCCTGCATCCGTTTGGCCTCGGCTGGCGCGCGATCTTTCTCGTCAACCTACCGATCGGCGCGCTGGCGCTCATCGGCAGCTGGCGCTTTCTGCCCGAAAGCCGGCCGCCGCGCGGTGCGCGCATCGATGTGCCCGGTACGCTGCTGCTCTCGCTTTTCCTGCTGATGCTGGTCTATCCGCTCACGCGCGGACGCGAGGACGGCTGGCCCGCGTGGATGCTGGTCTGTCTCGCCGCTTCCGTGCCCGTGCTCGGCCTGTTGCTGCGCGTGGAACTGCGCAGTCTCGCGGCGGGCAAGGAGCCGCTGCTCGACGTGCGTTTGCTGCGCAATCCCGTCGTGGCGCTCGGCCTCGCGCTGGCCTTCCTGTTCTATCTGATGAGCGCGTTTTTCCTGAGCTATGGCATCTATCTGCAAGGCGGGCTGCATTGGTCGCCGCTCGCTTCGGGTTTCGCGATCCTGCCATTCGGCGTCGGCTTTCTGTCGAGTCCCTTGTTGATGCCACGGCTGGTAGCGCGCTTCGGCGGCTATCGCGTGCTCACGCTGGGTTATGTGCTCATCGCGCTCGGTCTTGCCACCGCGGCCACGCTCGCGGGCGCGGTGGCGCCAGGGCCGGGCTTCTACGTCGGTCTTGCGGCGATGGGAATCGGCCAGGGTCTGGTGCTGCCTTCGGTGGTGCGCAACGTGCTCGCGGAAGTCGAGCCTGCGCGTGCAGGTGTGGCCTCGGGCATGGTCACGGCGATGCTGCAAATCGGCGCGGCCGTGGGCGCGGCCACGCTCGGCGGCCTGTTCTTTGCGCGGCTCGGTACGCATCCCGAAGCGCTCGACTATGCGGCGGGCTTCAAGGTGTCGATGTTCGCACTGGTGGCGATTCTGGGCGTGTGCGCGCTGTTGTCGATGGCGCTCGCGCCGTTGCATCGGCGCTTGCATGCGCACGACTGAGTATGCGTGCGTTCATGACCTTCATTACGTTATGCCAAAGGCTTCGTTCACGCGCGTGCGGCCGCTTGTTACGATGCGGCCAGTCTTCTCCGAGACTGCCTGGGCCGCTCGCCGAGTGATTCCTCGAGCCGGTCTGGACTGGGGTTCGCCCCGGCGTGGCTGACGCGCCGGGGCGCTTTTCATGTGCGCCTGAAAGGCGCACTCTCCACGCAGACGCTCAGGCGAGTTTCGCCTGCGGCTGCGCTCTCTGCGCTTGCAGCATCTCGATCAGCCGCCGCAGCGCGGCGGGCGCGCGCAGGTCGCGCCGCCACACCAGATGAATCCACACGTTGCGCACCGAGGACGGCAAACGGTGCGACATCACCGAGCTGCGACTAGGCATGCTCTCCAGCAAGCTCGCCGGCAATAGCGCGAGCCCCGCGCCCGCCGACACGCAGGCGAGCATGCCGTGATACGACTCCAGCTCGAACACGCGCCCCGGCGCGGCGCCATCTTCCTCGAACCAGCGCTCGAAGATGCGGCGGTACGAGCAGTTCGAGCGGAACGCGTAGATGTTCGCGCCGTTCACGTCCTTGGCGCGCTTGATCGGCTTGCGGTTGGTCGCGGAAATCAGCACGAGCTCCTCGTCGAACACGGGCATGCCCGTAAGCGCCGGATGCGAGACCGGTCCATCGACGAAGGCTGCCGCGAGCTGCCCCTCCAGCACGCGATCGATCAGTTCTCCCGAAGGTCCGGTCGAGAGATCGAGCGCCACTTCCGGATATTGCCGATGAAACGCCGCCAGCACCGGCGGAATCCGCACGGCCGCCGTGCTTTCCAGCGAGCCTAGCGGCAGCACGCCGCGCGGTTCGTCGCCCGCGACGGACAGTTTGGCTTCGTCGGCGAGATCGAGAATGCGGCGCGTGTAGTCGAGAAACGCCGCACCGGTTGCAGACAGGCGCAGACGCATCTTCTCGCGGATAAACAGTTCCGTCCCCAGCTCCTCCTCCAGCTGCCGCAGGCGCGTCGTGAGGTTCGAAGGCACGCGATGCAGCCGCTGCGCGGCCGCCTGGACGCTGCCCGCGTCGGCGATTTCGCGAAAGATCAACAATTGGGCCAGTTCCACACCTTCACCCCCAGAGAACAATTTGTTCAATATTATTCACTTTTATTGAGTATTGCCAGCTCGTATGCTGTCGCTCATCCAGTGCGTTTCCTAACGAGGAGCCCAGCAATGACCACAACACCCGACACGAATCACGCCGTCTCGCGCAACCCCGCCAACGGCGAGATCCTCGCGACCTATGCGTTCGACAGCGCAGCCGACGTGGAAGCGGCCCTCGCCCGCACGGCCGCCGCCGCGCGCGTCTGGCGCGACACGCCCATCGCCCGGCGCGCCGCCGTGCTGGTGCAACTCGCGCACGTGCTGCGCGAGCGCAAGCAGGCGTTCGCCACCATGATCGCCGACGAAATGGGCAAGCCGATCGTGCAGGCGCGCGGCGAAGTCGAAAAGTGCGCGGCGCTGTGCGAGTGGTATGCGGAACACGGCCCGGCCATGCTCGCGCCACTGAATGCGCCGGTGCAAAGCGGCGTCGCGCGTCAGGAATTCCGTCCGCTCGGGCCCATTCTCGCGGTCATGCCGTGGAATTTCCCGATCTGGCAAGTGCTGCGCGGCGCCGTGGGCATGCTGCTCGCCGGCAATACCTACGTGCTCAAGCACGCGCCGAACGTGATGGGCAGCGCCTATTTGCTGCGTGACGCCTTCGCGGCCACCGACCTGCCGCAAGGCGCCTTCGAGGCGCTGAACCTGCCGCCCGAGCGCGTCGCGCCGGTGATCGGCGACGCGCGCATCGCCGCCATCGCGGTCACGGGCAGTGTGCGCGCCGGCGCGGCCATCGCCCAGCAGGCGGGCGCGGCGCTCAAGAAGTGCGTGCTCGAACTGGGCGGCTCAGACGCGTTCATCGTGCTGTCCGACGCCGATCTCGACGAAGCCGTGCGCTCGGCCGTGCTGGGCCGCTTCGGCAATACGGGTCAGGTCTGCCTCGCGGCCAAGCGCCTGATCGTGGAGTCCAGCATCGCCGCTGAATTCGAGGCCCGCTTCGTTGCCGCTGTCACGGCGCTGCGCGTGGGTTCGCCGCGCGAGGACAGCACCTTCATCGGCCCGATGGCGCGTTACGACCTGCGCGACGAACTGCACAACCAGGTCGAGCGCTCGATCGCCGAGGGCGCGCGCCTCGTGCTGGGCGGCAACAAGCTCGAAGGCGCGGGCAACTTCTACGCGCCCACCGTGCTGGCCGATGTGAAGCCGGGCATGACGGCATTCCGCGAAGAGTTGTTCGGCCCGGTCGCTGCGATCGTGGTGGCGAGCGATGCGCAGCATGCCGTCGATCTTGCTAACGACAGCGAATTCGGCCTGGGCGGCACGATCTGGTCGCGCGATGTCGAACGCGCGAACGCCCTCGCCGCGCAGATGGATACGGGCGCCGTTTTCATCAACGGCGATGTGGCGACCGATCCGCGCGTGACCGTGGGCGGCGTGAAGAAGAGCGGATTTGGGCGCGAGCTCTCCAGCTTCGGGCTGCACGAGTTCTGCAACATCCAGACGGTGTGGGTGGATCGCCGCTAAAGCGGACGGTGCGCAACGCAAACGCGTTTCGCGCCTTCCAGCAAGGTCTTTTTTACCGGTTCTGGCCCTGCCAGGGTTGACGAGCAAGCGGGTTTTTCCGCATTCAACCTTTCGCCACAATGACCGTTAATCCGGTTGTGGAGCGCAGCAGCGGATCGACTGACTTGCCGGTTCGTGCGCCGCGCGCCATACCCTGTCCCCGTTCATTCTGGGACCATGCAGAGTCGAAGTCTTGAAACGCCGGCGGGTAGCCCCCGTCGGCGATTTTTTTGCGCGCGTGAATTGAGTGCTCGATCGAGGTCGGCAGCGTGGGCACGGCGAGGCGGTTGCGGGCGCAACGGTCGCGAGGCGCTCAGCCCCGCCGTCAATGCGTATCGAAACTCATATCGTCGTAGAGCACGCGCACGGGCTGCGCGCGGCCGAGCGCTTCGAGCAGGGAGTGGCCCGCCATCGTGAGCGACGGCAGGCGGGCGCCCTCGGCGCGCGTTTCGAGCGCGACGAGCTGGCGTTCAAGCAGGATATCGAGTTCGTGACGGTTCAAGTCGATCTCCTCCGGCGCGTGGCGGATCAACATCAGCGTGGCAAACTCGTGCGGGCTCAACAATTTACGTCTCCTAGCAATGCCGCAACCAGGGGCACAGGGGCGCATATCATCAGGCCTGAGTGTGACAACGACGTGACTGTCACATTTGTTGTCGCGCGACCGCCTCCGGCTGGCGCGACAACGCCGTCCCGCACTCCTCCACCAGATCGCGCAGCGTAGCGGCGAGATGCGTGCTGTCGTCGTCCGTGGCGATCCCCATGCCTTCGTCGCGCCGCACGGCCCGCACGCCGACCACGATCGGCAAGGCCGGCGCGCGCTCGCGCAGACGCCGCACCAGGTTGCGAAGGTACGGCGGCGACTCCGCGGCGTCGAGCGACACCACGCAAATCGCGTGAATATCGTGCGCATCCAGCATGCCCGCCCGGGTATTGCGCACTTCGTCGTAAGTCGTCGTCATGCAGGGGATGCGCGCACGCGTGAGCAACTGGCAAACGATGGCCGCCACCACGTCGTCGAACGCGCCGCGCCCCGGCACGCACAGCACGGCGCGGCCATCGTGCGGCACTTCCAGCGGCGCATCGACCGGGTCGCCGTTGCGGCGCGCGTTGGCGTCCTCGAGGGCGGCGTGGCGCGAGTCGTCCACCGATTCGAGATCCTCGATGATGTCGAGCAGCGCCTGATTGATGCGCGCCAGCTGCTCGGCGGGCAGCACGCCGCGCAGCACGTCATTGCGCGCGAAGCGCAGGCCCTCGAACACCACCTGCTCGTAATAGTCGATCAGCGGCATGTCGGCGAGCAGGCGGTCGGCCTGCAACAGCGCTTCGTGCGGATCGTCCGCGAGCAGGCGCTGGTAGCAGGTCTGCGCGGGCGTGAGCGCGGGCTGATCGCCCAGCAGGATGGTCAGGAAGTTCAAGCGATCCACGTAACGCCCGAGCGTGACGATGCACAGCGTGAGCGGCGTCGACAGCACGAGCCCGATCGGCCCCCACAGCCAGCTCCAGAAAATCGCCGCCACCACCACCGCGAGCGGCGAGAGGCCCGAGCGGCGGCCATAGAGCATCGGCTCGGCGAACTGGCCCGCCACCACGTCGACGACGATGAAGAAGATGAGCGTCCACACCGCCATCGTCCATTGCGGCTGGATCGCGGCGGCCAGCAGGGTCGCCATGACGGCGGCGATCCAGATACCGATGTAGGGCACGAAGCGCAGCAACGCGGCCACGGCGCCGAATAGCAGCGCACCCGGCACGCCGATGCCCGCGAGTCCCACGGCCAGCACCGCGCCCACCGACACGTTCACGCCCAGTTGCGCGACGAAGTAACGCGAGAGGCGCTCCGAGGCGTCGTTGATCGCCGTGGTGGTGCGATGCAGGTCCTCGGAGCCGAACACGCTGATGAGGCGATCGCGCAAGTCCTCTCGCTGCAGCAGGATGAAGATCGTCACCACCAGCACGATAAAGCCGGTCTCCAGCGGCGCGATCACCGGCGAGAAGGCCTTCTGCGCGAGCTGCATCGGCGTAGGGACGGGGTTGTGGATCTCCACCGGCATCGGCTGCTGCGGCTGATTGCGCGCGGCGCGACCGCGCGGCTGGGGCGGCGCCGGCGGCGGCGTGGGCGTCACGCGTTGCAGCGCGGTGGCGGCGCGCGTCATCAGCGAATCGGCGCGGCCCACGGTCTTTTGCTGCACCGTCTCGATCTTCTGCTCGATGGCTTCCTGATACTGCGGCAGGTCGGTGGCCAGTTGCACGACCTGCGCGGCGATCAATGCGCTCACGCCCGCCAGCGCCATCACCGTGGCGAGCACGGCCACCATGATGGAGACGAATTGCGGCAGGCGCAGACGGCGCAGCGCGTTCACGAGCGGCGCGAGCAGAAAGCTCAGCAGCACGGAAAGCGTGATCGGAATCAGTACCGCGCGCCCGAAGTACAGGCCGCAGACCACCACGACGCCCGTGATGACGGAGGCAAGCGTGTGCACCGTCGGCGTACTCGGCGGGAAGACGCGGTTGCGGCGGCTGCCCGCGGCGGCGCCCTGCGTGGGGTCCATCTGCGGCCGGTCAGGCGGAAGCGGAAAATTCATGGCGAAACGTGCACTGCCAGGACGGTCATCGGATTCCTGGGGAGGATAGGGCTCGCGCATCGGGGCGCACCTGCTTTCAGGGTAGTGCGCGCTGCGCGCAATGGGCGGCAACGGGCGAAATCATTTGGGGATTCACATCCCGGCTCAAGTCCCGCTTCACATCGCGGGCTGGCCGGGTGCCTGACGACGCATGAGGCTGGTCAAGCGGCGCTCGCCTTGCAGGGCAAGCGGCGTGCCGCGCGCGAGCGTAACGCAGACGCGCCGGCAAGGAAAGCGTGCGCTCACGCGCGCGTCAGGGCTTACCGGCATCCAGTTGCTGATTGCGCGAGGTGAGGAACTGGATCAGCCCGTCCACGCCGCCTTGCTGGATCTTCTCGTTGAACTGGGCGCGGTAGGTCTGGATCAGCCAGGCGCCGAGCACGTTCAGATCGTAGAGCCGCCAGCCCTGCGGGGTCTTGTAGAGACGGTAGTCGATCTCGACCGGCTTGCCGCTCGTCTGCGCCAGGGTGCGTACGACGACGTCGGTATCGGTGGCCGCGTTGCGCATGGGGGCGTATTCGATCTGCTGATCGGGCTTGAGTTGCGCGAGCGCGCCCGCGTAGAGGTGGATCAGCAGGAGCTGGAACTGTTGCATGACCTGCTGCTGTTGCTCGGGCGTCGCGGTGCGCCAGTGGGGCCCCATCGACAGTTGCGTCGTGCGGCGGAAATCGACGTACGGAAGGATGTCGCGATCGACGATGCCGCGAATGCGCGGGATGTCGTCCGGCGCGATCGCCTGGCTGCGGACCTCGTCCAGTACCTGCTGGGTAGCGGTCTTGATGAGCGCTTGCGGGTCGGTCTGGTCGACGGGCTGGGGCGCGGCGGTCGCGGATTGCGCCATGAGGCCGGTCAGGCCGGTGAGCAAGGTGGCAAGGATCAGGAGATTCTTCATGCGGGGCTCGGTCGATGTCTGGGGCTCGATGTCTTGAACGGCTTCCCGCCTTTTATAAAGCATTCGAGGGTTTAATGTTTTTCCTCGTTCTTACCTTTTCTGGCCAGAAAAGCAGAAAAGTTACGTCACGCAACAGCCTGAAAACGCTGTTACGTTACGTTACACCCACGGAGATTTTGTTACAGGCACCCGGTATGGCTGGGCAAGGAACGGCAAAACCGGCAGGACTGGGCTGACAGAAATAAGTGACGGCCAGCGCGATCCGCACTGGCCGTCCCGGCGCTTCAGTGGCGCCTCCTCCCTTCTAGACCCTGGACATCCTCAAGCTCGACAAAAAAAGCTTCCAACCCAAACAACCATGCAACGCAATACGACAACTTCGACAACACACGCAGGCCTTTCTCCTCCCCAGCGGCCTCGTCCGTCAGCGCTTGCGGCGTAACGAACACAGCCCCTGCCGTTCCCCGGGCGAGACTCGTCTGCGTCGATTCCTGGCGCGAAACCGGATCGATCTTCATGTGGTACTCCTCTGAGCGTTTTTGTGTGTGGCAAGCCTTACTCAGCAAACTCTGTACCAGCCACGTCAGCCACGACAAAAAGCGTTGAGCGAGCCATTCGCATGCGGTGGAGTGCGTTCGCGCACCCAAATACCGCAATCAGACGAATCCGCTGGCAATCGACCAGTCAAACGGCACCCTGTAAAAAGTACAAGCACACCTTGCAAAAGCGTCGAATCCCATGACAGCCGGGACTTTGGTGACATCGTCAACGCGCTGGGCGGCGCCTGAAATAGCGTCCGCCGTCCCCTGGGTTTTTCCCCGTGGGTAATAGCTTCAATCGCGACAATGGTGTAAGGTGCAGCCGTTCCGTCTCGAAAAAGACACCCGCGAGCGCGCTCGTCATACCGTCGAGGAGTCGCATGAGCACGCCCGACCGGATGCGTCTCACTGATGAACAACAAAATGGACAACGAAACGACTGCGCCTGAACCGCCCAAACGCCGCGTGCTGATCGCCGACGATAATGTGGACTCGGCCACCTCGCTGCTGATGCTGCTCGAACTCGAAGGCCACGACGTGCGCGTGGCCCACGACGGTCCGAGCGCGCTCGAGATCGCACAGAATTTCGAGCCGCACGTGGCGATACTCGATATCGGCCTGCCGGGCATGGACGGCCACGCGCTGGCGAAGGCGTTGCGCGCCTTGCCCGTCACAGCGCACGCGCGCCTGATCGCGCTCACGGGCTACGGCCAGGAACGCGACCGCCAGGCCACCACCGAAGCCGGTTTCGACCGGCATCTCGTGAAGCCCGCGCCATTCGACGAAATCCTGCGCGAAATCGGCGAAACGACGGTGGGCTGACGCGCGACCGGCGAGTGGCTCGCCGATTCTTAGGCCCCCGCTTCGAACGAAAGAAGATTCCGCATGCACGCACGCGTCATCGATATCAACGATCTCGAACTCGTCTGCCGCCACCGCGAGTCCATGTTCCGCGAGGCCGGCCGCGACGCCGACACCCTCGCGACGATGACCGGCCACTTTCGCGCATGGCTCGCGCCGCGTCTCGCCGATGGCCGCTACTTCGGCTTCGTGCTGAGCGAGGACGAGGTGCCCGTCGCCGCCATCGGCCTGATGGAAATCGACTGGCCGCCCCATCCCGCGCATCCCGATCAGGACCGGCGCGGCTATGTGCTCAACGTCTATGTGGAACCGCATGCGCGGCGCCGCGGCCTAGCCCGACAGCTGATGCAACTCGCCGACGAGGCGTTCGCGCAACGCGGCATCCGCTACGCGATCCTGCATGCGACCGAGCAGGGCCGCGACCTCTATCGGCAACTGGGCTGGGGCGGGACGACCGAAATGGCCAGGACGCTCTAACGCCCATCCTTTCCGCACCTTCCTTACGCGCCCTTTTTTCTCAAGCCGCCGGGCATCCGTGCCGTTATCCGGGAGAGCCATCCACCTTCTCTCGGAGCCACGCTTGAACGGCAACCCGCGCGCCCTCACTGCTTCATCCGCTGCCGGCGCTCGTACCGGCGCCCGCGCCACGCTCGCGGCCATCGTCCCCCTCTCGATTGCGCTGCTGCTCGGCGGCTGCGTGAGCCAGACACGCGTGGCCGCCACGCCCGCGCGCCCCGTCGTGGTGGCAGCCCCGCCGCCCGCA
The DNA here is from genome assembly GCF_905220265.1 of Paraburkholderia sp. J67. Classification (NCBI taxonomy): domain Bacteria; kingdom Pseudomonadati; phylum Pseudomonadota; class Betaproteobacteria; order Burkholderiales; family Burkholderiaceae; genus Paraburkholderia; species Paraburkholderia sp. J67. The sequence goes on from NZ_CAJMZK010000006.1 coordinate 390,056, forward strand.
CCGGTCGTGCTGGCCGCGCCGGTCTATGTGCCGGAGCCGCATGACGCCTATGTTTCCGTCGCGCTCGATCGCGACGTGGTCGTCGTGGGCGGCATGACGTACATCTGGTTCGTCGGTCCGGACGGGCAGCGTCACCGTCACTATTACGGACGCGGCGATCTGCGCGGCGAGGTGTTTCATCGGCGCGCCGAATTGCGCAACGTGATGGCGCACAACGACGGCCATCTGCCAATGCAGCACGCCTACGTTGCGCCGCCGCCGATGCGCAGTGCGCCGCCGCCACCGCGCGTGCACGTGGAAATGGTCGCGCGCCCAGGCGGGCGGGCGATGCCGCGTCCGGTGCCGCGCCCGGACGGCCGCCCGCAGCCGCATCCCGAAACACGGCAAGCCCAGCAACATCACGCACCGGCACCCAGCCGCAATGCGGCGGAACATGGGCGGCGCTTGCCCAACGCGCATCCCGGCGATGTGCACCCGATGGCCGGCGTGCCGCGCCACACGGTGTAAGACGTTACGATTCGCGATGACGAAGCCGTCGGTGCGCGCCGCGCCCCGACGGTTTTTTTGCGCCTTTTTAATTCGTGATCCTGATAATAATCAGCACATTCTGCGTGCTTCATACGCCGCGCCCTATCCGCCGGATTTCCCCGGCGCGCGGCAACTTATATCACGTTGCGATATAATTCGGCGCATTCCCGCCGCTCCCGGCATCGCTTCTTTTGTCGCTATTTCGACCTTGTCACGTCTCACCTTGCCCCGTTGGCTCGCCCGCTTCGCACCACCGCCCGTTACCCTGCGCTGGCGCGAGCGGCTGCGCTCGGGCGTCGGCGCGCTGCTTGGCATCGCGCTCACCGGCGCCATCTCGCACCGGCTGCTCGGCAATGCCTCCACGATTCCCTGGCTAATCGCGCCGATGGGCGCCTCCGCCGTGCTGCTGTTCGGCGTGCCCGCAAGCCCGCTGGCGCAGCCGTGGGCGATCATCGGCGGCAATCTGATCTCGGCGCTCGTGGGCGTGACCTGCGCGCTGTTCATCGGCGATCCCGTGGTGGCCGCCGCCGTCGCCGTGGGTGTCGCGATCTGCGCGATGTTCTCGCTGCGCTGCGTGCACCCGCCCTCGGGCGCCGTTGCGCTCACCGCGGTATTGGGTGGGCCCGCCGTGCGTGCGCTCGGCTATGAGTTCGTGCTGGAACCGGTGCTGCTGCAATCGTTTGTGCTGCTCGGCTCCGCGCTCATCTATCACAAGGCCACCGGCCACCGCTATCCGCATGCGGCACCCGCCGCAGCGCCAGCGCCGAGCGCGCCCGCGACCGGCGGCGCGGGTTTCGCCCTGCGCGCCGATCTCGAAGCCGCGCTGCGCGCGCGCGACGAACTGCTCGACGTCGACACCGACGATCTCGAAGCCCTCCTGCGCGAGACCGAGATTCGCGCCTACGCGCGCAGCTTCGGCGCGCTCAATTGCGCCGATGTCATGTCGCGCGACGTCGTGAGCATCACGCCCGCGACCACGGTGGGCGAAGCACGCACGCTGCTGCGCCAGCACGACGTGAAGGCGCTGCCGGTCGTGGACACGCAACGTCACGTGAAGGGCATCGTCACGCGCGCAGACCTCGCCGATGAAGGCGTGCACCAACATCCGTTGCGCGTCCTGCTGTCTTCGCTCGGCATCGGCGCCAGCGCACGCGCGAGCGACGCCGCGCCGGTCAGCGCGCTCATGAGCACGCATGTGCGCACGATCTCCGCCGCGACGCCCATCGTCGACTTGCTCGCGCTCTTCGCAGGCCGCGGCCACCATCACGTTCCGGTGGTGGACGAACAGCGCCGCCTCGCCGGCATCGTCACGCAGGCCGATCTGATTTCGGGCCTCTACCAGCAGACCCAGCCGTTGCAGACGCAACGCGCCTGAAGCAGGCAATGGGCCTTGTGCATGGCCTCATTGCCATCATAAATATCATGTTGTGATATATTCGCAGATCGAATCGTCTCGCCCTGGACCCCTGATGAAACCAAATCCGCGCGGCCTGAAGAAGGCCGATTTCGAGCAACTGTCCGAGTTCCGCTATCAGATGCGCCGCTTCGAGCGCTTCTCGGAACAAGCCGCGCAGAACGAAGGCATCACGCCACTGCAATATCTCTTGCTGCTGCATGTGAAGGGCTATCCCGAGCGCGAGTGGGCCACCATCGGCGAACTGGCTGAGCGTCTGCAAGCCCAGCATCACGGCGTGGTCGCGCTGGTTTCGCGCTGCGAGGCGCTCGAACTCGTCGAGCGGCGCGTGAGCGAGCGCGACCGTCGCCAGGTGGAAGTCCATCTGCTCGCCGCCGGTGAAAAATTGCTCGTTCGCCTCGCCGAACTGCATCGCGCGGAACTGCGCTCGCTCGAAGGCGCCTTCACTATTCCGCAGATCGACCTCTGACGACCATGCATTCCGACGATTCCCACAAGCGCGACTTTTCGGTCAACGCCCGCCTGCCCGGCATCTGCGCGCTGGCCGCCGTGATCGGCGCGCTGGCGACGCTCGCGGCGTTCGTGTTGCTGAGCCTGATTCACGGCTTCACGAACCTGTTCTTCTATGGCCGCCTGTCGTTCGCCGATCATTCGCCCGCGCTCAACACGCTCGGCTACTGGGTGATCGGCGTGCCGGTGCTCGGCGGCCTGATCGTAGGCATGATGGCGCGCTTCGGCTCGGAGAAGATTCGCGGCCACGGCATTCCGGAGGCCATCGAAGCGATCCTGTTCGGCAAGAGCAAGATGTCGCCGAAGGTGGCTGTGCTCAAACCGCTGTCGTCGGGCATCGTGATCGGCAGCGGCGGGCCGTTCGGCGCGGAAGGGCCGATCATCATGACGGGCGGCGCGCTAGGCTCGCTGCTCGCGCAGTGCGTGCGCGTCAGCGCCGCCGAGCGCAAGACGCTGCTGGTGGCCGGCGCCGCCGCGGGCATGACGGCCGTGTTCGGCACGCCCGTCGCCGCCGTGCTGCTCGCGGTCGAGTTGCTGCTGTTCGAATGGCGTCCGCGCAGCTTCCTGCCGGTCGCGCTCGCATGCGCCGTGGCGGGCTTCGCGCGCGCCGCGTTCTTCGGCACCGAACCGCTATTCGCGATGCAGACGCCGCCGCCGCACACGCTTGCGCTGGGTTCGTGCGTGATCGCCGGGCTGCTCTCGGGCGCGTTGGCCTCCGGCCTGTCCGTGTCGCTCTACAAGGTCGAGGACCTGTTCAAGCGCCTGCCGCTGCACTGGTCGTGGTGGCCCGCGATCGGCGGTCTGGCGGTAGGGATTGGCGGTTTTTTCGAGCCGCGCGCGCTGGGCGTCGGTTATGACGTGATCGGCGATCTGCTGCATCAACACATCCTGTTGCAGGCCGCCGTCGCCATTCTCGCGGTGAAGGCCGTGATCTGGGTGATCGCGCTGGGTTCGGGCACCTCGGGCGGCGTACTCGCACCGCTGCTGATGCTGGGCGCGGGTTTGGGTTGCGTGCTCAGCCACGTGCTGCCGGGCAGCGATCCGGCGCTCTGGCCGCTCGTGTGCATGGCCGCGACGCTCGGCGCCACGCTGGGCGCACCGCTCACGGCGATCGTGTTCGCCTTCGGGCTCACGCACGACGGCAATGCGCTGCTGCCGCTGCTCACGGCCACGCTGGTCGCGCACGGCTTCGCGACGGTCGTCATGAAGCGCTCGATCATGACCGAGAAGATCGCGCGGCGCGGCTATCACATCTATCGCGAATACGGCGTCGATCCGCTGGAGCGCCACTATGTCGATGAAGTGATGACGCGCGAGGTCGATACGATCGATGCGAGCCTGAGCAGTCGCGAAGCGTGGGCGCGTTACTTCGGCCAAACGCAGCAGCGCCGTGCGTGGCCCGTGGTGCGTGATGGCCGGGTGCTCGGCGTGGTGGATCGCGAGATCCTCGAACTGATGGTCGCTGATGGCGGGCTCGATCGGCCGCTCGGCGCGCTTTTCGCCGGGCGCTCGGTGGACGTGGCCTTGCCCGAAGAGACTTGCCGTCAGATTGCCGCGCGCATGGCCGTGCATGGGCTCGAACGGCTGCCGGTGGTGAGCGGACGCGACACCATGCAGCTTGTCGGGATCGTCTCGCGCAGCGATCTCGTGAAGCTGTCGCTCGCGCACTTCGAGGAAGAAACGCGGCGCGAGCGCTTCCGCCGCATTCGCGTCGGCAACGGCAAGCGCCGGTTTGCCCCGGTGCGCCGGGCGGGTTGAGCAGGCTTGCGCGGAGCGGAGCGCCGCGACCTGTCGCGCGGCGCTTCTGCTTGCTCTGAAGTGCCGCGCTTTCGTCCGAATGATGGCCCACCGTATTGCTTGGCTGCGGCTATTGCGATTGGCTGTTAGTTGCAATATAGACGGGGACGCTGCGCCATTCAGGTGCCGATCCTTTCGGCACGCACTGCTGCGGTGCACCACGTCGGCATCCACCGCCACCTTCGCCCCGCCGCTGCGCCGTCCAGGCCCCGATCTCGTGCACCGCACAAACTGGCACGCACCTTGCTGTAAGCTTGTACGTGCCGCAAAGACGCGACACGCCGCGAGCGCCCCCCACGCGCCGCGATCCAATCCAGTCGGGCAATGCAGTTCGACACGAGAGGCGCTGCGCCGACGCTGCCTGCGGGCACGCGCCACGTAGAAGCCTTCAATGCCACCGGCCCACGAAACACCATGCTGCGCGTCCTGCTCGTAACCGACACCGACAAGCCCATCGGCGATCTGCGCGACGCGCTCGCGCGACTCGGCTACGACATGCTCGCCGAGCCCGCCACGCCGCAGGCGCTCCATCGCGTCGTGGAGCGCGAGCGCCCGGACGTCATCATCATCGACACCGAATCGCCCTCGCGCGACACGCTCGAACAGCTCGCCGTGATGAACGCCACGGCGCCGCGCCCCGTGCTGATGTTCAGCAACGACGCCAACCAGCAACTGATCCGCTCGGCCGTCAATGCGGGCGTGACGGCCTATCTCGTCGAAGGGCTCGCGGGCGAGCGCATCGCGCCGATTCTCGAAGTCGCGCTCGCGCGTTTCGCGCAGGAAGCCCAACTGCGCGAGCGCCTCACGCAGGCCGAGAACGAACTGGCCGAGCGCAAGCTGATCGACCGTGCCAAGCGTCTCCTGATGGAACAGCAGAAAATGACCGAGCCCGCCGCCTACGCCACGCTGCGCAAGCGCGCGATGAACCAGAGCCTCAAACTCGCCGAGGTCGCCCGCCAGATCGTCGATGCGGCCGACTCGCGCGAGCGCAACGCATGAACGGGACGCCAGAACGCGCCCCCGCCTGAACGAGCACACCGCCTGCGCCGCCTATGAACGCCACCGTATCCGCCGCGCCGCCGACCCCGGCCGCGCCGCTCGAAAAAACCCATCTGAAGATCGGCTTCGTACCGCTCGCCGATGCCGCGCCCGTCGTCGCCGCGAAGCTGCTGGAGTTCGGCCACGCGCACGGGCTCACGCTCGAACTGTCGCGCCAGCCTTCGTGGGCGGCGCTGCGCGATAAACTGCTCGCGGGCGAGCTGGACGCCGCACATTCGCTCTACGGACTCGTGTATGGCGTGCAGCTTGGCATCGGCGGCCCGCAAACGGACATGGCCGTGCTGATGGTGCTCAACCGCAACGGCCAGGCGATCTCGCTCTCGAACCGCCTCGCCGATGCGCTCGCCGAACACGGCACCCTGCCGCGCGCGCTCGCGACGCTCGGCCGCAAGCCCGTGTTCGCGCAGACCTTCCCGACCGGCACGCACGCGATGTGGCTGTATTACTGGCTCGCTTCGCAAGGTGTGCATCCGCTGCGCGACATCGAGAGCGTGGTGATCCCGCCGCCGCAGATGGTGGCGGCGCTCGCCGAGGAACGTCTCGACGGCCTTTGCGTGGGCGAGCCGTGGCCTGCGCTCGCGCAGCAGCGCGGCATGGGGCGCACGGTGATCCGCAGCGGCGAGATCTGGCCGGATCATCCCGAGAAAGTGCTGGCCTGCCGGCGCGATTTCGTCACGCATCATCCGAATACGGCGCGCGCGCTGGTGCAGACGATGCTGGAGGCTTGTCGCTGGCTCGATGGCGCGGGGCATCGCACGGAGATTGCGCAGTGGCTTGCGCGACCCGAGATGCTGGGTGTCGACGCGCAATTGATTGCGTCGAAGCTCGAAGGCGAGCCTGGTTCAAGCCAGGCGGGAATGAAGTTCTTCGAAGACGGTGCGGTGAATTATCCGTTGGAGTCCGAAGGAATCTGGTTTCTCACACAGTTCGAACGCTGGGGGATGATGGCTCGGCGTGGTGATTATCGCGATATTGCCGAAGCGCTGAATCAGACGGCGCTTTATCGGGAAGCTGCGGGGGCGATGGGGATTGGCGTGCCCAAGGCCTGGCCTAAACCGGTTCTGGTCGATGGGCGCGTGTGGGACGCAGAGAATGCGGCGGCGTATGTCGAGGGGTTTGAGATCAAGGCTTAAGACACCACGCCGCCAGCGCCGCTTACTTCACCACCACTTCCGTATGCCCCACGACCGGCGGCTTTTCAAAGAACGGGCCGACCAGACCGCGCCACGTCTGGAAGTCAGCGGACTCGCGGAAGTGGACCATATGATCTTCGAGCGTATCCCACTGCACGACCAGCACATACTGGTTCGGCTCTTCGACGCTGCGTTGCAGTTCGACGCCGCGGCAGCCGCGCGCGCGATGGAAAAGCGGCAGCGCCTGCGTCACGCCCGCTTCGAATTCGGCGTTCTTGCCTGCCAACACCGTGATGTGTGCCATTTCGTAGACCACGTTCTGCTCCTTCGTATGCGTTGATTCGTTGATGCGTCGGGATATTGCGCCTGCGCTGTGTCCAGCGTTAGCGCGCACGACACGTTATCACGCCTGCGCGTCGAGCCGCGCGGCCACTCGCCCGGCGATGGCTAGCGACGCGGTCAACCCGGGCGATTCGATGCCGTAAAGATTGACGAGCCCTTTCACGCCGTGCTCGCTCGCGTCCTGGATCACGAAGTCCGTGTTGTCCACCAACTTGGGGCGAATGCCTGAATAAGCCGGCTGCAATGCGCCATCGGGCAGATCGGGCCAGTAGCTGCGGATCGCTGCGTAAAATTTCGCCGCGCGAGCCGGATCGACGCGGTAGTCGATCGTGTCGATCCATTCGACGTCCGGCCCGAAGCGCGCCTGGTGGCCAAGATCGATCGTCAGATGCACGCCCAGGCCGCCAGGTTCCGGCACCGGATAGATCAAGCGCGAAAACGGCGCCGCGCCCGCGAGCGAATAGTAATTGCCTTTCGCATAACGCCCCGCAGGAATCGTTGCCGCGTCGATGCCCTCGATCGATGCAGACACCTGTTGCGCGAACAGTCCCGCGCAGTTGATGACGCGTTTCGCGAGCAATTCCATCGGCTCGTCGCCGCCCACTTTCAGCAGGATCGGCTGTCCTTCACGCACCGCACCGCCTGTGACCGGCGAGCACAGCGCGAGCATGCCGCCCGCCGCCTCGAAGTCGCCTTGCAGCGCGAGCATGAGGCCGTGGCTATCGACGATGCCGGTCGAGGGCGATTCGAGCGCGGCGACGCAATGCAAGGCGCTTTCGCGCGCCTGCGCCGCATCGCGTTCGAGCCAGCGCAGATCGTCCACGCCGTTCGCGGCCGCTGCCGCGCGGATCGCATGCAGCGCGTCGAGCTGACTCTCATGCGTCGCGACGATGAACTTGCCGCAACGCTCGTGCGCCACGCCTTTGTCTTCGCAATAGGCGTAGAGACGCTGCTTGCCTTCCACGCACAGGCGCGCCTTGAGCGAGCCTTGCGGGTAATAGATGCCCGCGTGAATGACCTCGCTGTTGCGCGAACTGGTGCCGGTGCCGATGGCGTTTTCCGCTTCCACCAGCACGGTTTCCCAGCCCCGCTGCGCGCACGCGCGCGCCACCGCGAGACCGACCACGCCCGCGCCGATCACGACGCAATCGATCGTCTCCATCATCGAATCTCCTTTCTCCCCGAGGGCGATGCTTTCGATGACGGTATTGTGCCTCGTCGCGCCAGAACGCAAAAACGCGGCGTGCAGGCCAGGCCCGCACGCCGCGTTCGCCACGCAGGGGAATCAGAACTTCGTATGCAGGCCTACGCGCGCGACCGCCTGGGTCTGGCCGCTCGATGCGCCGTCCGAGCTGTTCATGCCGTTGATCTGCGCATTGCCGCCCGCACTCGCGCGCTGATACACGCCCAGCACATAGACGCTGGTGCGCTTGGACAGCGCGTAATCGACGATAGCCGCCAACTGGTGCGCGTGGTTGTTGTCGACCACGTCGTTGCCCTTCATGTACATGTACGACGCGCCCGCGCTCAAGGCCGGCGTGAAGTAGTAATGCGCGCCGACCGAGCCTTCGTACACGGAGCCGCCGTTATACGAGTTGTGGACGGTGGTGAAGAGCGCGTTGGTGATCCAGCCGCCAAACTTGTAATGCGCGCCGATACCCCAGTTGCGCACGCTCACGTCGCCTTCGCCCGTGACCACGTATTTGAGGTTGGTGTAGGCCGCATTGACGCCGAAGTTTTCGTGCGCGTAGTTGAGCGCGAAGCTCGACCCGTTGCCCGTGCCGATCGAACCCGCCACGTTGCCGAAACTGTACATCGCGCCCGCGCTGAAGCCGCCGAAGGTGGGCGACACGTACTTGACCGAGTTGTTGACGGTCTCGCCCGCCATGCGGTCCCAGTCGAACGCGCCCGTGGCGTTGCTCGGCAACGCGAGCTTGTCGAACGGGCCAGCGCGGAAGTCGTAAAAGTGGCCCGACAGTTCGGCCGGATCGTCGCCCGCGAAGTAGAGCGAGTCCGTCATGAAGTCGTACTGGTTACCCAGCGAGAGCTTGCCGTAGACGGGGTTGCTCAGGCCCACGATCGAGGTGCGGCTGAACAGGCTCTTGTTCGGCATGAAGCTGCCGTTGTCGATCTGGAACTGGTTGACGAGCTGGAAGAACGCCTTGTTGCCGCCACCCAGATCTTCCGTGCCCGTCAGGCCCCAGAGGTTCGGGCCGTTCACGCCGTCGTCCATCTTCACGTTGCTATGGCCACCCTGGTTGCTCACGTAGGTGATGCCGGTATCCATCATCCCGTAGAGCGTCACGCTGCTTTGCGCGAGTGCCGAAGCGGCGCAGGTCAACCCCGCCAGCGCCATCATCATTTTTATGGACTGCTTATTTTTCGTCATTCTCCAAGTCTCCTGTCATCAATATCGGTCGTTGTTTCTAGTAGTCGTTTTGTTGCTGAGCGCGCGGGGGCGCTCAGCAACGCGCTGGAATGTTCAGCGAGGTTCAGGCGTCCGCAACCGGCGCGGTGATGAAGCGCAGCGCAAGGCGGTTGAGCAGGATCGCCGCAGCGGCAACGAGCGCGGGCACGGCCAGCACGGAGAACACCGTCGAGAAGCTGAAGCCGAGCGAGAGCAGCACGCCGCCCACGAAGGAGCCGAGAATGCCGCCGAGGCGCCCGAAGCCCAGCATCCAGCTCACCCCCGTCGCCCGCGCACGGGTCGGGTAGCAGGACGGTGCGAGAGCGTTGAGGCCCGTCTGCGCGCCGCTCATGAAGAAGCCCGCGCACGCCACCAGCACGGTGAGCATGCTGGACTTGAGCGTACCCATGCCGAGCGCGAAGATGAACACGCCACCCAGCAGATACGAGGCGCCGATCACCGCGTTGCGGTCGAGGCGGTCCATCGCGAAGCCCACGACGATCGCGCCCACCGTGCCGCCCAGCTGGAACATGCCGGTGATCGCCGCCGCGCGCTCGACGGGCAGGCCCGCGTCCTTGATGAGCGTCGGCAGCCAACCGGTGAGCAGATAGATGATCAGGAGTCCCATGAAGTAGGTGACCCACAGCATCAGCGTGCTCATGGCGTAGCCATCGGCGAACAGCATGCGCACCGGCGCCTTGGCGGCCACGGTCGGTTCGGGCGAGGTGAAGCGGGTGGTCGCGGCGAAGCGATGACCGCTCACGCGCGAGAGCGTCGCGGCGATGCGTTCGGCGGAGAAGCGGCGCACCAGCAGGAAGCGCGCGGATTCCGGCAGCAGACCCATCAGCACCGGCACGAACAGGATCGGCAGCACGCCGCCGCAGACAAACACGCCGCGCCAGCCGAAGTGCGGAATCAGCGCCGCCGCGACGAAGCCGCCCGCGCCCGAGCCGAAATTAAAGCCCGTGAACATGATGGTGAGCAGCAGCGAACGGCTCTTCGAAGGTACGTACTCGGAAAGCAGCGTCGTCGAGTTCGGCATCGCCGCGCCCAGACCCAGACCGGTCAGAAAGCGCAGCGCCACCAGTTGACCCGGCGTGTTCGCGAACGCGCACAGCAGGCTGAAGAGGCCGAAGCACGCCACCGAGCCGAGCAGCACTTTCTTGCGGCCGATGCGGTCAGCCGACGGGCCTGCCACCAGCGCGCCAATCGCGAGACCGACCATGGCGGCGCTCATCACGGGGCCGAATGCGGCACGCGCAATGCCCCACTCCTTCATGACGACGGGCGCGACGAACCCCATCACGGCGGTGTCGAGCCCGTCGAGCGTCACGATCAGAAAACAGAGGGCGAGCACGAGCCATTGATAGCCCGACATTCTGCGGGCGTCGATAAAGCCCTTGATATCCACTGCGTCAGCAGAGTTCATGCGTGTCTCCGAAGTTAATATTTCCCCGTTCCCGCGCTTCGTCGGCGCGGGAATTGTTGTGCTACAGCCAGCAGATAAAACCGCGGACGCGGGGGTTAAACCGCGTCGGGCACGCGCCGCGTCTTGAGAAACGCTTCGAGCGTTTCGCCGCGCATGCTCGCGTACATGCCCAGATTGGTGATCTTCACCACGCGCGCGAACTTCTCCAGCACGAAGAAGCACACGCCGTATTGCACTAGGCCGAGCCAGTCGGTGTTGTCCACCAGCGTGCGTTCCTCGGCCGTGAGTGCCGCTGCGTCGTAGGCCGCTGCGCGATCGTTCAGCCACAACTCACGCGCGGCCGGCGTGCGCATCATCCAGAAGAAGCGGTTCAGGCGCATCGCCTTGATGCTCTGGCGGATGTCGAACGGATAGGTGCCGGTGAGCGCCTCGATGCCTTCCAGTTGCGGGTTCATCGCGCGATCTCCTCGCCGGCCGCTTCACAAGCCTCTTCATAGATCGTCACGGCCATCGCCGTGCTGGTCGCGAGGTAGTAATTGCGATGCACCTCGCGAATCTTCGGCGCGAGCGCGCCGCGCATCGCGAGCCACATGATCGTCTCGACGCTTTCCGCACCGCCGAGGCGCACGTAATCGACGTGTTTCATCTTCGCCAGCCGTTCGGGCTCGTGCACGATGAGGTCGAGAAACTCCATGTCCCACTCGGTGTTGTTGAAGCCGCTGCGCTCGCCGTGCACCTGATGCGACAGGCCGCCCGTGCCCACCACGACCACGTCGAGATCTTCCTCGAACGATTCGATCGCGCGGCGCAGCGCCTGGCCGAGCCGATAGCAGCGGTTCGCCGTCGGCAGCGGATACTGCAACACGTTGACTTCGAGCGGCACCAGCGCCGTGGGCCAGCCGCCGGCGTGCGGCAGCATCAGCGAGAGCGGCGAGTTGCAGCCGTGATCGAGCGGCTTGTCCTGGAAGATCGTGAGATCGAACTCGTCGTTGACGAGTTGTTCGGCGATATGGATCGCGAGTTCGGGATGACCGGCGATGTCGGGCAACGGGCGCTTGCCCGCGCCCTCATCGGCGAATTCATGCTGCGGCGACACGCCCAGCGCGAAGGTCGGATAGCAGTCGAAGAAGAAGCTGTTGGCGTGGTCGTTGTAGAACATCACGAGCACGTCGGGCTTGCGCGCGGCCAGCCATTCGGCCACGGGTTCGTACCCCTTGAAGAGCGGCGCCCAGGCCGGGTCGTTCTGCTTGCCCTTGTCGTACGCCATACCGATCGTCGGTACGTGCGAAGTCCCGATGCCGCCCACTATCCTTGCCATGCTTCATGCCCTCGTGCCAATGCACTCGATTACCTGCGGTTCGCGGCGCGCTACTTCCACCGCTCACCTGTTGGGATACGAAATTACAGAACGGCGGTTGGCGCGGTAAGTCAGGGTTAACGCCAGTTTTTTCGTTTGAGTCCGTAATAAGCGGGACTTTGCGCGTTGCCTCGCCTTCTCGCCTGCCGGGAAACCCACGCGCCATAACGGTTTTTGGTATCCTGAAACGGCCAGTGCGCGATTTATTACGCATGCACCCGGCAACACGGCCATAAACGAAATAGATAGCAAAAGAACAAACTCGCAAGGCCGCCCACGCGGCGCCAGGCGGGGCATCGACATGAACGAGACCACCCAGCAAACCATCGTGCAGGCGCTACGCACGCGCATCCTTTCGGGCGAACTAGCACCAGGCCAACGACTCGTGGAAGCGCATCTGGCCGAACGACTCGGCATCTCCCGCACGCCGTTGCGTTATGCGTTGAGCGTCCTCGCGACCGAAGGGCTGGTCGAGCGTTCGGGCGCACGCGGCTATATCGTGCGCCGTTTCAGCGTGACCGACGTGCTCAATGCCATCGACGTGCGCGGCGTACTCGAGGGGCTCGCGGCCCGCAGCGTGGCCGAACGCGGCGTGAGCGCCACGCTCGCCCGCGCCTTGCAGGACTGTCTGCGCGATGGCGACGAGATTTTCCAGGCGGGTCCGCTGGCGTTGAACGGCGAGTCGGAGACGCGCTACGCCGCGATGAACGGCCGCTTTCACGCGCTGATCGTGGAGGCCGCCCAAAATCATGCGGTCAGTGCCGCGCTCGGTCTGAACGACAAGATTCCCTTCGTTTCTCCGGCCACGGTCGTGTTCGACGACGCGGCGCGCGAGCAGCAATACATGATGCTCGCGTACGCGCACCGCCAGCATCACGCGATCGTCGGCGCGCTGATCAAGGGCGAGGGCGCGCGCGTGGAGGCGCTCATGAAAGAGCACACGCATATCTCGAAGGAGAGCCTCAACCTCTCGGTCGAACATCTGCACCTGATCGCGGGGGCCGCATGAATCCGGCCGAACTGCTCAATCTCGCCCATCTGCGCGCGTTCCGGCTCGTCGCCGATACGGGCAGCGCCACGCGCGCCGCCGCCGCGCTCTATCGCGCGCAATCGGCCGTTACGCGCTCGGTGCAGGAACTCGAAACCGCGCTGGGCGAGCCGCTCTTCGAGCGCAAGCCGTCGGGCATGCTGCCAACGGCCGTAGGCCGCGTCGTGCTGGATCGTTGCGCGCGCATCTTTGCCGAGCTCGAAGCGCTCGCGCAATGGTGTGCGGCTCGTCAGACGCGCCGCCGTGCGCTCGCGGAAGGCGCGATGCCCGCGTGGCTGCTCAACACGCGACGGCTCCAGTTGTTCGTCGCGCTCGCTCGCCATCGGCACATGCCCAGCACCGCGAGCGCGTTTGGCATCAGCCAGCCCGCCGTGAGCAGCGCCATGCGCGTGCTCGAAAGCGGCTCGGGCATCACGCTGTTTCACCGCAGTGCGCGTGGCATGCAATTGAGCGCCGAGGGCGAGACGTTTTTGCTGCACGTGCGGCGCGCACTCAACGAGCTGCGCCATATTCCCGACGACATCGCCGCGCTGCACGGCAACATCCAGGGCGCGGTCACGGTGGGGGCGCTGCCGCTCGGCCGCACGCTGATCCTGCCTGCGGCCATCGCGCGTCTGAGCGCGCAGCATCCCGGCGTGCGCGTCGTCACGGACGAAAGCGCCTATGAAATGCTGGTGGCGGGCTTGCGCGCGGGCGATGTCGATTTCATTCTCGGCGCGCTGCGTGAAAACGATACGGCCAGCGGCCTCGCCAACGAGCGCTTGATGGCCGAGGACATGGTGGTGCTCGCACGGCGCGATCATCCGCTCGCGCAGAAGGCCGGTCTGAACGTGGGCGATCTGCGCAACGCGCAGTGGATCGTCTCGCGCCTGAATTCGCCCGCGCGCGGGCTGTTCGAGGCGCAGTTCAAGCGCCTGAAACTCAAGCCGCCGACGCCGACCGTCGAGACGGCCGATCTCGCCGTGATCCGTGGCCTGCTGATGGGCACCGACATGGTCGCCGCGCTCTCGGCGCAGCAGTTGCATTACGAAATTGCGGCGGGAGAACTGGTGGTGCTGGACGTGCCGCTGCACAACACGCGGCGCGAGATCGGACTGACGACCCGCGCCGATAGCGCACCCTCACCCGGTGCGCGCGCGTTGATCGACGCGATCCGGCTTGCGGTCGCCGAGGCGGCGCCTGCTGTACGGGTGGTGGAAGGACGCCTGGGCGGGCGGTCCGTGCGCTGAATACAACGGCGCTTTTGGGGCGCGTCAGCGCCCTGCCAATAACACGCAATCAACGCCTTTCATTTTCACTACGTTGCACACGCAACGGCAGTCTGATGCAACCCTGATTGCACCTCGGTGGCGCACTCGCGCCGACACGTCCAGCCACACGCCGTCCGCACGATTTGGCCCTTTCAATGACATCCACACTCGTTGCGCCCGCAACTAGTTGGCAACGCGCGCGAGTGTTGCGTAAACGCCGAAATCGTCGGTTGAAAGCGTGTTAGCGAATAACAATCGTTCTCATTTGCATATACAATCCGCATACTTTTGAGGACACGTCTGCCGCGCATCGCCGTGGCGCAGGTGAAGCCGCAAAACAATACGTCCGCCAATGAGCCCTTGGTCTCGCAAGGCGGCTGCACGAATACACCGTTCGAACTTTTTATGTCTGCCACCCGTTTGCTTTCGCCGCGCCTCGATGCGGCCGCACTGCCCCGCCCGCTCACCCAACCCGCACTGCCCGCCAGCCGCCGCGCGATGCTCGCGGCGGTCGCTATGGCGTTCGCGCTGCCCGCCGCTGCGTACGCGCAGGCGAGCACCACCGACAGCGCGAACGCCACGCTGCCCACCGTGAAGGTTCAGGCGGCAAAAGACGTCCTGCCCGGCGATCTTCAACCGACCTACGGCGGCGGTCAGGTCGCGCGCGGCGGCGACTTTGGCGTGCTCGGCTCGCAAAAGAACATCGACGTGCCGTTCAGCATGACGACCTATACCGCGAAGCTGATCCAGGATCAGGGCGCACGCACCATCGGCGACGTGCTGGCGAACGATCCGGCCGTGCGCACGGCCTACGGCTACGGCAATTTCCAGGAGATCTACGTCATTCGCGGCTTCACGCTGGATAGCGACGACATCTCCCTGAACGGCCTGTACGGCATCACGCCGCGCCAGCTGGTCGAGACGCCGGCGATCGAGCGCGTCGATGTCTTCAAGGGCGCAAGCGCGTTCCTCAACGGCGCGGCGCCCAACGGCAGCTCGATTGGCGGCAGCGTGAACCTGCAACTCAAGCGCGCCGACGACAAGCCGCTCACGCAAGTGACCTTCGATGGCAGTGCGTCGGGCGAATTCGGCGAGCACATCGACGTGGGCCGCCGCTTCGGCGACAAGGACCAGTTCGGCATCCGCGTGAACCAGTCGAACCGCGACGGCGAAACGAGCGTCGACGGCGAACATCGCCGCAACAACCAGACGGCCGTGGCGCTCGACTGGCGCGGCGACAAGCTGCGCCTCGAAGGCGACTTCCTCTATCAGCGCCAGCGCGTGACGGACGGTCGCGGCGTGGTCTATGTCTCCGGCACCGAGATCCCGACGGTGCCCTCGGCCACGCACAACTATGCGCAGACGTGGTCGTACAGCGACGCCGAAGACACGGTCGGCATCCTGCGCGCCGAATACGATTTCCTGCCGGGCTGGACCGCCTACGTGGCGGGCGGCACGCGCCACACGAGCGAGCACGGCGAGTACTTCTCGCCCTACTACACCGACGCCGCCACGACCACGGGCAACCGGCTCGGCGTCGTGCGCAAGGAAGACGGTTCGTCGGCGGAAGCGGGTGTGCGCGGCCACTTCGACACCGGTCCGGTGAGCCACTTCGTGACCGCGGGCGCGTCGATCGTGCGCGTGCTCACGCAGTCGGGCTGGACCTTTGGCGGCCCGTTCGCCACCGACCTCTACAACACGCAGCAGGTGCCGTCGCCGGCGACCAACTCGCAGGCGGGCATGAACGGCAACCCGCCGATCACGGCGCTCAACCTGACGCGCAGCGTCGCCGTGTCGGACACGCTCGGCTTCCTGCACGACCGCGTGCTGTTCACGGTGGGCGTGCGTCATCAGGAACTGCTCTCGAACGGCTATAGCTCGACGACGCTGCTGCAAACTTCGAACTACAACGACTCGATCACGACGCCGCTGTTCGGTCTCGTCGTCAGGCCGACGGAAAACCTCTCGTTCTACGCGAACCGCAGCGAATCGCTTTCGCCGGGCGGCATTGCGCCTCAGGGTTCGGTGAACTATGGCGACCAGCTCGCGCCCGAGCGCACCAAACAGTACGAAGTGGGCGCGAAGTACGACAACGGCCACTATGGCGCGCAGCTCGCGCTGTTCCAGCTCGAGAAGCCGCAGACCTACACGAATAGCGCCGCCGTGTTCGTGGCCAACGGCAACGAGCGCCATCGCGGCGTGGAAGCGTCGGTGTTCGGCGAGGTCTACAAGGGCGTGCGCGTGATCGCGGGCGCGACGTATATCAACGCCGAGCAGCTCGATACGCTCAATGGCGCGACGGACGGCAAGAAGCCCGTAGGCGTGCCGAGCTTCATGCTCAACCTGGGCGCCGAATACGACGTGCCCTGGGTGCCGGGTCTGACGTTCTCGGCGCGCTGGACGCACACAGGCCCGCAGTACTTCGACGCGGCCAACACGATGTCGATCAAGGCGTGGGACACGGTCGATCTCGGCGCGCGCTACGCGACGAGCGTATTCGGCCGTCCGACGACGTTCCGCGCCAACGTCTACAACGTCGCGAACAAGGGCTACTGGTCCTCGACCAACGGCGGTTATCTGACGATGGGCGCGCCGCGCACGGTCCTGTTCTCGATGACGACGGACTTCTGATCCTGCTTCGCATGCGAGGGCCGCGCGCCTTCGCCAGAAACGAAAACGCCGGTGCTGCATGCAGCACCGGCGTTTTTTGTTTTACGGCCCGCTAAATGGCCGTCACGCGCCCACGATGGTAATCGCGAACCCATCCCAGCCCTTGCTGCCCACCGTCTGCACGGCCGTGGTATCAAGCCGCGCGTCCTGGGTCAGCAAGTCGAAGTATTCGCGCAGGCCCACCACGTCGGCATCGTGATCGGTTTCATCGGCGACCCGGCCGTTACGCACCACGTTATCCGCGACGATGACCGTGCCCGGACGCGCAAGCTTCAGCACGCGTTCGAGGTATTGCGGATTACTGCGCTTGTCCGCGTCGATAAAGACGAAATCGAACGGCGGCGTGCCGTCGCGCAGCATCGCGTCGAGCGATTCCAATGCGAGGCCGGTCACGACCTTGACCTTTTCGCTCAGACCCGCGCGCGCGATATTGGCGCGCGCCACCGCGGCGTTCTCGGGACTGAATTCGAGCGACACGAGCACGCCGTCGGCGGGCAGCGCCCGCGCCAGCCAGATCGCGCTATAGCCGCCCAGCGTGCCGATCTCCAGGATGCGCCGTGCGCCCTGGATGCGCACGAGCAGGTGCAGGAACTTGCCCTGGTTCGGCGCAACGTTGATGGCGCGCAGGCCCGCCTTCGCGCTGGCCGCCAGCGCGCCGTCGAGCGCCGCATCCGCGCCGATCAGCCGGTCGGTCAACCAGTCGTCCACTGCATGCCACGTCTGCTCGTTCATTGCGCCACTCCGCGATAAGTGAAGCGGCAAGCTTAACGTGCTGGCCAATTGCGTGCAGTTAGCGTGCCGAATGCCGTCGAATGCATGCCAATTAACACCGCGATACGGCTATTTCTCTTAATTCGGATTGCCGATGAATGAAAAAGGCATTCGCTTTGCCTTGCACTTTTTTCCGATTGCCATGAATTGCGTAAATTCACCCGATATGCATATTCAATACACGACCGTTCGCAAACATCGTTTCACACCGATCTCCGGCGTCTGGAGCGGCATTGCGCTCAAAGGCCCATCTGGCAACGCGTTGCGCCGTTACGACATTAAGGCCAATGTTAAAAATGTCACCTGACAATCGTTAACGATTCAATGTAAATAAACAGTGAGCAATCATCTGCCGGATTTGATGAGAGTCATATAAACTCCGACGAACTCCGAACGTTGGCGCACTCCCCGAATCAGGGCGGGGAGATGCGAGACCGCCAATATCACCAGCCGGCTTGCTGAGCATGTCAGGGGGCAGCCGCCGCGAATAAGACAAAGGGCCGTTTGCGATGCGAGTTACCGTTCAAGTCCGCCTCGGCGCGCTGATCGCCGGGCTGCTGCTGGCGTCCAGCCTTCTCGCAGCCGACAAGCCGGCCGCCGCGCCGGCAAGCAAAGCGACACCTAACGCTGCATCCGGCGCATCGAACGCACCGGGCACGCCCGTTGCACCGCCAGCCGCCGCCGTCGCGGCCGCATCGGCGTCCGAGCCCGCGGTCGGGATCGGCGTGACGGGGGGCGTGGCCGGCAGCATCGCCACCACGCCCGGCGGCAGCGGACCCGCCGTGATCCAGACGGCGCCCGGCAAGATCGCCATGCCCATCGACGCGAGCGGTGCGCCCGCGCCAGTCGGCCCGCCACGCACACGCGTCTTCTCGCTGCGCCAGATGGGCGTCTATGGGCCGATGGAGCTGCGCGGGCTCGACCCCACCGGCTACATGAACGTCGATGTGCGCACCGACGAAGTCGTCAACAGTGCGAAGCTGCGCCTCGTCTATACGTACTCGCCGTCGCTGATCTATCCGCTCTCGCATCTGCGCGTGATGGTCAACGGCGAAGTCGTCGCCACGATTCCGCTCGTGAAGGAAACCGCCGGCCAGCTCGTCACGAGCGAGATCAATCTCGACCCGCGCCTCTTTACCGACTTCAACCGCATCAGCGTGCAGATGATCGCGCACTACACGCTCGATCACTGCGAAGACCCGTATCACTCGGCGCTGTGGACCGACGTTGCGCCTGAAAGCACGCTCACGCTCAACACCACGGGCATCACCTTGCCCAACAGCCTCGCGCTGCTGCCGGTGCCGTTCTTCGATCGTCACGACAACACGCTGCTGCGCGTGCCCTTCGTGCTCGCCGCCAATGCGGGCGTGCCCGCGCTGCATTCGGCGGGCGTGGTGTCGTCGTGGCTCGGCGCACTCGCGAGCTATCGCGGCGCGCGCTTCCCGGTGGTGCGCACGCCGCCCGCCGACGCCAATGCCATCGCGCTGGTGCTGCCCGGCCAGGTGCCCGCGGGCCTCTCGCTGCCCGAGATCAAGGGCCCGACGATTTCGGTGATGGCCAACCCGGCCGCCGATCCGCAATCGGGCCGCAAGCTGCTCGTGCTCGCGGGCCGCACGCCCGAGGAGCTGGAAAAGGCCGCCGATGCGCTGGTGCTCGGCCAGGCCGGCATGTCGGGCGACAGCGTGATCGTGCAGTCGGTCGACATGGGTCCGGCGCGCAAGCCCTACGATGCGCCGAACTGGGTGCCCACCGACCGCCCCGTGCTGCTGCGCGAGCTCGTGAGCGATCCGCAGCAGTTGCAGGTCTCGGGCTATAACCCGCCTGCGATCCGCGTGAACATGCGCGTGCCCGCCGACCTCTATGCGTGGGCGCGCAGCAACGTGCCGCTCGACATCCGCTATCGCTATACGGCGCCGTCGGCGTGGAACGATTCGATCCTCAACGTCAGCATCAACGACCAACTGGTGCGCTCGCAGCGTCTGAAGCCGGTCACGCGCGCCGCCGACGAAGCGCGCATCAGCGTGCCGCTGCTCTCGGGCACGGATGTGCGCGCGTCGAGCAACATCGAAATTCCGGCCTTCCGGGTCGGCTCGAACAACCAGTTCCAGTTCCAGTTCCACATCGATTCGCAGAAGACGGGGCTGTGCACCTCCACGGCCACCGACGTCGCGCGCGCGGCCGTCGATCCCGATTCCGTGGTCGACTTCAGCGACTTCGCGCACTACACGGCGTTGCCGAATCTCGCCTTTTTCGCCAACAGCGGCTATCCGTTCACGCGCATGGCCGACCTCGCGGAATCGGCGGTCGTGATTCCCGACGCGCCCAACGCACAGGATCAGGAAGCCGTGCTGACGATGCTCGGCCACATGGGCCAGTGGACCGGCCTGCCCGCGCTGCGCGTGCGGCTCGTGCCCGCCAGCCAGATCGACAGCGCAAGTGGCGCCGACCTGCTGGTGATCGGTTCCGGCTCGGCCGCGAACCTGCTCGCCAAGTGGGGCAAGGATCTGCCGCTGCTGATCGAGCGCGGCAAGACCGAAGTGACCACGCGCGACCAGCGCAGCGGCTGGCCGGGCTGGCTCGGCGGCACCGAGGACGACGACGATACGACGCCCGCGGGCCGCTCGATCGTCACGCTGGGCGGGCCGATCTCCGCGCTGATCGGCTTCGAGTCGCCGCTGGCGTCGGGCCGCAGCGTGGTGGCGCTCGCCACCACTTCGTCGGCGCAACTCGGCGAGGTGCTCGACGCGCTCGACGACAGCGGCAAGGTCGCGGCGATCCACGGCGACTTGACGCTCGTGCGCCACGGCGATGTCGAAGGCCTGCGTGTGGGCGATCGCTACTTCGTCGGCGATCTGCCGTGGTATGCGCGCGTCTGGGTGCATGTCTCGCGCTATCCGTCGCTGATGGCGCTCGCGGGCATTCTCGCGGGTCTGATCGTCGCGCTTACGGTGTTCTGGGCGCTGGGCCGCATGGCCGCACGCCGCACCGGAGACTGACCATGCAGCCGGGATCGTCCCGCCTCGCGCGCTGGCTCGCGGCTGGCGCCTGTGCGTTCGCACCGCTCGCGTATGCGGGCGCGGCGCAGGCTGCGGCTGCGGCACCGGCCGCGTCCACCGCGGCCGCCGCGGCCACGCCTGCCGCCTGCGCGTGGTCCGACTGGACCACGTTCAAGCGCGACCTGCTGTCCGCCGACGGCCGCGTGATCGACGCCAGCACGCCGCGCCAGATCACGGTCTCCGAAGGCCAGTCGTATGCGCTCTTCTTCGCGCTCGTCGCGAACGACCGCGCAGCCTTCGACAAGATCCTTCAGTGGACCGAGAACAATCTCGCCCAGGGCGATCTGACGGCGCATCTGCCCGCGTGGATCTGGGGGCGCACCGACATCGACGAGAAAGGCGCGCCGGTGGCGGCTTCCGGCGCGTCGGCGGCTTCTGCGGCCTCTGCTGTTGACGCGCAGAAAGGCACGTGGGGCGTGATCGATTCGAACTCCGCAAGCGACGCCGATCTCTGGATCGCCTACACGCTGCTCGAAGCGGGCCGCCTCTGGAACGTGCGCCGCTATACCGCGCTCGGCACGGTAATGGCGCGCAACATCGTGCACAGCGAGACCGCCACGCTGCCGGGTCTCGGCCGCACGGTGCTGCCGGGGCCGATGGGCTTCAAGCTCGACAAGGACACGTGGCGTCTGAACCCTAGCTATGTGCCGTTGCAGGTGATGCGCCGCTTCGCGCTCGCGCTGCCGCAGTCGAGCGAGTGGAAGGCAATGCTCGACAGTTCGACGAAGCTCGTCAACGACACGGCGCCGCATGGTTTCTCGCCGGACTGGGTCGTCTATCGCGGCAAGGACGGCGCGAAGAGCGGCGGCAAGGGCGGCTTCGGCCCCGACGCGCCGACGCACGCCGAAAGCGCCTACAACGCCATCCGCGTGTATCTGTGGGCGGGCATGCTCGCCTATGACGATCCGCTGCGCAGCACGACGCTCGCGACTTTCACGCCGCTTTCCGGCTTCGTGGCCGCGCACGGCTTTCCGCCCGAGCGCGTCGATACGCAGACCGGCACGCCGGGCGCGAACGAAGGCAACGGCGGATTCTCCGCGGCAGTCGCGCCGTATCTCTCAGCGCTCGGCCGCACCGATCTCGCCGATGCGCAGGTCGCGCGCAGCCGCACGCTCGCGCAAAAATCGCCGCCCGGCTACTACAGCAGCGTGCTGATGCTGTTCGGCCTCGGCTACCTGCAAGGCCTTTATCACTTCGACGCGCAAGGCCGCGTCGCGCCCGCATGGACGACCCGATGCCCGGCACCGCGCTGACCGCTCTCGCCTGCGCGCCCGGCACCCGGCGGGCCACGCGCACCCTGCGTGCCGCTCGCGCCACGCCGCGCCTGTCGTCGCTGCTCGCGCTGCTGATCGCGGCGTCGCCGTTCGTCGCGCGCGCGCAATCGAACAACGCGCCGCTGGTGCCGAGCGCGCAGAACTCGCCACAGCCCGCCGCCAATGCCGCCGCGCCCTCGGCACAGGCCGCGCAGTTGCTGTCGGCGGCGCGCATGTGGATGGGGAAGAACCGGCCCGACGTCGCGCAGGGCCTCGTGCAGAAGGCATTGCTGATCGATCCGCAGCAGCCCGAAACGCTCGCCCTCAAGGGCGAGATCGAGCTGCGCATGAACCGGCCGGCCGAAGCCGCGAAAGTCCTCGCGCAACTGAAAAAAATCGCGCCGGATGCACCCGCGACCCAGGAGCTGTCCGACGCCTACCGCATCGCCACCACCGACAAGAACGAGCTTGCGCAGATCCGTCTGCTGTCGAGTTCGGGCAAGTCTGACGAGGCGGTCGCACGCCTGAAGAAGCTGTTCCCGAACGGGCCGCCGCGGGGCGATCTCGTGCGTGATTACTACCGCATCCTCGCGGGCACGGATGCGGGCCGGGTGCAGGTGATCAATGAGTTGCGCGCGCGCCTGAACCGCAATCCCAACGATGTCACCGCCGCGCTGGTGCTCGGCGACCTGCTCACCGACCGCGCCAGCACGCGCATGGAAGGGTTGAACCTGATCTACGGCGTGTATCAACGCCAGGGCAGCAACCGCGCCGAAGCGCTCGAACTCTGGCGGCGCGCGCTCGCCAGCGCAGGTCGCGACGATCCGGCCTACTACGTCTGGTATCTGCGTTATCTGCAGGAAGTGCCCGACGATGCCGACACCCGGCAGACGGTCGCGGATCTCGCGAAGAAGATCGGGCCGACGGGCGTGGCGCAAGCCAACGCGGCGGCGGCGAGCGGCAAGCCTTACAACGTGGCGTCGAGCAGCAGCAGCGGTGGCGGTTCCGGCGGCTCGGGCCAGACCCGCGCGCGCCCGGCCGGCCCGGGTGCCGCGGCGCGCGATCGCGGTGTCGCGCAACTCCAGCGCGGCGACCTCAAGGATGCCGAAGCGTCGCTGCAAACCGCGCAGCGCGCCAACCCGAACGACGGCGAGACGCTCGGCGCGCTCGGCCTCGTGCGCATGCGCGAAGGTCGCCAGGACGAGGCGCGCGAGCTGTTCGCGCGCGCGCTCAAGCTCGACCCCGACAACGCCGGCAAATGGCGCAGCCTCGAAAAGACGGCGGCCATCTGGGGCACCATCGGACGGGCGCGCGCGGCCAATTCGCAGGGCAAGCCGGAAGAAGGCGAAACGCTCGCCCGCCAGGCGCTCAAGCTCGATCCGGGCAATAGCGACGCCACGCGCATCCTCGCCGATTCGCTCATCGCGCAGAAGAAGTGGAGCGAGGCGGAAGCCGTGCTGCGCCCGCTCGTCGAGGCGAAGCAGCCCGACATGGACGCCTTGCGCAGCCTCGTGACGGTGTTGCGCGAAACCCATCGCGACAACGAAATCGGCCCGCTCATCACGGCCACGGCGCCGCGTCTGTCGGGCTCGGACGTGGAACTCAAGCGTCTGCGCGCCGAACTGCTGTCGATCCAGGCCGATCAGTTGCTGGCCGAAAACCGCAAGAGCCCGGCTATCGCGAAGCTCGAAGAAGCCGTGCGCCTCACGCCCGACGACGCCTGGACGCGCTTCACGCTCGCGCGCCAGTACCGCGATCTGGGTCTGCCCGCGCTCGGCCGCCAGGTGATGGAGGACGGGCTGAAGGTCTCGCAGGCGCCCGACATGCGTTACGCCACGGCGCTCTATCTGAATTCGGTGGACGACGTGGATGGTGCGAGCGCCCAGCTCGAGGCGATTCCGGTTGCCGAACGCAGCGACGGCATGCGCGAGTTGATCGGCAATCTCAAGGCCCAGAAGCAGCTCGCCCAGGCCCGCCAGCTCATCGCGCAGGGCAAGGAGGACGAGGCGCGCGCCATGCTCGACTCGGCGGCCGCCAGCGCCACGGCGGCCAACGATCCGCAGATGCTTGCGACGGTTGGACGCGAATGGATCGCCATCGGCGAGACCGACAAGGGGCTCAAGCTGGTGCAGGACTGGCTCGCAGCCCATCCGGACGACCCCGACGCGAACAGCGTGCGGGTGCGTTACGGCGAGTTGCTGGGCGCGGCCAACCGCGAAGACGATTGGGCCAAATGGATCGACGCGACGCGTGCGCGGCCCGGCATCACGGACGAGCAGCGCGCCGATCTCGACGACCAGGAATTGCGCCTCGCCGTGCGCGCGACCGACCGCCAGATCGAAGCGGGCGATTTGCGCAGCGCGCAGCGCACGCTCGACGCCGTGCCTGACCGGCTCAAGTCGAACCGCCGCTGGCTGCTCGAAGAAGCCGATCTGCTGGAGGCCAGGGGCGATTACAAGGGCGCGATGGCAGCGGCCCAGAAGGTGCTGGCGACCCAGCCCAACGACGCCGACGCGCGCCTGACGGTCGCGCGCATGTACGAGCGCATGGGACGTAGCCGCGAGGCCGCGCAGATGGTGCGCGACGTGCTGGCCGACACGCCCGAGGACGACGTGGACACGCGCCTCGCGATCGCGCGGCGCTTCACCGCGCAGGGGCTCAATCAGGAAGCGCAGGACGTGGTCGATCCGCTGCGCGCGCTCTACCCGGATCGATCCGACATCACGACCCAGGCCGGGCGCGTGGCGCAGTCGCGTGGCGACTACAACGACGCCGCCAGCCTC
Source organism: Paraburkholderia sp. J67 (assembly GCF_905220265.1). Classification (NCBI taxonomy): domain Bacteria; kingdom Pseudomonadati; phylum Pseudomonadota; class Betaproteobacteria; order Burkholderiales; family Burkholderiaceae; genus Paraburkholderia; species Paraburkholderia sp. J67. The sequence goes on from NZ_CAJMZK010000006.1 coordinate 414,863, forward strand.
TACAAGACCTCGCTCGTGCAGGAGCAGGCGGAAGGCGCGCAAGCGGACCCGAGCGACGGTTTAACCTCGGCGGGCCGCGCGCTGCAAGGGCTGGAGGACCGCAAGCAAGGGCAGATCGCCACCGAGTGGTATCAGTCGAATCTCTCGGGCGACCCCGGCATTTCGGAACTGCACGCCACCGAAATCCCGCTCTACGTGCGCATTCCGGACGGCTACACGGGCCACTATTTCTTCCACGCCGATACGGTCTATCTGAACGCCGGCACGCTGCCCGCCAACGATCTCCAGAACGCGTACCAGTACGGCAAGATCGCTGCGCTCGGCAACGCGGGGCTGAACCCGATCAACGAGACGGCGACGGGCGTGGCGCTCGCGGCCGGCTACGAGTACAACCGCGCGAACACCAACTGGCGCGCCGATATCGGCACCACGCCAATCGGCTTCCCGATCACGAGCGTGCTGGGCGGCCTGCTGTATCGCTACGACTTCCCGCACGCCTCGCTGTCGGTCGACGTGTCCCGCCGGGCCATGACGAGCAGCCTCGTGTCCTATGCGGGCGGGCGAGACCCCGTCACGGGCGAGACCTGGGGCGGCGTGGTGCGCAACAGCGTCACCGTGCGCGGCGCGCAGGATCTCGGGCCCGGCACGATATTTACGAGCGTGGGTCTCGGCCTGCTGACCGGCTCCAACGTGCAGACCAACCAGGAACTGCGCGTGCGCAGCGGCTACGACCTGACGGTCTGGAAGCGGCCCGACCAGACCGTGTCGAGCGGTCTCACGATCAACTTCTGGAAGTACTCGAAGAACGAGCACTTCTACACGTTCGGCAACGGCGGTTACTACAGTCCGCAGAGCTATCTGTCGTTCGGCATTCCGATCGACTGGACCGGGCGCTACAACAAGCTCTCGTGGGAGATCGACGGTTCGGTCGGCATGTCGTTTACGAACGAGGACCGCTCGCCGTATTTCCCGACCAACGCGAGCCTGCAGTCGCAGGCCGCCGCCTACATGGCCGCCAACGGCCTTGGCTCGCCGTATTTCGGCGGCGGTTCGGGCGGCGGCTTCAGCTACGCCGTGGAAGCCGCGCTCGAATATCGCGTGACGCCGCACTTCACGGTGGGCGGGCGCTTCCGGCTCGACCGCTCGCGCGACTACGCGCCGAACGTGGGTCTGCTGTATCTGCGCTACTTCTTCTCGCCGCAGCATGGCCCGGTGCCTTACCCACCGACGCCGGTCAGGCCATACTCGGAATATTGAGGCATCGTATGAAGACTTCGACGGACAACACGTTGCCTGACACCGCTGTGATCCTGGCACGCACGCCGGGACGCAGCGCACCCTCGATGGCCCCACTTGCGGATTGCCCCACGACCCGAGTGACACGATGAACCAGCCCGCCCGCGATTCCGCCTCTCGAAAGGCACAGTCCGCGCCGCCCGCCGGCGCGAGCCGCGAGCCGCGCGCGTCGCTGCTCGCGCGCACTTCGCAACGCGAGCCGCTCGCGATCGACGGCCTGCCGCCCGCGCTCGCCGCGCTCGGCGTGGGCCAGGTCCACATCGTCTACGCCAACGCTTCGCCCGCACGCGACACGCTGTTCTGGGAAACCGCCGCCGCCGCGCTCGAAGGCCCAGCCACGGTGCTGTCCACGCGCGACGCCGCGAGCATCGCCGCGACCCTGCGCGATCACGGCATCGACATCGACCGGCGCGACGCCACTCACCATTGGGCCAATGTCTGCTCGCTCACGCCGCTTGCCGGCCGCGACGGCGCCCAGGTGCTGATCGAAGCGCTGGATGCGCTCGCCAATCAGTGCGCCGCCCCCGCGAGCCAGTTCTATATCGAAGGCGCCGAAGCCTTTTTCGCCTGGCAGGACCCCGCCACGCTCGCGCGCCAGGGCGCGCAACTCGCCAACTGGTGCGTGCAGCATCGCTACGGCGTGCTGCTGGTGGCCGAACCGCCCGGTCTGGGCGACGACAACGCGCATCCCGAACTGGCCGCGTTCCAGGCGCGCTTCGCGGGAGCGGCGCAACTGCTGCAGACGCAAGGCCAGTTCCATTGGGAAGTGGCGTTCTGGCGCTCGGGCGACGCGGTGCTCGGCAGTCAGTCGCTGCCGCTGCGCTTCGCGGCGCTCGATCATCGGCTGACGGTCTCGGGCGGCACGTTCGAGCATTCGATCGGCGAGGCGGGCCTGCTCGCGCCCGATGAAGGCCGCGTGATCATCTCGCGCGACTCCGTGCTCAACGAGCGTGTGCTGCCAGCCGCCTGGCAGGTGGTCGACGACAACGAAACGGCGCTCGCCGCCGCGCGCACGGCCGTCGCGGCGACGGTGGTGCTCGATTTCGGCGCGAGCCGCGAGCTTGAATCGCTCGCCGAGCAGGTGCACACGCTGCGCCTGCAATCAGGCAACGCACTCAAGATCATCGTGCGCGAGGAAGCCGTGGCGATGCGCTACGAGTCGCTCATGCTCAACCTCGGCGCGAACCGCGTGGTGCCGCGCCATACGACGCTTGCGCAGCTCGAGGCCATCGTCGAAAGCCTGCAAGGCCAGGTGTTCTCGCGGCCCTTGCCCGCCGATTACCGCCAGGCGCTGGCCGGCGTGATGCACGGCGAGGAAAGCGGTTACGTGGGCGCCACGCACTTCGTCGAGCTGGTGCGCGCGGCCGTCGAACGCAGCCGGGTGATCCAGTTGCCGAGCGTGCTGATCCGTCTCGCGCTGATGCCCGAAGTGGCCCACGTGGACGCGCTCAAGGCCTGCCATCAGCGGCGCGCGGGCGACATCATGACCGCGGCCGGCGACAGCCTGTATGTGTTCTTTTTCGCCTGCCGCCTGGGCGACGCGGACGCGGTCTGCCAGCGCGTATTCCAGCGCCCGCTCGCCGAGCTGTTCCAGGGCGAGCAGCGCTGTGGCGACGCGAACTCGATTGGCGCGCTGCTGGAATCGCTCACCGACGAGATCGACGCGCATACGCCGCCCGATTACTCGGGCTGGCTCGCACTCAATGCGCTGCAGGAAGCGCAGGCGCACGTCGCGGCGCACGCCACCGTCGATGCGGCCATCAAGCCCGCCGCGCCGTCGATTGCCTCCTACCCCGCCGCCGCTGTCGCGCCGCGCGAGGAAGCGCCCGCCGTCAGCGCGCCACTGGCGACTCCATCGGCACCGTCAGCCGCACCGGCCCTGCCTGCGCTGCCGGTCCTTGCCGACGCCGCACCCACGCCGCTTGCCCCGCCAGCCGCCGCGACCCGCGGCGAGCCGCGCCGCGCGCCGCTGCCGCTCAAAGCCCAGGGAACCCGCTGACATGGACATTTTTATCGGTTATTTCGTCTGGGGGCTGATCCTCGCCGCACCGCTCTGGTGGCTAGCATGGCGTTTTCGCATTGGACGCTTCGTGCCCGACTGGGCCAAGCCGGTGCGCCAGCGTCCGCTCGAGCTGCCACCGCAACTGGACGCGCTCGTGATCCGCGGCAAGCGCCGCAAAGACCTCGTGGTGCGCCGCCCCTCGACCGCGCCCGCGGCGACGCCTACGCCCACTCCTGCCGCCTCTCCGGCCACTCTCGCGGAGCCTCGCTCATGAAAACCGTCGCGATCGTCTCCGCCGTGGGCGGCGCGGGCCGCACGACGCTCACCGCCGCGCTCGCGGGCCTGCTGGCCGCGCGCTCGCACACGGCGCTCGCCATCGAATGCGATCCGCGCAATGTGCTGGCGTTGCACTTCGGCCTGCGCGAAAGCGCCCGTGAAGGACTCATCACGCATCTGTACGACCCGGGCGCGAGCGGCGACGGCTGGGCCAGCGCCGCACTGGAAAGCGACGACGGCGTGCTGGTGCTGCCCTGGGGCAGCACAACCGGGCAGACCGGCCAGGCGAGCAATGGCTTCGATGCCGACGATGACGGCGACGGCAGCGCGCGCCTCGACGCCAATCGCCGCTGGCTGCGCGACCTGCTCGGCCGCGTGGATCTGCCCTCGAACGCGATCGCGCTGATCGACGCCGCGCCCTGGCCTTCGGCGCACGCGCGCCAGGCGATCGAAGCAGCCGACCTCGTGCTCGGCGTGCTCACGCCCGATGCGGCGGCCTGCGCGACGCTGCCGCGTTTCACCGAGGCGCTGGTGCGCGCGGGCAAGCGCACCGCGTTCATCGCCAACGCCGTGGTGCCCGCCCGCCAGTTGCACACCGACCTGATCGCGATGCTGCGCGCGCGTCTGGGCGCGGCCATGCTGCCTTACCTCGTGCACGCCGATACGGGCGTGCCCAACGCCTTCGCAAGCGGCTCGAACTTCTGCCGTGGCGCGCCGGGCTCGCAGGCCGCGCACGACATGAACGGCATCGCCTCGTGGATCTCGCACTGGTCCACGGGGGCGCTCGCCGAGCTGCAAAGCGATCTGCCCGAGGGCGCGCGGCCCGCGCCGCCCGACCGCTCGACGGGAGGCAGAAGATGATCCGCGCCAGGGTCCACACGTTCTGGGCCAACTACGTGAGCGATCCGCTGGCCCGCGGCTGGAGCGGGCTCTGGACGGGGCTGCGCCGCGTGAGCGCGCCGGAACTGAGTCTGGCCGCCGACGCCGGCTTCGGCCAGTGGCTGCTGCGGCTCTTTTTCCAGCCGCCGCGCCCGGGCAAGCCTGACTGGCCTGCGCTCGCGTTCTCGTCGCTCGGCCGCGACATCGTGCGGCGCCTGGACATTGGCAACGACCGCAGCACGCGCGCGTGGCTCCTGCGGCTGTTCCTGCGGCCACGCCGTGGGCGCCGCCGGCTGGCCGCCGATCTGCGCGAGGTGCACAAGCAGGCGCATCCGCGCAAGCTCGCGCTGCGCGTGTGGCTCGACCGCAAGCTCGAACCGCTCTACCGGCGCGGCCGGCGCGCGGCCTCGGCCGTGTCGGCGCGTCTGCCGACGATTCACTGGGAAGGCATCCAGCATCGGCTGGAGAAGCTTTCCGAGGCGCTCGACCGGGTGCCCTTCCTGCGTCAGTGCCTGCTCTGGCTCGCCTTCATCGCCGCCGTCACGATCTGCACGACGCCCCTGCCGCTCGGCGACCAGGTGCTGCTGTTCTTCCTCGTCTGGCTGGTGGTCATGCTCGCGCGCCGCGTGCCGGGACGGCTCTCCACCATGTTGATGGTGATGCTGTCGATCATCATGACGGGGCGCTATGTCTGGTGGCGCTCGACCCAGACGCTGCATCTCACGAGCCCCGCCGAGGCGATCGTCGGCTACGTGCTGTTCGCCGCCGAGCTCTACACCTGGGTCGTGCTGATGCTCGGCTATGTGCAGACCGCCTGGCCGCTGCGCCGCAAGCCCTCGCCGCTGCCCGACAACCCCGCCGACTGGCCGACCGTCGACATCTACATTCCGACCTATAACGAGCCGCTTTCGGTGGTGCGTCCGACCGTGTTCGCGGCCAGCACGATCGACTGGCCGCGCGACAAGCTGCGCATCTATCTGCTCGACGACGGCGACCGCGATGAATTCCGCGACTTCGCCGCGCTGGTGAACGTGGGCTACATCCGCCGCAAGGAGCACACGCACGCGAAGGCGGGCAACATCAATCACGCGCTCAAGCTCACCGACGGCGAGCTGATCGCGATCTTCGACTGCGACCACATTCCCACGCGCTCTTTCCTCCAGACGACGGTGGGCACCTTCCTCGCCGATCCGAAGTGCGCGATGGTGCAGACGCCGCACCACTTCTTTTCGCCCGATCCTTTCGAGCGCAATTTCGATACGTTCCACCGCGTGCCGAACGAAGGCAGTCTGTTCTACGGCCTGATCCAGGACGGCAACGACTTCTGGGACGCCACGTTCTTCTGCGGCTCGTGCGCCATCATCAAGCGCGGCCCGCTGGAGTCGATCGGCGGAATCGCGACCGAGACCGTGACCGAAGACGCCCATACCTCGCTGCGCCTGCATCGCCACGGTTTTACCTCGGCGTATCTGCGCACCGTGCAGGCGGCGGGTCTCGCCACCGAAAGCCTCGCGGGCCATATCGGCCAGCGTATCCGCTGGGCGCGCGGCATGGCGCAGATCTTCCGGCTCGACAATCCGTGGGTCGGCAAAGGGCTCTCGTTCTTCCAGCGCATGTGCTACAGCAACGCCATGCTGCACTTCTTCTACGGGATCCCGCGGCTGATCTTCCTCGTGATGCCGTGCGCGTTCCTGTATTTCGGACTGCACGTCATCAACACGCCCGCGACCGTGATCCTCGCCTACGTGCTCCCCTATCTCGTGACCGCCGCGATCGCCAACTCGCGCATCCAGGGGCGCTACCGGCACTCGTTCTGGGCCGAAGCCTATGAGAGCGTGCTGGCGTGGTACATCGTGCTGCCCACCACGATCGCCGTGGTGAATCCGAAGCTCGGCAAGTTCAATGTGACGTCCAAGGGCGGTCACATCGAAGAGGATTACCTCGACTGGACCATTTCCACGCCGTATCTCGTGTTGCTCGGCATCAACGTGCTGGCCGTGCTGGCCGGCATCGGGCGTCTGACGATCTGGCAGAGCGACGAGCCCGCCACCGTGTTCATGAACCTGTTCTGGGCCTTCGTGAATCTCACGGTGCTCGGTCTGGCCGTGGGCGTGGCCAAGGAAGCGCGCCAGGTGCGCGTCGCGCACCGCATTCCGCTGCGCGTGCCCGCCATGCTCACGCTGCCCGATGGCCGCACGCTCGCCTGCAAGACCGAGAACTATTCGATGGGGGGGCTCGGTCTCGTGCTGCCGGTCGAAGCGGGCCTGGAAAAGCTCGAGACCGGCGAACGCGTGAGCGTGTGCCTCTCGCGCGGCGCGGTCGAGCACGACTTCCCCGCTGTGGTTGCGCGGCTCGCGGACCGACGCCTGGGCATTCGCTTCGAGGAAATGTCGATCGAGCGCGAGCGGCGTCTGGTCGAATGCACCTTCGGGCGCGCCGACGCCTGGCTCGAATGGGAGGATGTGCCGCGCGACGATGCGCCGCTCAATGGCCTCGTCGAGCTGATCATGCTGAGCTGGCAGGGTTATCTGCGTCTGGCCGATGCCTTCTTCGACGCGGTCGAAAACATTTTCACGCGCCGACGCGCGGTGCGCGGCAAGCCGGCCCGCCAGCCATAAAGCTCAACGGCGCACGACGACGCTCGATCGACACCGCAACGCGACCGAATTCACGCTGCAACCACGCTGGAACGCGACTTCAATATGGGCCTCTGGAACCTCTACTTCGCCGCCAAGCTGTACCTCTTCTCGCTCGGGAAGCTCCAGGTCGAATGGCTGCTGAACATCCTGTTCGCCGTCGCACTGCTCGTGCCGCTGCACCGGCGCTGGCTGCGCACCACGCGCAACGTGCTCGCGGTGCTCGCGGGCATCGCGCTCTTCTATCACGAGTCGGGCTGGCCGCCGATCAGCCGTGCGATCTCGCAGATTCCCGTGCTGTTCACCTTCACGCCTTCGTACATGCTGGAGCTGATGGGGCGTCTCGTGTCGATCAAGGCGATCGTCTCGGCGGTGCTGGCGGTGTTGCTCTACTTCCTGATCAATCGCTGGATCCGCGTGACGACGCTCGTGCTGGTCGCGCTGGTCGCGGTGCCGCTTTACCAGGGCGCGGGCACGCTGGTCGCGAACGCCACGAGTGCGCTGGCCCAGAGCGGCAACGATGGTGGCGATAGCGATGGCCGCAACGCCAACGAGCCGAAGAACGAGCAGGCCGGCGGCTACGACCAGCAGCTCGCCGCGTTCCGCTCCAACGAGGAAGGCCGGCGGGTGACCTTCACGCCGCTCACGAGCGATACCAGCGCGCAGTTCGACATCATCGTCGTGCATATCTGTTCGCTCTCGTGGGACGACATGGATGTCGTGAAGGCGCGCAATAACCCGCTGTTCTCGCGCTTCGATTACCTCTTCCAGAACTTCAGCTCGGGCGCGAGCTATAGCGGCCCGGCGGCGATCCGGGTGCTGCGCGCGACTTGCGGGCAGGAGCCGCACAAGGCGCTCTACGACCCGGCCGCGCCCGAATGCCATCTGTTCGCGCAACTGGCGCAGGCAGGCTTCACGCCGAACGCGCTGCTCAACCACAACGGCCGCTTCGACGATTTTCGCGGCACCGTGCTCAAGGAAATCGGCGTGCCGGGCGTGACGATTCCGTCGAACGATGGCCTGCCCCCGTTCATGAAGGAGTTCGACAATTCGAATCTGGTCGACGACTACGACGTGATCGCGCGCTGGTACAAGCAACGCATCGCGGCAGGCGGCGGCCCGGTCGCGCTCTACTACAACACCGTGTCGATGCATGACGGCAACCGCCTGCCGAACAACAAGCTCACGAGCCTCGAGTCGTATCCGGTGCGGCTGCAGACGCTGCTCGGCGACGTGGACAAGGTGATCGACATGGTTGCGCAGTCGGGCCGCAAGGCCGTGATCGTGTTCGTGCCCGAGCACGGCGCGGCGCTGCGCGGCGAAGAGAACCAGATCGCGGGCATGCGCGAAATCCCGACGCCGCATATCGTCCATGTGCCGGTGGGCGTGAAGATCGTCGGCCTGCCTGCGGGTACGGAGCAGGCGGGCGGCCCGGTGACGATCGACCAGCCGACGAGCTATCTGGCGCTCGCCCAACTGCTCGCGAATCTGGTGGCCAAGAGCCCGTTCGCCGTGGGCGCGCAGCCGCTCGCACAGTACGCGCAGAATCTGCCGCAGACGCGCATGGTGGGCGAGAACGAAGGTACGGTGACGATGACCACGCCGACCGGTTATGTGATCCATACGCCGGACGGCGTCTGGGTGGAGGGCAAGTAAATGGCGCTCAAACTCTGGGGTAGCCGCCGCACGCGCCGCAGTCCGCTGCTGCCCGGCGACATCGATGCGCTCGCGCGGCTCGTCGAGGGTGTCGATGCAGAGCGTTATTACGATGTGCAGGCTCAGGACGCGTGGCAGGACGCGGCCGCGCGCTGGCCGCTGGTGGCGGCGGTGCTCGAGCTGACACCCGAATCGCAGAAGTAATCGGCGAATGCGGGCCTAAACCGGCTCAGCGTAGACCGTGCGTTCCATCGGCATGCAGCCGAGGGGGGACGACCGGTTGGGTCGATGTAACGCTGGGCGAGCGCCGTCGTCGCTCAGGTGTTCAGGGCAGGACGGTTGCGCTGGCGCCCCTGCACCTTCGCCATGGTTTCGAACAGTTGCTCAGCACGCGCCAGTTCGTCGAGTGCGAGATCGAGGCGCGTTTGCGCCGCCGACGCGCCATCGTGCAAGCGTGCGGCGCGAAAAGCCTGCTCGACGTTGCGGCTCGCCTCAAGAAAGCGTCGGGCGGCCTCGGCCTCGCTTGTGGGGACGCGGGTACGGGTACGAATCACCATGGAACAGTTCCATCGTTAGTTGCGTCCAGTCCGCCCCGCGCGATGCCGCAGGCGTGCGGGCGGCACGCAGAAGCTCTCCTTGCGGAGCGCGGGCCTGCCGCGCCGGCGTCGAGCAATCGGCCGGCATGGTGTCGAACAGGTCGCATGCAAACAGTTCCCGCGTGGCGCCGGCTGCTGTCGCCGGGGCAATCGCCATGACGGGCGGCTCGCCGCAGCGCTGACGGGTGCTCTGGGCCAGCATGTCGCATTCGGTTTCGCGTGCGGGAAGGTGCGGCTGATGCGTCTGGACGCTGCCGGGCTCCCGGGCCTTCGTGACCAGCTCGAACAGATCGCTAGTGACACCGCGCGCATGCTGGGCCGAGGGTTCGCTGCGCAGGCGCTTCGTGAGTTCGACGTAGGTGTCGAAATCGGCATTGCGCACGCTCTCGTGCAATTTCGCCATGTCGCGCGCCTTGACGCGTGTGGGCTGCACGAGCTTTACGAAATACGGCGCTTCGAGCTCCACGCCGAACGCCACCGGGTAACCCTTCACGCCGAACTCCGCTCCCGCGCGCGCTGCCTGGCTCGCCCGGTCCACCACCAGTGTTCCTTGCGAGGCGCACGGCGCCTTTCCTGTGCTCACGCTGCGCAGCTTCTCGGGCTGCACGCGCAGGCTGCTGCCAAGCGTCAGTTCCGTGGGCGATGAGCACACCAGTGCGTAGTGATGGTCGCGCAGCTGGCCCGACGGCAGCCGCGTGCGGCTCGTCACGAACACGTGTTGCGGCAGCTGCCGCACCTGACCGCTCGCATCCACCCAGGCGTTCCAGACGAACGCGTCCTCGCGCTTGACGTCCGCCACGCGCGGGCGGCTGGCCGCCGGCGAGAACAGCGCGAGCAGCGAGCCCATGCGTAGCGCGGCGAGCTGGGCACTGCTGCCGAGCGACTGGCTAATGCCAAACAGGAAACGCCCACCGCCCAGACGACGCTCCCACTCCTTGCGCAGGACGATCGTCGGGAGATCTTCTCCCGTTTCCGATCCGATCCTGGACCAGCAGAACGTGGGCGGTAGGTGTTTCAGTGCCATCGACTTCCTCGAAATGCGCCGCGCCCGCCAACTCTGGCGAGCAATTCAATAAGCGTTACTGTATAGGTATAATGCATGACATGGAAGCCCCAGACACTCATTTTCCCGTGCAGGAACTATTGCGCCGACTGGCCGCCGACACGCGCTCGTCCAGCGAAATTGCACGACTATCCGGGGTGAGTCAGCCGACCGTTTCGCGGCTTCGGCTCTCGAACGGGCGCAGACTGCGCAGCAGCGCGTCATTCAATAAGCTATGCAATTTCTATGGAATGAAGGCCGCTTCGCGGCAAGCGGCGGCCTATAACGATCTGCTGCGCAATGCCATCGTCGACGTGTGGGACGGCTCGGAGGAGCACGGCCGCGCGCTGCTCGTCGTCATCAAGGGATTGAAGGAATTGCGGGAGCGACCCGGGTGAAGGCGATCTGAACGGTTACCGCGTCTCGCCCTTGCTGGAGATGGCGAGGCTCGAGGTAACCAGATTTGGGAAGAAAAGCGTCGCGGCGAGGGCGAGCAAGGCGAAAAAGGCATGTTTAGTCGCTTTCCGGGCTTGCCTGTGTGCCTTGTCGCACCGACATTGCATAGAAAACGACCCTGCGCAGCCAGGAAGCTCCCATAAATGGTGACCTTTGCATTTGACAGGGAACCTATGAGCAACGGAGGCCTCGTTTTTTCGGGGGGCGTCTATATATAGAAGAAGCGATCGCTTCACACGCTCCACCCGTAACGTTTGGTTTGCTTGCCTGTGCGCCCGATGAACTCTAAGTCGATTGAAAGTGCCCGTGCGTCGCTGCGCGGCCAGTGCCTGTGCGGCGCCGTGCGCTATCGGGTCGAGGACGCATTTCGCTATGCCTTCAATTGCCATTGTTCGCAGTGCAGGCGGGCGACCGGAGCGGCCTTCAAACCGTTCGCAGGGATCGAGCACGCGCATCTGAACCTCGAAGCGGGCCAGCAGGCGCTGATGATCTATGGAAGTCCCGATGCCGCGCATGACGTCCATTGTGGACGCTGTGGGTCCCTGCTCTATTCGGTCGTACGTGAGGGTGCCTACGTGCACGTGACGCTGGGGACCCTCGTGGATGCCCCCGCTATCCGCCCGCAAGGGCATTTGTTTGTCGGCTCGAAAGCGCCGTGGCACGAAATTACTGACGCACTCCCCCAATATGACGAATTTCCTTCGTAATATTCCGGCGCGCATGTCGAGGTCAACGCAGACAGCCGCCGACACGTTCATAATTGAGTATTGGCGCGCCGCAACCGCCGTAATGGGGAGCGGTTGCAGTGCGCCACGTGCGTTCATGCGCCAATTCGACGCAATTTTGCTGCGGCACCGCCTGGCCGTTTATCCAATGAAGGAAAACGTGCGAACCATTGGCCGGTTGTTGAGTCAAATCAGGCTCGTGAGAAAACGCGGAGCGCCCAAAGGCGCCATTCAGACAACGTATCCAGAACGTTTCGACCCTGCAATGGGCGATCTGTGCGTCCGCGCGACGATACCGGTTGCCTCACGTGGCGTAACGCACTACCATACGCGATCTTTCTGCATTGCACGAAAATCCGGGACGCCACGCCCTTGTGCGTTTGGCGCTCGCTCGGCGGGCCGGCATGCGCCCCCGCCCATACCCCTGCAATTTCGTCATCGCCAGGACGCCACGCCGCTTGGCGCGTGACCCTTTTTGCCCTCGCCGGGCATTCCTTTCGAGGAGAATGTATTGACTAGCCATGACCGGGAAGACGCGCTGGCCTCGTCGTCTACCCGCACCGCACGCCGTTCATCCAAGGACAAGACCGGCGATACGACTCAAATGGACGGTTCTTCGCAACTCGAAAAGCGCCAGCATCAGATGCGGGCGCTGATCAAGCTCGGCCGTGAACGCGGTTATTTGACGCACGCCGACATCAACGACCACCTGCCCGATAACTTCGCGCAGACGGCCGCGCTGGAAACCATCGTCGCGACGTTTAACGACATGGGCGTGCAGGTCTATGAGCAGGCGCCGGACGCCGACACCCTGCTCCTGAACGACGAAGCACGCGCTGACCAGCAGGCCGACGACGAAGCCGACGAGGAAGTCGAAGTCGCCCTGTCGACCGTCGATTCGGAATTCGGCCGCACGACCGATCCCGTTCGCATGTATATGCGTGAAATGGGTTCGAGCGAGCTGCTCACGCGCGCAGGCGAAATCGAAGTCGCCAAGCGCATCGAAGACGGCCTGCAGGAAATGATCCAGGCGATCGCGGCTTGCCCGTCGATCGTCGCGACGATTCTCGCCGACGCTGACCGCGTCGCCGCCGAAGAAATGCGCATCGACGAACTCGTCGACGGCATTGGCAGCGGCGAACCCGAGCAGGAGCCCGCTGCGGCTGCGCCCGAAGCCGACGCAGACGAAGCGATCGAAGCCCAAGCCTCGGAAGAAGAAGAATCCGACGACAGCGACGAAGACGACGACGGCGGCGACAACAGCAAGGCCAACGAAGCCATGCTCGCGCAGCTCAAGGCCGATAGCCTGGCGATCTTCGCCCGCGTGCGCACGCTGTTCGAGCAGATGACCTGCACGACGGACGCCGACGCGCGCGCTTCGGCCGCGGAAATGCAGATCTGCGCGGATATCCAGAAGGAACTCGCACAATTCCGTTTCACGGCCCGCACGATCGATCGTCTGTGCTCGCTGCTGCACGAGCAGGTCGCGGCAATCCGTGCGATCGAGCGCAATGTGCTCGCCATCGTTGTGGACCGCTGCGGCATGCCGCGCGAAGCGTTCATCGAGCAGTTCCCGGGCAAGGAAACCGACCTCGAATGGGGCGTGCGCGCTGCCGCCGCATCGAGCAAGTACGGTCCTGCCATCGAGCGCAGCCTGCCGGCTATCCAGTCCGAACAGCGCAAGCTCGCTGAGATCGAAGCGGCTGCTTCGCTCTCGCTGCAACAGATCAAGGCGATCAACCGCCGCATGACCGCTGCTGAAGCCAAGATGCGTCAGGCGAAGGGCGAGATGGTCAAGGCCAACCTGCGTCTCGTGATCTCGATCGCGAAGAAGTACGTGAACCGTGGCATGCAGTTCCTCGACCTGATCCAGGAAGGCAACATTGGCCTGATGAAGGCGGTGGACAAGTTCGAATACCGCCGTGGCTGGAAGTTCTCGACCTACGCCACCTGGTGGGTGCGTCAGGCTGTGACGCGCGCGCTCGCCGACCAGGCACGCACGATTCGCGTTCCGGTGCACATGATCGAAACGATCAACAAGCTGAACCGCATCTCGCGCGAGATCCTGCAACAGACCGGCATGGAAGCGCATCCGGCCGATCTGGCCGCACGCATGGGCATGACGGAAGAGAAGGTGCGTGGCATCCTCAAGATCGCCAAGCAGCCGGTTTCGCTCGAAAGCCCGGTGGGCGACGACGGTGACGCTACGCTCGGCGACATGATCGAAGATGCATCGTCGAGCTCGCCTGCCGATGCGGCGATCCACGCGAACATGCGTGCCGCCATCGACGAAGCGCTCAAGGCGCTGTCGCCGCGTGAGGCAAAGGTGCTGCGCATGCGTTACGGCATCGACACGACCTCGGATCACACGCTCGAGGAAGTGGGCAAGCAGTTCGACGTCACGCGCGAGCGTATTCGCCAGATCGAAAGCAAGGCGATGCGCAAGCTGATGCACCCGAGCCGCGCCGATAAGCTGCGTCCGTTCCTGGAGCGTTAATAGCGGATAGCCGCTGCGCTTTGGCAGTTGGAACGAAAAAGCCCGCCACGAAAGTGGCGGGCTTTTTGTTTTCTTGTCGGCGAAGGGTTGGTGTGATGGTTTTTAGGTCGTGCAGGCCGGGACTGGCTGCTGTTTGGAGATGTCAGGAGAGGGCGAGAATGGCCTCGGGATATCTCGCGGCGCTTGCCGCGGGAGGAAAGATCTAGAGCGCGCCATATCACATTAATCGAGCGCCAGCTCTTCGTAGAGAGGCTGTGCATCTGCCTCGCTCGGTCATCGATCAGCGAGCCCGTCTGACGCACAGATCTGTGGTGATGAGTGATCGC